>JAJYLI010000088.1 GCA_021787855.1 bacterium | reverse complement strand
CCGCCAGACCCGCGCCGCCGGCCCTGGTGCGCCGGCGCCGCTAGCGGGCCGCGGCGCCGCTCTGGCCGCCCGTCCCGGCAGGCTCCACCCCGCGCCCGGCCGCCCTCTGCGGCCGGGCGCGGTGCGTTGAGAGGCGTGCCCGCGGTGGATCGCCCGCGGCCTTCCGCCCGCCGCGGAGCGCGCGGATATTGGCCTCGATGATCCGCATCGGCCCCGCGGGGTGGTCCTATCCCGATTCGCCGGGGCACGTCTATGCCGCCGGCGTGCCGGCGCGCTTCGACGCCCTCGCCTACCTCGCGCGGTACTTCGACGTCATCGAGATCAACTCCACCTTCTACCGGCCGCAGCCGCCGCGGACCTTCGCGTCCTGGGTCCGCCGCGTGGCGCCGAATCCGGCGTTCCGCTTCACCGTCAAGCTGTGGCAGCGCTTCACGCACGAGCGCGCGGGCCCCTGGACCCCCGAGGACATCCGCCAGGTCACCGAAGGGCTGGCGGTGCTGCGCGACGAGGGCCGGCTGGGCGCCCTGCTGGCGCAGTTCCCCTGGTCCTTCAAGCCGGGGCCGCCCGCCAAGGACCTGCTGGCGCGCCTCGCCGAGGCGTTCCGCGGCCTGCCCCTGGTCGTCGAGGTCCGCCACGGCGAGTGGGGCTACCCCGAGCACCTGGACACCTTCACCGGGCTGGGCGTCGGCATCGCCAACATTGACCAGCCCCTGATCGGCCAGTCCCTCACGCCCGCGGCCCGCGCCGCGGGCGGCGTCGGCTACGTGCGCTTCCACGGCCGCAACTACGAGCACTGGTTCGCCGAGCGCGAGGACACCGCGCAGCGCTACGACTACCTCTACACGGTCAAGGAGCTGGCGCCCTGGGTGGAGCGCATCCGGACCCTCGGCGCCACCGGCGGCGTCGCCGACGTGTACGTGATCACCAACAACCATTACGAGGGGAAGGGGCCGGCCAACGCGCTGATGCTGCGCTCGATGCTGGAGCGGCGGAAGGTCCCGGCCCCGCCCGTGCTGTTCCAGACCTACCGGGAGAGCCTGGCCCCGTACGCGGAACCCGCCGACGAGGCCTCGGAGCCAAGCCTGTTCTCGAGCCCGCCGCCCGAAACCCGGTGAGTGGAACCACAGACCCCTTCCGCCAGCTATCTTTCTGCCCGCTCATGGACGCCGCCCGGATCCGCAACTTCTGCATCGTGGCGCACATTGACCACGGCAAGTCCACCCTGGCCGACCGGCTGATCGAGGCGACCGGGACGCTGAGCCGCCGGGAGATGCGCGACCAGGTGCTCGACACCATGGATCTGGAGCGCGAGCGCGGGATCACCATCAAGCTGAACGCGGTGCGCATGGCCTACACCGCCGCGGACGGCCAGGCGTACGAGCTGAACCTCATTGACACCCCCGGCCACGTGGACTTCTCCTACGAGGTGTCGCGGTCGCTGGCCGCGTGCGAGGGCGCGATCCTGGTGGTGGACGCGGCGCAGGGGATCCAGGCGCAGACCCTGTCGAACCTGTTCCTGGCCCTCGACGCGGGGCTCGAGATCATCCCCGTCCTCAACAAGATTGATCTCCCCTCGGCGGAGCCCGAGCGCCGCGCCGCCGAGCTGCACGACCTGATCGGCGCCAGCCGCGAGGAGATCCTGCTGGTCTCGGCCAAGGAGGGCCGCGGCGTGCCCGAGCTGCTCGAGGCCGTGGTGGCCCGCGTGCCCCCACCCAAGGGCGATCCCGCCGCCCCGCTCCGCGCCCTCATCTTCGACTCCTACTACGACCGCTATCGGGGGGCCATCCCCTCGGTGCGCGTGGTGGACGGGATGGTGCGCGCCGGCACGCGGATCACGATGGGCTCCCACGGCGGGGCGTACGAGGTGGCGGAGGTGGGCTACCTGCAGCTCGGGCACCGGCCGGCCGACACGCTGGCCGCGGGGGAGGTCGGGTACGTGGTCGCCAACTTCCGCGACGTCAAGGACACGCGGGTCGGCGACACGATTCTCGACGCGGAGCGCCGGGCGGCGGCGCTGCTGCCCGGCTACCGCGACATCAAGAGCATGGTGTTCGCCGGCCTGTACCCCACGCAGCCGGAGGCGTACGAGGACCTCCGCGACGCCCTCGCCAAGCTCCAGCTCAACGACGCCTCGCTGCACTACGAGCCCGAGACCTCCGTGGCCCTCGGGTTCGGCTTCCGCTGCGGCTTCCTCGGCCTGCTGCACATGGAAATCGTGCAGGAGCGGCTGGAGCGCGAGTTCAACCTCGACCTCGTGACCACCGTCCCGACGGTGGAGTACCACGTCCATCTGACCAACCGCGAGATGGCGGTGGTCGAGAACCCGAGCCGCATGCCCGCCGGCTCGCAGGTGGACCGCATCGAGGAGCCGTACGTCGCCGCCCGGATCATCGCGCCCGCCGAGTACATCGGCGGGCTGATGCAGCTCGGCCAGGAGCGGCGCGGCGCCTACCGGGGGATGAAGTACCTCGACCCGGTGCGGGTCGAGTTCGAGTGGGATTTCCCGCTCTCCGAGATCATCCTGGACTTCTACGACAAGCTGAAGACCCTGTCCCGCGGCTACGCCTCGCTGGACTACGAATTCGCCGAGTACCGCGCCAGCGAGCTGGTCAAGCTGGACATGCTGATCAACGGCGACGCGGTGGACGCCTTCACGGTGATCATCCACCGCGACAAGGCCTACGAGTGGGGGAAGAAGCTGGCCGGCAAGCTCCGCGAGCTGATCCCGCGGCAGCTCTTCGAGGTGGTGATCCAGGCCGCCATCGGCTCCAAGGTCGTCGCGCGGGAGACGGTGCGGCCGCTGCGGAAGAACGTGACCGCGAAGTGCTACGGGGGCGACGTCACGCGCAAGCGCAAGCTGCTGGAGAAGCAGAAGGCGGGGAAGAAGCGGATGAAGCAGATCGGCACCGTCGAGATCCCGCAGGAGGCGTTTCTCGCCGTGCTGAAGGTGGAGTGAGCGGCCCGGCGGCCGCGGGCGCGGAGAGCGGCCCGGGCGGTCGCGCCAGCCAGGCGCGGGCGGCGGCCCGGGGAGTGGTGATCCAGACCGCGTTTCCGGGCGACCTGGTGCTCACCACGCCGCTGATCCGGCGGGCGGCCGAGCGGCTCGGCACGCCGGTGGACGTGGTGGTGCTGCCCGCCACGGCGCCGCTGCTCAAGAACAACCCCTGGATCCGCGACCGCCTTCCGTTCGACAAGCGGGGCAAGGACCGGGGACTGCCCGGGTTCCTGCGGATGGTGCGGCTGCTGCGGCGGCGCCACTACGAGGTCGCCTACGTGGCGCAGGCCAGCTTCCGCTCGGCCGCGATCGCCTTCGCGGCCCGCGTTCCGCGGCGCATCGGCTTCCGGGCCGCGGCCGGCGCCCTGCTCTACACCCACACGGTCACGCCGCGCGGCGAGCCGCACCAGGTCGAGCGCCTGCTGGCGCTGGCCGACGGCGCGCCCGACCGCCGCGAGCCGGAGCTGTTCCCCGGCCCGGACGACCGCGCGGCGGTGGACGCCCTGCTGGCCGAAGCGGGCATTCGCGGGGAGTTCGTGGTGCTGGCCCCCGGCTCGCAGTGGGGCTCGAAGCGCTGGCCGTACTTCGCCCAGCTCGCCGGCGTGCTGGCGAACGAGATCCCGCTGGCCATCGTGGGCGGCCCGGGCGACCGCGCGGACGCCCGCCAGATCAGGAACGCCCTCGGGACCGGCACCCCGGTGGCCGACGCGACCGGCCGGCTGTCCCTGCTCGCCGCCGCCGAGCTGATCCGGCGCGCGCGGATCCTCGTCTCGAACGACTCGGCGCCCGTGCACCTGGCCTCGGCGATGAGCACGCCCACGGTGGAGATCTACGGCCCCACCGCCCCGATCTTCGGCTTCGCGGCCCGCGCGCCGTGGTCCCGGATCGTCGAGCCCGACCGGCTCGACTGCCGGCCGTGCCACCACCACGGCCCGCCGGCCTGTCCCCTGGGCCACCACCGCTGCATGCGCGAGCTGCCCATCGGCCGCGTGCTGGCCGAGGTGCGCACCCTGCTTCAAATTGTGCCGAAACGCTACGGAGTCTGAGCCATGCACTACGTGGTCGGCGTGGACATCGGGGGCACCAACATCGTGGTCGGCACGGTGGCCGAGGACGGGTCCGCCGTCCACGGCGTCCGCTCCGCGCCGACCCACGCCGAGGAGGGCCCCGAGGCGGTGCTGGGCCGGATCGCCCGGCTGGTCCAGGTCTCGATGGCCGAAGCCGAGAAGGCGGCCGGGATCCCGCGCCGGAACATCGTCGGCGTGGGGATCGGCTCCCCGGGCCCGCTGGACCGCAAGCGGGGCATGGTGCTGCTCACCCCCAACCTGGGGTGGCGCGACCTGCCGCTGCGCCAGCTGGTGAGCGAAGCCGTGGGCCTGCCGGCCACCCTGGACAACGACGCCAACTGCGCCATCTACGGGGAGTGGTGGGTGGGCGCGGCCCGGGGGACGCGCTACGTCGTGGGCCTCACCATCGGCACCGGCATCGGCGGCGGGATCGTCCTCGACGGCCGCATCTACCACGGCACCTCGGACGTCGCCGGCGAGTTCGGTCACACCACCATTGACTCCACCGGCCGGCTGTGCAAGTGCGGCAACTACGGCTGCCTGGAGGCGTACGCGTCCGGGCCCGCGATCGCCGCGCGCGCGGCGGAGGGCATCGCCAGCGGGGTGGACACCCGGCTGCCCGAGATGGTGGGCGGCGACCTCTCCCGGCTCACCGCCCAGACCGTGTACGAGGCCGCCAGCGGAGGCGACCAGTACGCCCTGGAGGTCGTCCGTGACACCGCGAAGTTCCTGGGCATCGGCGTCGGCAACATCGTGAACATCTTCAACCCGGACCTGGTGGTCATCGTGGGCGGGGTGACCATGGCCGGCGATCAGCTGTTCACGCCCCTGCGGAGCGAGGTGAAGCGGCGGGCGTTCAAGCCGGCGGTGGAGCGCTGCCGCATCGTGCCGGGCGTGCTGCCGGGCACCGCCGGTGTGGTGGGCGCCGCCGCCACCTTCCACCACCGCGTGGGGGACGAGCCCTGAAGCGGCTGGGCGTCCTCGGCACGATGATCTGGGACACGATCATCGGCCGCGACCCCGCCGAGCCGCCGGTCGAGGAATGGGGAGGCATCGCCTACGCGCTCGCCGCCCTCGACGCCGCCCTGCCGCCCGACTGGCAGCTCGTGCCCCTCGTGAAGGTGGGGCACGACCTCGCCGGGCGCGCCGACGCCTTCCTGCGGGCGCTGCCGGTCGCCGCCCGCGCCCGGTTCGTCGAAGTGCCGGGGCTCAATCCGCGGGTGCGCCTCAACTACCGGGACGGCGCGCGCCGGTGCGAGCAGCTCACCGGCGGCGTGCCCCCGTGGACCTGGGCCGAGCTGGGACCGATGGTCCTCGACCTGGACGCCCTGTACGTCAACTTCATCACCGGCTTCGAGTGCGACCTGGCCACGGCGCGGGCCCTGCGCCAGGCGTTCCACCGGCCGCTGTACGGCGACCTGCACAGCCTGGCGCTCGGCATCCAGAACGGCTGGCGGCACTACCGTCCCATCGAGGAGCCGCTGACCTGGCTCTCCTGCTTCGACGTGATCCAGCTCAACGAGGACGAGATGCAGCAGCTCGGAGACGCCCCCCTGGACCTCGCCGCGCGGGCCGTGGCGATGGGGGTTCAGGCGGTGTGCGTGACGCTGGGGCCGCGCGGCGCGGTGTACGTGGCGGCGCCCGGCTTCGACGGACTCGAGACGCCGGCCCGGCCCGCGGGCGGCGGCGTGGCGCCGACCCAGATGGTGCGCACCGCGCGCGTGGATACCGAGGGCGAGCCGCTGGAGGGGGACCCGACGGGCTGCGGCGACGTGTTCGGCGCCACGTTGTTCGCGCGGCTGCTGGCGGGCGAGCCCCTGGAGCCGGCGATCCGGGAGGCCAACCGGCTGGCGCGGCGCAACGTCCGCCACCGGGGCGCCACGGGGCTGCAGCACCACCTGAGGGGCGCGCTGTCACGCCCGGCCCGGCCGTGACCGCCGTCGTGAGCGTGCCGCCCAGCCTCGACGAGCGCTCGTTCGAGGGGTTCGCGACGGACCTGGCGCAGGTCCCGGCGGACGCCGCGCGGGTGCTGCTCGACGCGCACGCCACCGAGTGGGCCTCGCCCTTCGGGTTGGCCGCCCTGCTGTGCGCCGGGCAGGCGCTCGGCGACCGGCACGGCCGGCGGGCCCTGCTCACCGTGCCCGCCGACCGGGACGTGGCGCACTACTGGGCGCGGGCCGGCTTCTTCGCCGAGGCCGAGGCCCTGTTCGAGCTGCACGGCGCGGTGCCCCGCGCCCGCCAGCCGTCGGAGAGCGCGGTGCTGCTGGAAGTCACGCCGGTCCGGGTCGCGGCCGACGTGCACCGGGTGGTGGACCGCATCCAGGAGCGCGCGGCCGCCATCCTGACCACGGGCCTGGGCCTGGAGCCGAAGGCGACGCTGGGTTTCGGTATGGCGCTTTCGGAGGCCTGTCAGAATATTGTGGAACATGCCGGAACCGGGGGCTGGGTCGCCGTCCAGGCGTACACGTGGCGGCGGCGCCTCGGCCGGCGGGTGGTGGTCATCGCGGCCGCCGACGCCGGCGTGGGATTCCGGCATACCCTCGAACCGACACAGGCCAAGCGCTTCGGCGACCGCTGGGGGGACGGGGCGGCGCTCGAGGCGGCGCTGATTCAGGGCGTGAGCCGGTTTCGCGACCCGGGACGGGGGCAGGGCCTGCGGGGCATCCGCAACGTCGTGGATCGGTGGGGAGGCAAGATCGCCATTCGCAGCGGGACCGCACGCATCGCGATCATCCCGGCCTGGGACGAGGACGTCCCCCTCAAGGAGGGCCTGGCCGCCTTCCCGGGCGCGCAGCTGCAGGTGGTCGTGCCCGAGGCGGAGCGACCGGCGCCGTGATCGCGGAGATTGACGTGCGGGCGGTGCTGTCCCGCAGCGGGTGCGAGTTCCACAGCGACCTCGTCACCCGGTCCACCGGTCGCGCGGTGCGCAGCGGGATCGAGGCGCATCTCCAGGAACATCCCGACGTCTCGGTGGTGGTGCTCGACTTCTCCGCGGTCCGGGTGCTGGACTGCTCGTGCGCCGACGAGGTGGTGGCGCAGCTGCTGCGGCGCAGCGCGCCCGGCGCCGGCGGGCCGGCGGCGTTCCTCGTGCTGCGCGGCCTCGACGAGGTGCACGCGGATCAGATTGACCAGGTGCTGCGCCGCCAGGATCTGGCGCTGGTGGCGGAGGAGCGGGGCGGCGGCCGGCGGCTCCTGGGACGGGTCGGCGAGCT
Source organism: bacterium (assembly GCA_021787855.1). GTDB lineage: Bacteria > Gemmatimonadota > Gemmatimonadetes > Gemmatimonadales > JACORV01 > Fen-1245. The sequence continues at coordinate 5,006 of JAJYLI010000088.1, read as the reverse complement.
GACCCGCGCCGCCTGGGAGCGGGTGGCGCGCCGCGGCTCGGCCGCGGCGGAGGACGTCGCGTCGGAGCTGGCCTGCTCGCTCGACGACGCCCGCGACGCCCTGGACGAGCTGGTGGGTCGCCGGCTGGTGACCCGCGCCGCCGACCAGTACTTCCCGCTGCCCGCCGCCTGACGCGCATGCCTCGCCGCGCCGCGGGCCCCTCGACGCTCGCCATCCACGGGGACGCCGCCGCGCGCGCGGTGCACGACCCGGTCGCGCCGCCCATCGTCCAGTCGAGCACCTTCATCAGCGCGCCCGGCTCCGCCGACGAGGTGCTGTACACGCGGTACGGCAACAACCCCAACCAGCAGCGCGTGGCCGAGCGGCTGGCCCGCCTGGAGGGGGCGGAGGCCGCGATCTTCGTGGCCAGCGGCATGGGCGCCACGGCGCTGGCGCACCTGGCGGTGCTGAACCCCGGCGACCACCTGCTCTCCAGCGAGTGGATCTACGGCGGCACCCGGCGCCTGTTCACCGAAGAGTTCCGGCGCTTCGGGATCGAGGTGTCGTTCGCCGACCCGGACCGGCGGCGCGAGTGGCGCAGCAAGCTGCGCAAGACCACCCGGGCGATCTTCGTCGAAACGCCGACCAACCCGCTGATGCGCGTGCTGGACCTGGACTGGCTGGGCGTGCTGGCCGAGGGCGAGGGGATCGCGCTGCTGGTGGATTCGACCTTCGCGACGCCGATCAACTTCCGGCCGCTGGCGCACGGGGCCGACATCGTGATCCACAGCGCGACCAAGTACCTCAACGGGCACTCCGACGTGATCGCCGGCGCGGTGGCCGGCGCGGCGACCGTGGTCGAGGAGGTGCGCGAGCGGATGAAGCTGTGGGGCCAGGCCCTGGACCCGCACGCCGCCTGGCTCATCGAGCGGGGGCTGAAGACGCTGGCGGTCCGCATGGAGCGGCACAACCGCACCGGGCTGGCCGTGGCCACCTGGCTGGAGGCGCAGCCCAAGGTGCGGCGGGTCCACTATCCCGGCCTCCCGTCCCACCCCGACCACGCGCTGGCCGCCCGGCTGCTGGACGGCGGCGGCGGGATGGTGGGGCTGGAGCTGGCCGGCGGCGCCCGCGCGGCGGAGCGCTGTCTCCGGGCCCTGCGGCTGGTGGCGCACGCCCCCAGCCTGGGCGGCGTCGAGTCGCTCGTGTCCGAGCCGCGGTTCACGTCGCACGCCGCCCTGAGCCCGGAGGAGCGGGCGGCCGCCGGGATTCCGGACGGGTTCCTCCGCCTCTCCCTGGGCCTCGAGGACGCGGACGACCTGATGGACGACCTCGCCCGGGGGCTCGCCGCGGCCTAGCGCCACCCCTAGATTGCCGCCGTGATCAAGTTCATCCACGTCACCAAGGAGTACCCCAAGGGCGCCGCCCTGGTGGACGTGTCGTTCCACATCCTCAAGGGCGAGTTCTGCTTCGTCACCGGCCACAGCGGCGCGGGCAAGTCCACGGCGCTGCGGCTCATCTACATGGCCGAGCGCCCCACGTCCGGCGACGTGCGGGTGTCGGGCTTCGTCTCGGCCCGCGGCGGCCGGGACATTCCCCGGCTGCGGCGCCGGCTCGGGATCGTCTTCCAGGACTTCCGGCTGCTCCAGGAGCGCACCGCCGAGGAGAACGTGGCGTTCGCGCTGGAGGTCACCGGCGCCCGGCGCTCCACCGTGGGCCCGCGGGTGATGCGGGTGCTGACCCAGGTGGGGCTGGCCGGCAAGGCGCGCCAGTACCCGCGCGAGCTGTCCGGCGGGGAGCAGCAGCGCGTCGCCATCGCCCGCGCGCTGGTGAACGACCCCATCGTGCTGCTGGCCGACGAGCCGACGGGCAACCTCGACGAGCGCGCCACCCGGGGCATCTTCCAGCTGCTGCGCGACATCAACGCCTCGGGCACGGCGGTGATCCTGGCCACCCACGACCTGGACCTGGTCCGCAGCGTGCCCGCCCACCTGATCGAGCTGCAGCACGGCGCCGTGGTGTACGACTCCGCCGAGGACGGGGGCCCGGCCGCCGGGGAGGGGGAGCCGTGAGGCTGCTGCTGCGGGAGACGGCGCTGGCGTTCCGGCGGGCCCCGCTCCCGTCGGCGCTGTCCGTCGTCACCATCGCGTTCTCGCTGTTCGTGATCGGGCTGTACGGGCTCGTGACGGTGAACATCCACGACGCCATCGGCAGCGTGGCCCGGCGGGTGGAGGTGGTGGCCTACCTGCAGCGCGGCACGCCCGTCGAGACCGTCGAGACGGCCATGGCCGACGTCCAGGCCTTCCCCGAGGTGGAGAGCGTGCGCCACGTGTCGTCGGCGCAGGCCCTGGCGCGAGCGCAGCGGGAGCTGCCCGAGTTCCAGTCCATCTTCCAGGACCTGGAGGCCAACCCGCTGCCCGCCTCGCTGGAGGTCCGCCTCAAGCCGCGCTACCGCGACGCCGCCAGCGCCGCCGCGGTGGCCGACCGGCTGCGGTCCTTCAGCTTCGTGGACGACGTCCGCTTCGGCGGCGACTGGGTGGCCAAGCTGGACCGGCTGCGCACCATCGCCGGCGCCGTGGGGGCGGTGATCGGCGCCGCCTTCGCGCTCGTGGGCATCATGATCATCGGCACGACCATCCGCATGGCCGTGCTGCACCGCCGGGAGGAGATCACCATCATGCGGCTGGTGGGGGCGACCGACGGGTTCATCCGGCGTCCCTTCCTGCTGGAGGGCCTGATCAAGGGCCTGCTGGGCGGCGCCCTGGCCCTGGGGCTCTGTTACGGGGCCTGGGCGCTGGTGAACACCTACCTGCTGCGGGCCGCGTTCTTCACCGGCGCCGAAGCCGCCGCCGGCATCGCGGCGGGCGGCCTGCTCGGGCTCGGCGGGAGCCTGTTCAGCATCGGCCGCCACCTGCGCAGCGTCTGATGGAAGGCCGGGCCCGCGCGCGCGGCAGGCTCGCCGCCGCCGCCCTGGCGGCCGCCGCGCTCGCGGCCGCCGGGCCGCTGGCCGCCCAGCAGCCGCCCGCCGCCCCGCCGTCCTCGGCGGCCCTGGACACGGCGCTGGCCAACAGCCAGCAGCGCCTGCTGGAGATCCGGCGCGAGCGCGAGCGCCTCCAGACCGAGATGGAGCGGCTCCGCGGCCGCGTGCACTCGCTCTCCAGCGAGGTCCAGAACCTCCAGGAGCAGGTGCACACCACCGGGCGCATCGTCTCCGAGCTGGACCTGCAGATCGGCGCGATGGGCTCGCAGATCGAGCGCAAGACGGCCGACCTGCTGATCGCCGAGGACGCGCTGGCCGAGAAGCGCGCCATCCTCGAGCACCGGCTGATCGAGATCGCCAAGCGGGGGCCGCTGTACGAGGTCCAGGTCCTGCTGTCGGCCGAATCGTTCGGCGACCTGCTGTCGCGCTACAAGTACCTCTACCTGATCAGCCGCCAGGACCGCGAGCTGGTCTCCGACGTCGAGGCCCTGCGCGACAGCGCCGCCAGCGCCCGCGACGTGCTGCTGGTGCTGCAGAACACCCTGTCCCGCCGCCGCGACGAGCGCGCGCAGGAGAACCGGCGCTTCCGCGACCTGGAGCGGCAGACCCGCCGGCGGCTCCAGCAGTCGCAGGCGGCGGCGGACCTCACCCGCCAGCGGCTCGACCAGCTGGCGCGGGACGAGGCCCGGGTCAACAACCTGATCGCCGACCTCGAGCGGCGCCGCCTGGCCGCGGCCAGCCGCGGCGCGGCGCCCGCGCCCGCCCGCATCCGCACCTCCGACCTCGGCCAGCTCGAGTGGCCGGTCACCGGCGACATCATCTACGGGTTCGGGCGCGAGCAGCTCCCCAACCGCACGGTGATTCGCCGGGACGGGATCGGCATCGCGGTGCCGGCGGGAACGCCGGTCCGCGCCATCGCCGCCGGCACCGTCCGCAGCACGATGTCGCTGGGGACCTACGGCCCGTCGGTCGTCATCGAGCACGGCGGCGGCTTCTACAGCGTGTACCTCTACCTGAGCCGGGTCAGCGTGGCCGACGGACAGTCGGTCCAGCGCGGGCAGGTGATCGGGCTCTCCGGCGGCGCCACCTCGTCCGAAGGCCCGCACATCGAGCTGCAGATCCGCGGCGAGTCGCCGGGCCAGCGCGGCCTGGCGCGCGCGCTCAATCCCATCCCCTGGCTGCGCCGGCGCCCGTGAGCGAGGCGCCCCGCCTGACCAAGCGGTGCCGGACCTGCGGGCGGTTCCGGTCCTACGCCGCCGACGACACCTATTGCCTGGTGTGCGGCTACCAGAGTCTGGACGCCGCCTGCGCCTGCGGCCGCGGCTTCGACTACGCCCTCGACGAGCCCCCCGAGGGTGCCCTGCACTGCCCCCGCTGCGGACGCGACCTCCGCGCGGACCGGCGCTCCCTCGGTCTCGAATAGCCGCCCGCGCGGACCCGCCCTGCGGTCCTGCGCCCGTGTTGCCGGGCCGCGGGCCGCGGCGTATTTTCGCGGCATGTCCGATGAGCCCCTCCTCACGCTCCGGCAGGTGGCCGACGAGTTCGGCCTTCCGGAATCCACCGTCCGCTACTACCGGGACGCGTTCCTCGAGCACATCCCGTCGGTCGGCAGCGGGCGGCGCCGGCGCTACCCGCCGCCCGCGGTTGCGGTTCTGCGCACGATCGCGAACGCCTACGCCTCGGGCCACGGCCGCGCGGAGATTCTGAGCGCGCTGGCCGTGCCGGTGGGCTCGCCGGCCGTGAGCGCTCCGCCGGCCGACGGGCCGTCGGAGCGCGCCCGCCACGGCGATGTCTCGAACCTCGAGCTGCTGGCCGCCATCGTGGACGGCGAGCGCGAGCAGCGCGACGCGCTGTGGCAAATGGCGCGGGAGATCGTGCGCCTGACCGACGTGCTCGACCGCCAGGAGAAGACGCTGGTGGGGATCGCGGACCAGGCCGGGGCCCGCCGCGCCCTGGAGCCCGGCGCGCCCGAGGCCGCCCGGCGTATCGCCGGCGCGGCCTTCGCGCCACCCGCCGGCTCGCCGCCGGGCCCGCCGGCTGCCGCGCCCG
>JAJYLI010000087.1 GCA_021787855.1 bacterium | reverse complement strand
GGATGCGGTACCTGGAGGAACTGGACGCCAGGGACCGGGATGACGGCACGCCCCGCCTGGAGCGGCTGCGCCAGATTCCGCCCGAGACCGGCAGGTTCCTCTGCCTGATCGCGTCCAACTGCCCCGCGGGGCAGTGGATCGAAATCGGCACCAGCGCCGGGTACTCCGCCATGTGGCTCTCGCTGGCGGCCAGGGCCCGCGGTGCCAGACTGACCACGTACGAGCTGCTGGAGGCCAAGGCCCGGCTCGCCAGGGAGACCTTCGCCCAGGCGGGTATCGGGGACGTGGTCGGTCTCGTGGAAGGAGACGCGCTGCAGACGGCCGAGGACGTCCACGACGTGGCGTTCTGCTTCCTCGACTGCGAGAAGGAGCTGTACGAGCCCTGCTGGGACCTCCTGGCCGGCCGCATCGTCAGCGGCGGGGTCCTCGTCGCCGACAACGCCATCAATCACTACGCTACCATTCGGCCGATGATCGAGAAGGCGATGGCCGACCAACGGTTCGACAGCCTGGTGGTACCGATCGGCAAGGGTGTATTGGTGTGCCGGAGGAAGTGAGCCGGTGCGAGCGTCACGATGCTTCGGCGGGTGGAGCCGGGCCGGAGCCCTCGCGCCGGATTTGGCCGATGGGATACGAGCGTCCCGCAACCCGACAGGAGCAAGGCGCAATGGCGACGACCGCAATGCAGTGCACGACGACGTTCTCGATCGAGGGGTACCGGATCGCCGAGTACAAGGGCCTGGTGCGGGGCATCGTGGTGCGGGCGCCGACCATCAGCCAGGGCATCGTCGGCGGGCTCAAGGCGATCATCGGCGGCCAGATCGGCGCCTACGCCGAGATGTGCGAGCAGGCCCGCGAGCAGGCCTACGAGCGGCTGGTCGAGCACGCCCGGGAGCTGGGGGCCAACGCCGTGCTGGGCCTGCGCTACGAGTCCTCCGAGGTGGGCAGCGGTCGCTCGTCGGCGACCGAAGTGCTGTGCTACGGCACGGCGGTCGTGATCCAGCACGGCATGTAGGCGGCCGCATCGCCGGGAGGGGGGCCGGCGCGCCGGGGCACGCGACCCGCGCCGCCGGCCCGGGTCGCGCCGGGCGGCGAACGGCTGTATCCTGTCCGCGGCCCGCGCCGCGCCGGGAGCCGGCGCCCGGGCGGCAGGGGAAGGGGGACGCGCGGTGGACGAGCGGTTCGAAGTGATCATCCTCATCGGCCGCCCGGCGGCCGGTAAGAGCGAGGTCATTGATTTCCTCAAGCACACCGATCCGGCCCAGCGGGCCCGGCGGTTCCGCATCGGCGAGTTCACCGAGCTGGACGACTTCCCCTTCGTGTGGGAGACGTTCGAGATTGACGACCTGCTCGAGGGTTTGGGCCGGCCGCGCGCGTTCACGACGAAGGACTACTATTTCCTCGACGATCAGGTCTGGAACCTGTTCATCGAGCGGCTCAACCTGGAGTTCCGCAAGAAGCTGGCGCGCGAGCCCGACTTCACGCGGCGGCGGACGGTGATCGTGGAGTTCTCGCGGGGCGGCGCGACCGGCTTCGCGGAGGCGTTCGCCCACCTGGCGGAGGAGATCGTGCGTCGGGCGGGCATCGTGTACATCAACGTCTCGTACGAGGAGTCGGCGCGGAAGAACCGCCGCCGGTTCGATCCCGCGCGGGCCGACTCGATCCTGTACCACTCGCTGCCCGACGCCAAGATGGAGCGCTACTACCGCGTCAACGACTGGGACGCGCTGTCGGGCGGCCGCAAGAGCGGGCGGATCGGGATCCGCGGCGTGGAGGTCCCGTTCGCCGTGCTCGACAACGAGCCCGAGGTGACGGACGACGGCGCGAGGCTCGGCCCGGCGCTGGAGGCGACCCTCGCGGCGCTGTGGCGGGAGATGGCCGCGGCGCCGCGGCCGCACGCTCCACCCCCGACCCGATAGGAAGCCCCGGACCATGGCCAACCCGATGGGCCACAGCCGCGCATACCGCCGGCGCCGGTTCCTGAACTGGTTCCCGCTGGGGATCACGTACGCGACCTTCTACATGGGCCGCTACAACCTGAACGTGTCCTCGACGACGATGATGGACCACTTCCACCTCGACAAGGCGCAGTTCGGGACGATCGCGACGGCGGGGTTCTGGACCTACGCGCTGTCGGTCATCATCAACGGCCCGCTGTCGGACCGGATCGGGGGGAAAAAGGCGATCCTGATCGGCGCGGCGGGCGCGACGGCCGTGAACCTGCTGGTGGGCCTGCTGTTCCTGAACGGGTGGCAGACCAGGATCGTGGTGGGGATGTCGCTGCTGTACGCGGTCAACCAGTACTTCCAGTCGTACGCGGCGATGTCCATCGTGAAGGTGAATGCGCCGTGGTTCCACGTGCGGGAGCGCGGGGTGTTCGGCGGCGTGTTCGGGATCATGATCTCGAGCGGCTACCTGCTGGCGTTCACGGTGGGGGGCTGGATCCTGGCGTCGCTGCCGTGGTACTGGGTGTTCCTCGTCCCGGCCGGCGCGATCGCGCTGATGGCCGGCGTGGACGTGTTCTTGGTCCGGGACACGCCCGCCCAGGCCGGCTTCCCCGATTTCGACACCGACGACGCGACGGCGCACGACGCGGACCGCGACCGGCCGGTGGATCGGCACCACCTGGTGACGCGGGTGTTCACCAATCCCATCATCGTCACGCTGGCGGTGGCCGAGTTCTGCACCGGGTTCGTGCGGCAGGGGCTGATGCTGTGGTTCGTGCCGTTCCTCAAGCAGGTGCACGGGGTCGCGCCGGGGAGCGGGCTGTTCGACCTCGCGTCGCTGGGCGTGACGGCGGGCGGCGTCGTGGGCGGGCTGCTGTGCGGCTACATGTCGGATCGCTGGTTCCAGTCGCGGCGCCCGCCGGTGGCGTTCATCTTCTACCTCGGCCAGATCGTCTCGCTGTTCATTCTCGGCCATGCCGCGGCGCCCGGCCTGGCGGCGTTCATGATCGGGTTCACCTGCATGTGGATCTTCGGGGTCCACGGGATGCTGACGGGCACGGCCTCGATGGACTTCGGCGGGACGAAGGGGGCGGCGACCGCGGCGGGGATCCTGGACGGGGTGCAGTACCTGGCCTCGGGCCTCACGGGCTTCCTGCTGGGGCACTTCCTGGACCGGTGGGGGTGGGGCGCGTGGACCTACATGATCATGCCGTTCTCGCTCATCGGGGCGCTGCTGATGCTGCGGCTGTGGAACGAGAGCCCGATGAAGGGGCGCGAGGCCGCGGTCCCGGTCGGGCGGGCGGCGTAGCGATCCCGGCGCCCGGCCGCCAGAGATGACGACCCATATCGCGCCGCCGCGGGCCGTGAACGTCGGCGGCCGGAAGCCGATCGCGATGGCGGAGCCGCGGGCGTGGCTGGAGGGCCTGGCGTCGTGAGGGCGGCCGAGGCGCGGCGGCGGTTCCCGGTTGACCGGCCCACGGCGCGCTAGGGGGCGGGGCGGCGTGGCCGCGCGCGGGCCCGGCGCCGGTCCCAGCCGCAACGTGGAGATCAAGGCCCGCGTGGCGGACCCGGCCGCGCTGGAGCGGCGGGTCGCGGCGATGGCGGATCGCGGGCCGGAGACGCTCGCCCAGACCGACACGTTCTTCCGGGTGCCCGGTGGGCGCCTCAAGCTGCGGGAGCGCGCGGGCGCGCCGGCGGAGCTGATCTTCTACCGGCGGCCCGACACGCCGGACCCGGCGCTGTCGCGGTTCCACCGGGTGGCGGTCGCGGACGGGCGCGCGCTGCGCGCGCTGCTGGGCCGGGCCCTGGGCGCCGCCGGCCGCGTGTCCAAGCGCCGGGTGGTCTATCACGTGGGCCGGACGCGGGTGCACCTGGACGACGTGCGCGGGCTGGGCCACTTCATGGAGCTGGAGGTCGTGCTGGCGCCGCGGGAGACCCCGGCGGCCGGCGCCCGGGAGGCACGGCGCCTGATGCGGACGCTGGGCATCGCGGGGGACGCGCTGGTGGCGGAAGCCTACGTGGACCTGCTGGGGGCGGCCGCGCCGCCGCGCCGCCGCCCGCTCACCGGTGCTTGATGAAGGTCCCGGCCTCCAGCTCGGCGTAGGCCCGGCGCAGCTCCTCCGGGGTGTTCATCACGATCGGCCCGTACCACGCCACCGGCTCCTCGATGGGGCGGCCGCTGACCAGCAGGAAGCGGATGCCCCGCTCGCCGGCCTGCACGGTGATCTCGTCGCCGCCGCCGAAGAGCACCAGGGAGCGGTTGCCGGTCTCGTCGCGCACCGGCGCGGGCGGGCGCTCGATGGCGCCGCGGCGGTCGGGGGCGGGCGAGGCGGGCCGGCCCACCTGCTCGGTGAGCGGGGCGAGCGGGGCCGACGCGTCCCTGAAGCTGCCGGCGCCGTCGAACACGTAGGCGAACGCGTGGCGCGCGGCCTCGACCGGCAGCGTCCGGCGGCGGCCGGCGGGGACCCACACGTCGAGGTAGCGCGGATCGGCGGCGACTCCCTCCACCGGGCCCCGCCGGCCCCAGAACTCGCCGCAGATGACGCGCACCTTCGTGCCGTCGTCGTCGGTGACCTCGGGGATCGCCTCCGCGGTGATGTCCTGGTAGCGCGGCGCGGTCATCTTGAGCGACGCCGGGAGGTTGGCCCAGAGCTGGAAGCCGTGCATCCGGCCGTCGGGGTCGCCCTTCGGCATCTCCTGGTGGAGGATGCCGCTGCCGGCGGTCATCCACTGCACGTCGCCGGCGCCGAGGCTGCCGGAGTTGCCGAGACTGTCGCCGTGGTTCACCGTGCCCGCGAGCACGTAGGTGATGGTCTCGATGCCGCGGTGCGGGTGCCACGGGAAGCCGGCGAGGTAGTCCTCCGGGTTCTCGTTGCGGAAGTCGTCCAGCAACAGGAACGGGTCGAAGTCGTGGGTGGCGCCGAACCCGAAGGCGCGGCGCAGCCGGACGCCCGCGCCCTCCAGGGTGGGCCGGGACTCGACGATGCGGCGAACCGGTCGAAGCGACATGCGACCTCCCCCTTCCGCCCCAGCCCGTTCCAGACGCCAGTTGCCGGTCCGCACCACACCACCCGAGGCGGAGGGGGGCGGCGGTCGCCGACGGTTGCGGTGAGGCCGGGTGTCTGAGGATAGTCAGTGGGTCAAGTCCCAGCCAGGAACCCGCCGGCGGTGGCCGGAGCCCAAGGAGCCGTGATGCCCGCGAAGCCCGCGTTCGCCGCCGTCCGCCTGCCGCTCGCCGTGTGCGCCCTCGCGGCGCTCGCCGTCGCGCCGGCGCCGCTTCCCGCCCAGCAGGCCGTGCCGGTGGTGCGCCTGAAGCCCGGGATGGTGATCACGCACTCGGTCCGCGTGGCACCGGGCACCTACCGGTTGACGGCCCCCGCGTCGCTCGACACGGCCGTGGTGACGATCCGCGGCGACGACGTGACGGTGGATTTCGCCGGCGCGACGCTGGAGGGGCTGGCCCCCGGGACCGACCCGGACCAGGCGCGGGGCGTGGGGATCCGCGTGGCGGGTGGCCGGAACGTCACGATCCTCCACGCACGGATCCGCGGCTACCGGGTCGGCATTCTGGCGCGGGGCACGCGGGGTCTGACGGTGGAGGACGTGAACGGGAGCTACACGTGGAAGCCGCGCCTGTTCAGCCTGCTGGAGCACGAGAGCCTGGTGGACTGGCAGTCCTACCACCACAACGAGCACGACGAGTGGCTGCGGTGGGGCGCGGCCTTCTACCTGGAGGACGTGCGGGGCGGGGCGGTGCGGGGCTGCCGGGCGGTGCAGGGGGCGAACGGGCTGATGCTGGTGCGGACGGACAGCCTGGACATCACGGACAACGACTTCTCGTTCAACTCGGGGACGGGGATCGCGCTGTATCGTTCCAGCCACAACGCCATCATCCACAACCGCATTGACTACGACATCCGCGGCTACAGCGACAAGTTCTACCACCGGGGCCAGGACTCCGCCGGGCTGCTGATGTACGAGCAGAGCAGCGACAACGTGGTGGCGTACAACTCCATCACCCATGGGGGCGACGGACTGTTCCTGTGGGCGGGGCAGAGCACGATGGACAGCGGCGCCGGCGGGACGAACGACAACCTGTTCTACGGGAACGACGTGAGCTACGCGGCCGCGAACGGGTTCGAGGCGACCTTCGCCCGCAACCGGTTCATCGCCAACGTCTCCGACGGGAGCGAGTACGGGGTGTGGGGCGGTTACAGCCACGGGTCCGCGTGGGTGGGCAACGACCTCACGGGCAACCGCGTCGGGATCGCGATCGAGCACGGGCAGGACGACACCATCGCCTTCAACCGGATCGGAGGAGGCGGGGCCGGCATCACCGGCGTCCTGCTGTGGGCGGACCCGGTGACGGACACCACCTGGGGTTACCCGAAGCACGTGGACGTGCGGAGCCGGGACTACCGGATCGCCGACAACCTGTTCACGCACCTGCGGGTCGGGGTGCGGGCGCGGAACACGCTGCGGCTGGCGGTGGACGGCAACCGCTGGGCGGGCGTGGACAGCGCGACGGTGCTCACGGACACGAGCGCCTACCAGGCGAGCGACAACCTGACGGCCGCGGCCGGGGACACGGCCGTGCCCGTGGCGCCGGCGGCGTACGCGCGGCTGGCCCCGGCGGCGCCGCCGGGGGACTCGGCCTTCCCCGCCTCGCCGCTCACGCGACTGGACCGGTCGGCCATCATCGTGGACGCCTGGGGGCCCTACGACTGGCGCTCGCCCAAGCTGTGGCCCCTGGACAGCACGCGGTCGGTGCCCCTGAGGCTGGCCGTGCTGGGGCCGCCGGGAAGCTGGACCCTGGTCTCCCGCCGGGGGCTGACCGCCGTGTCCGCGATCCGCGGCCGCGTGGGTGACACGCTGACGGTGACGCCGCGGCCGGGGCCCGGCGCCGACTGGGACGTGACCCTGGTCTATCGCGGCGTGGCGACGGTGTCGCCGCGGGGCACGCACCGCCCGGCCGGCGCGCCGTACCGGTTCTCCTACGGGCGGTTCGAGCCCGCGCAGGACTGGGCCATGCGGTTCTTCGCCTGGACCGACTCGACCGACCCGCGGAGCCGGCCGCGGGCGTTCGCGGCGCTGCTCCAGGACAGCACGCCGCTGGTGGCGATGCACGCGCCGCGGCTGGACTTCGAGTGGTACGCGCCCGCGATCCCGAAACTGCCGCTGGAGCGATGGGCGCTCGAGGCCACGACCGAGGTCACGCTGCCGCGGGGCGTCTATACCCTGCGCACGATCAGCGACGACGCGGTGCGGGTGTGGGTGGACGGCAAGCCGGCGGTTGACGACTGGACGCCGCACGAGTCGGTGGCGGACCACGCGCGGATCACCGGCGGCCGGCACCGGCTGCGGGTGGAGTACTACCAGGTGGATGGATGGTCCGAGCTACGGCTGGATGTCGTTCGGGGCATCGAGACGTCCACCGGGACGGCGGGGCCGCACTGACGGGACGAAACGTGGGGGGTGAGGCTCACTCACCCTTCTCACCCCCCGCCTCTCACGCCTCCCCTGTTCACCCTCCCCGCCGCTCCGGGGCCGGCGGATGCATCAGGTACTCGTGCGGCGGCTGCGCCCCCATGAGATACCGCACGAAGTAGTCCCACCTCCGCCGGATCATGTAGGGCTCCATGCCGAAGCCGTGGCGGCGGTTGGGCAGGGCCAGCAGATCGAAGTCCTTGTTGGCCGCGATCAGCGAGTCCACCACCAGCAGCGTGGGGTAGGGCGTCACGTTGTCGTCGGTGGTGCCGTAGGCCAGCAGCAGGTGGCCCTTCAGGTTCCGCGCGATCAGCTCGTTGGCCTGGTTGTCGTAGCTGGTGGTGCCGTTGGGATAGCGCACCAGCAGGCCCTGCCACTTCTCGCCCCAGTCGTCCTCGTAGTTGCGGTTGTCGTGGTTACCCGCCTCGGAGACGCCGACCTTGAAGAAGTCGGGGTAGCGGAACATGGCGTCGGCGCTGGAGAAGCCGCCGCCCGAGTGGCCGTAGATGCCGATCCGGGTGGTATCCATCCAGGGGTAGCGCGCGGCGAGCTGGCGGATGCCGGTCACCTGGTCGGGGAGGCCGTTGTCGCCCATGTCGCCGTACCACTTGGCCATGAAGGCGTGGGAGCGCATCGGCGTGCCCATGGCGTCGAGCTGGACGACGATGAAGCCCAGCTCCGCCAGGGACTGGGCGTCGCCGCGGGCCGGGACCCAGCTCCGCGTGCCGACGCTGCCGGTCTGCGGGCCCGGGTAGTCGTTGTCCACGACCGGGTACCGCCTGGCCGGGTCGAAGTTGGTCGGCCGGAACATCAGCCCGTACAGCTCGGTGGAGTCGTCGCGCGCCTTCACGGTGAAGGGGATCGGCGGCTTCCAGCCGGCCGCCACCAGGCGCGAGATGTCCGAGCGCTGCACGGTCATGACCAGCCGCCCGTCGGCGGTGCGCAGGTCGGTCACCGGCGGCGTCACGGGCGTGGACCAGCTGTCCAGGAAGAAGCGGCCGTCGGGGGCGAGGGTGATCTGGTGGTTGGCGCTGTCCGGCGTCAACAGCCGCAGGTCGCCGCCGTCGAAGTGGACGCTGTAGAAGTGCTGGAAGTAGGGGTCGCCCGGCTCCTTGCCGGCGGCGGTGAACCAGATGGTCCGGCTGGGCTCGTCCACGCGGAGCACCTGGAGCACGTCCCAGTCGCCGGTGGTGATCGGGCGCACCAGATGCCCGTCGCCGAGGTCGTAGAGGTAGAGCATCCCCCAGTTGCTCTTCTCCGAGTACCAGATGAACTGGTTGGTGGCCCACAGGGGCTGCCAGTTGACGTGGTTGTAGCCGGACTCGAGCCAGGTGTCGGTGGTCTCGGTGAACACGTCGTGCACCGCGCCGGTCTCGGCGTCGGCGACGCGCACGGTCTCCTTCTGGTGGTTGCGGGCGGTGGAGACGAAGACCAGCCGCTTGGAGTCGGGGCTCCAGTACACGTCGTCCCACTCGCGGCCGGGCCCGAAGCCGCAGGCGACGTCGTCGCACAGGGTGGAGCGGTGCTGGTCCGGCGGCATCTGGAGGCGGACGACCCTGGGGCCGTCGAGGTCAATGACGACGCGGTGGATCATCGTGATCACGCTGTCGCCGGGCAGCGGGTACGGCCACGCCTCGAGCACCGGGTGCCCGATCTCGGTCCGGACGAGGTACATCATGCCGTCGTGCCGCTGGTCCTGCTGGAAGGTCGCGATCTTCTTCGAGTCGGGGGACCACAGCAGGATGGGGCTGTCGCTCTTGATCCAGCCGGCGTTGTCGGTGGCGTAGCCGTAGTTCTCGACGCCGTCGGTGGTGAGCCGGGTCTCCTGGCCGGTCCGCAGGTCCTTCACCCACAGGTTCCAGTCGCGGATGAACGCGGCCTTGGTGCTGTCGGGCGAGAGCACGGAGTTGGGCGGCGCCGCGGAGCGCTGCCGGGTCTCGGACGTGCAGCGGTCGGCGCCGAAGTCGCAGGTCCAGTGCTTCCGGCCCACGTCGAAGGTGATCCCGCGCTCCTCCGGCGTGAACTGGAACGTGCCGAAGGGCAGGTGGTACGGGTCGTAGGTGGTGTCCGCGGCGCTGGAGAGCGCGGCCGCCAGCTTCACCTGGTCGAAGGCCCGCTCCCGGGTCTTGCGCGCCGGGTCCACGAGGACGAACTCGAAGCCCTCGGGGATGGCATTGCGATACCAGAACCGGTCGCCCGGCAGCCAAGTGGGCCGCACCGACGTGCCGAAGACCAGCTTGCTGGTGTTGTAGCCCAGGAGCCGCTCGGCGCGGGCGTAGTCGGCGTCGGTGAGCCGGCGCCGGACGTGCTGGGCGAACGCGGGCACGGGGGTGACCGACGCGGCGGCCGCCGCGAGCGCCGTCAGGGCCAGGGCGCGAAGTCGCATGATGCCCTCTCGGTGAGAGGTGGGTGGATGCCGGAAGGGCGCAATATGTCCGGGCCCCCACGGGCCGGGCAACCGCCGGCGCGCGCGGCCTTGCGACCGGGGCGGCGGCGGTGTCCCTTCCGGACCGGACGCAGGGAGATGCGGCTCCCTCGGCCTGAATCCTCCGGGCGCCGGCGTTGACGCCGGGCTCCGGCCTGCGCTTCTTCCTCTACCGGATTCCCGATCAGAGCTGACGAGGGCCGCGGCGTGGCCGGCCCCGGCGGGCGGCGGACGCGCCGCGCCGGGCGCGGGGCGTCGAGGCCCGGTACCAACCCACAGGAGGAAAGGGCACGCGATGAAGATCGGCATTCTCGGCACCGGCGTCGTCGGCCGCACGCTCGGCACGAAGCTGGTGTCGCTGGGGCACGCGGTCACGATGGGCTCGCGGAGCGAGTCGAACAAGGCGGCGGCGGCGTGGGCGAAGGCCGCGGGCAAGGGCGCGGCCACCGGGACGTTCGCGGCCGCGGCCAAGGCGGGCGAGGTGGTGCTGAACTGCACGTCGGGCCAGCACGCGCTGGAGGCCGTGGCGCTCGCCGGGAGCGACAACCTCAACGGCAAGATTCTGGTGGACGTCTCGAACCCGCTCGACTTCTCCCACGGGATGCCGCCCACGCTCACGGTGTGCAACACGGACTCGCTGGCGGAGCAGATCCAGCGGGCGTTCCCGGGCATCCGGGTCGTGAAGGCGCTGAACACGGTGAACAGCGCGGTGATGGTGGACCCGTCGCTGGTGCCGGGAGAGCACGAGCTGTTCCTGTGCGGGAACGAGCGCGCGGCGAAGGCCAAGGTGGCGGAGCTGCTGGGGGAGCTGGGCTGGACGCGGGACCGGCTGGTGGATCTGGGCGACATCACCGCCGCCCGCGCCACCGAGATGCTGCTGCCCTTCTGGGCGCGCGCGATGACCAAGTTCGGGCACGCCAACTTCAACTTCCACCTCGCCGTCGGCGGCCCGGCGTAAGCCCGCGGCGGGCGGCGGGGGAGGCCCCGGTTGGCGGGCGGACCGCCGAGGGCCTACCTTGCGCCATGTCCTTCACCGGTTTCGGTCTCGACGCGACGCTCCTCCGGGCGGTTCGCGACCTTGGCTTCGTGCGCCCGACGCCCATTCAGGCCGAGGCGATCCCTCCGGCGATGGCGGGGCGGGACGTCCTCGCCTGCGCCATGACGGGGAGCGGCAAGACCGCCGCGTTCCTGCTTCCGATCCTGCACCACCTTCGGGCCAAGCCGCGCGGCGTGACGCGGGCGCTGGTGCTGGCGCCCACGCGGGAGCTGGCGGCGCAGATCCACGAGCACCTTGAGGAGCTGGCCGTGCACACGCCGGTCACCGGGGCGGCGGTGTTCGGGGGGGTGGGGATGGAGCCGCAGGAGCATGCGTTCCGGAGCGGGGTGGACGTGATCGTCGCCACGCCCGGGCGCCTGCTCGATCACTTCACCCGGCCGTACGCCAAGCTGGACCACCTCGCGTACCTGGTCATTGACGAGGCCGACCGGATGCTGGACATGGGGTTCCTGCCCGACATCCGGCGGGTGCTGCGCCACCTCCCCGCGAAGCGGCAGACGCTGTTCTTCAGCGCCACGCTGCCGCCCGAGATCGTGAAGCTGTCGGCCGAGCTGCTGCGCGCGCCGGTGACGCTGAACCTGGAGCGCAAGGCGGCGCCCGCGGTGGGGATCACGCAGGCGGTGTACCCGGTGCCGCGGGAGCTGAAGTCGGAACTGCTGCTCGAGCTGGTGCGGCAGGGGGTGGTGAAGAACGCGATCGTCTTCACCCGCACCAAGCACCGGGCCAACCGGCTCTCGGAGTACCTGGCGAAGCACCGGCTGGCCAACGCGAAGATCCACGGCAACCGCAGCCAGAACCAGCGCACCGAGGCGCTGGCGGGCTTCAAGAGCGGGAAGGTCCGGGTGCTGGTGGCCACGGACATCGTGGCGCGCGGGATTGACGTCGAGGCGCTGGGCCACGTGGTGAACTTCGACGTGCCGAACTCGCCCGACGACTACATCCACCGCGTGGGCCGCACGGCGCGGGCGGAGATGACGGGCGACGCCTTCACCTTCGTCGCGCCGGACGAGGAGACCGACCTGGCCGCGATCGAGCGCGCGGTGGGCCGCCGCCTCCCGCGGGTCACGCTGCCGGGCTTCGACTACAGCCGGAAGGCCACGGAGAGGCTGGAGATCCCGATCGCCGAGCGGCTGGCGGCGCACCGCGCCCAGAAGGCGCTCGGCCGCGCGCGCGCGGAGGCCCGGGTGGCGAAGGCGCCGGCGCAGGGTCCGACGCCGCGGGCGCAGCCCGCGCCGGCCCACCCCGCGCCAGCCAGGCCGCGGCCGCCGCCGCCGCACCCGGCGCCGGAGCATCCCGCGCCGGCCAACCCCGTCTCGCGGCTCCACCGCCTGCACCGGCGCGGCCGGTAGCGGGCCGCCGTCGCGCGCCGGACGCCGCCGCTCGAAACTTCTCC
>JAJYLI010000086.1:9264-12388 GCA_021787855.1 bacterium | reverse complement strand
GGTTTCGTAGCGCGCCAGCTTCCGGTACAGCGTGGACGGGTCTATGCCCAGCACCTCGGCCGCGCGCGTCTTGTTGCCGCCCTCGTTCTGCAGCACCCACAGGATGTAGGCGCGCTCCACCACGTCGAGCGTGGGGTTCACGGCCGGCCGGTCGGCCACGAGCGAGGGCGCGCGCCGCTCGGTGACCCGCGCCGGCAGCGCCGCCGCGGGGATCGCCTCCCCCTGCGTCAGCGTCCAGGCGCGCTCCAGCGCGTTCTCCAGCTCGCGCACGTTGCCCGGCCAGTCGTAGGCCATGATCGCGCTCATCGCGTCGGCGACCACGGCCTTCGGCGCCGTGCCGCGCTCGACCGCCATCCGGCGCAGGAACGCGTCGGCCAGCAGGGGGATGTCCTCGCGCCGCTCCCGGAGCGGCGGCAGATGAATGGCGATCACGTTCAGCCGGTAGAACAGGTCGGAGCGGAACCGGCCCCCGCGCATGTCCTGCTCGATGTCACGGTTGGTCGCGGCGATCAGCCGCACGTCCACCGGCACCGGCTGCGTGCCCCCGACCGGAATGGCCTCCCGCTCCTGCAGCACCCGCAGCAGCTTGACCTGCGTCGCCGGCGCCATCTCCCCGATCTCGTCGAGGAAGAACGACCCTCCGGCGGCCGCCGCGAACAGCCCCTCGTGGTCGCGCACGGCGCCGGTGAACGCGCCTTTCACGTGCCCGAACAGCTCCGACTCCAGCAGGCCCTCGGGCAGCGCGCCGCAGTTGATCGAGACGAACGGCCCCTGGGCCCGGCCCGAAAGCCCGTGGATCCAGCGCGCGATCACCTCCTTGCCCGTGCCGCTCTCGCCCTGGATCAGCACGATGCTGTCGCTCGGCGCGACGGTCTCGGCCAGCCGCAGCACGTCGCGAAACACCGGCGCCTCGCCGATAGGCCGGACCGCCTGCGAGCGCTCGCGGCGCTGGATCTCCTGCCGCAGGGTCCGGTTCTCCGCCTTGAGCCGGCGGTGCTCCAGGGCGCGGCGGCAGATCGCCACCAGCTCCTCGTTGTCGAACGGCTTCTGGATGTAGTGGAAGGCGCCCTGGTTGACCGCGTCAATCGCCGTCTTCAGCTCGGCCTGCGCGGTCATCAGGATCACCGGCAGATCCGGGTCCCGGCGCCGCGCCGCCGTCAGCACCTCGATGCCGTTCACCGACGGCATCCGCACGTCCGTCACGACCAGCTCGGGCACGGCGCGCTCCAGCGCGTCCAGGGCCGCGCGGCCCCCCTGCGCCACCACGACGTCGAAGCCCTCGTGCTTGAACAGGATCCGCAGCGAATCGAGGATGGCCGACTCGTCGTCCACCAGCAGCAGCGAAGGGCGCGCGCTCACACGGCCTCGGCGGCGAAGCGCGCGGGCAGATAGACGGAGAAGGTGGTGCCGCGCCCCGCCCCCGTGTCGCACAGGATCAGCCCGCGATGCGCCTGCACGGCGCGCTGCACGATCGCCAGCCCCAGCCCCGAGCCGCCGGCGCGGCCCGTGACGAACGGCTCGAACAGGCGCGGCAGCACCTCGGGAGCCACCCCCGGCCCGGCGTCACTGACCCGCAACACCCGCGGCGCTTCCATCGTGACGCCCGCCGGCAGCTCCCCGCCGGTCGCGGTCCCCACCGTCACCCGCACCTCCGCCGCGCGGGGCGGGACCGCCGCCTGCACGGCGTTCAGCACCAGGTTGAACACCACCCGGTGCAGCAGGTCCTCGTCCCCCTCCACCAGCACCGGGCGCTCGGCCGCATCCAGAATGATCGCGGCGTCGGACGAGCAGGCGGGGTGCTGACGCGCCAGGTGAATGCCCCGCTCCGCCACCACCGCCAGGTCCAGCCGCGCCGACCGGGTCACGCGCACCCGCGAGAAGTCGAGGAACTCCGTCAGCAGCGCCGCGAGCCGGTCGCTCTCCCGCACGATCAGGCCCGCCAGCACCTGCTCGTCCGCGCCCGGCGGGGCCGAGCGCGACAACTGCGCCACCGCGCTCTTGATCGAGGCCAGCGGGTTCTTGATCTCGTGCGCCAGCGAGGCCGACAGCTCGGCCACCGCCTCCAGCCGCTCCGTCCTCAGGCGCAGCTCCTCCAGCCGCCGGGCATCCGAGATGTCCTGAAAGATCGCGGTCACGCTCGAGCTGCCCCCCCCGCCCCCCACGCCCCCGGCGGCCGCGCCGTCGCCGACCCCCGGCCCGGCCCGCACGGCCGTGGTGGTCAGGCCGATGGGGAACGCCCGCCCGCCCGCCGTCACCACGGCCACGGAGCGCACCACCCGCCGGCCCTCGCGCGCCGTGCGACGGATCGCCTCCGACAGCGAGGGCGCCACCCGCTCCACGTCCTCCAGCACCGGCTGGTCGAGCCGCCCCGCCAGCGGCAGGCCCAGGAGCTGCTCCGCGGTGGGATTGGCGTACACCAGCCGGCCGTCCCCTTCCACCGTGAGGACCCCCGCCCCGATGTGCCGCAAGATGTCCGCGGCCTCGAGGCGCACCCGCCGCAGCTCCGCCTCCAGGGTGTCGTGCGCCGCGCCGACCACGCGGACCCGGCTGGCCAGGTAGGCCGTCGCGCCCGCCACCAGCCAGTACACGGCGACCTGCAGCAGCACCGCGGCCGACAGCTCGCCCGGCTGCCCGAACAGCACGCCCGCGGCGTACACGATGCCGGCCAGGAGCGCCACCAGCAGGCCGTTCGCGAGCGGCATCATCACCGTGTAGAACGCGATGACCAGGATGTACAGCGCCGCGAAGTAGGAGAACGGCCCGCTGATCTGGACGATCGCGGTCACCATCCCGACGTCGAACACCGCCTGGGCGTACAGGAACGTCGGGCCGACGCCGCCGGGCCTCAGGTGGCTGTACCAGAACGAGCCGGCCGTCACCACCAGGGCCAGGGTCACCGTGAGCGAGGCCACCAGCAGCGCCGTCAGATCCGCCCGCCACCAGCTGAGCGCGGCCGCCAGGAAGACCGCCGTCGCCACCGAGATGCGGCCCACGTACAGCCAGCGCAGCAGGACCCGGGGGGGCGGGACGGCGCCCAGCGGCGCGGGGCGGGCTGGCGGGATGGGGGAGGTCACGGAGCCCATACTATGCGCCGACTCTTGCAGACTGCAAGACTGAAGACTCC
>JAJYLI010000086.1:0-9164 GCA_021787855.1 bacterium | reverse complement strand
TCGTCGTAGAAGTCGGCGATCTTGCTGAGCATCTCGTCCAGGCCGCCGGTCTGCTCGCCGACGGCGATCATCGAGATCACCATGGGCGGGAAGACCTTCGACTTCTGGAGCGGCGCCGCGATGGTCTCGCCGCCGGCGATCGAGGAGCGGGACTCCATGATGGCGTCGTGAATCACGCGGTTGCCGGCGGTCTTGGCGGTGATCTCGAGCCCGTCGAGGATCGAGACGCCGGAGGCGATCAGGGTGCCGAGGGTGCGGGTGAAGCGCGACACCGCGGACTTGCGGATCACGTCGCCCAGCACCGGGAAGGCGAGCAGCACCTTGTCGAGGTTGAGCCGGCCGGACGGCGTCTTGTAGTAGCGCCGGATGACGTACACCACGGCGGGGACGCCGCCGAACAGGAGGTACCAGAAGTGCTTCAGGAAGCTGGAGGCGCCGATCACGATGCGGGTGGCCAGCGGCAGCTCCATCTTCACGTCCGCGAACATGCTCTGGAAGACCGGGATGACGAAGATCAGCAGGATGACGATGGCGATGGCCGCCACCGACATGATGACGGCCGGGTAGATCAAGGCGCCCTTCACCTTCCGCACCAGGGCGTCGTTCTTCTCCATGAAGGTGGCGAGCCGCAGCAGAATGGTGTCCAGGATGCCGCCCGCCTCGCCCGCGGCCACCATGTTGACGTACAGGTCGGAGAAGGCCTTGGGGTGCTTGCGCAGCGCGTCGGCGAGGGTGTGGCCGCTCTCCACGTCGTACACCACGGCGCGGGTCACGTCCTTGAGGGCCTTGTTCTCGGTCTGCTCCGCCAGGATGTCCAGGGCCTGCACCAGCGGCAGGCCGGAGTTGATCATGGTGGCGAACTGGCGGGTGAAGATCACCACGTCCCGGGTGGTGATGCCGCTGCCGAAGGTGAAGTTGAGCTGCCGCGGGGCCTGCTGGACCTTCACCACGATCATCCGGTTCTTCCGGAGATGCGCGATGACGTCGTCGTGGCTCGGCAGATCAATGGTGCCCGACTGCAGCTCCCCCGTCAGGGTGCGGGCGGTGTAGTTGAAGACTGGCATGGGTCAGCCTCCTCTCAACGCTTCAGTCCGCCCGTGAGCGGCCGGTCCTTGGGGGCGAGCGCTGGCTTGTCGTCGTCGCCGGGCACCGGCTCGCCGACCATCCGCAGGAACTCGCTGGGCTCGCCGCTGACCCGCAGGCACTCGTCGAGCGTGACTTCGCGGGCCATGTAGAGCTGGTACAGCGAGTCGCTGAGCGTCTGCATGCCGTGCTTCTTGCCGGCCTGCATCGAGGACTGGATCTGGTGCACCTTGTCGTCGCGGATCAGCGCCCGGATGGCGGGGGTGGCGACCAGGATCTCGCACGCCATGACCCGGCCGCGGCCCTTGGCGCGCGGCAGCAGGGTCTGGGTGATGATGCCCTCGAGCACGAAGGCGAGCTGGGCCCGCACCTGCGACTGCTGGTGCGAGGGGAACACGTCAATGATGCGGTTGATGGTCTCGGCCGCGGAGTTGGTGTGCAGCGTGGCGAAGGCGAGGTGCCCGGTCTCGGCGATGGTGAGCCCGGCCTGGATGGTCTCCAGGTCGCGCATCTCGCCGATCAGCACCACGTCGGGGTCCTCGCGCAGCGCGTACTTGAGGGCGTTGGAGAACGACTTGGTGTCGGTGCCCACCTCGCGCTGGTTGACGATGCACTGCTGGTGGCGGTGGATGAACTCGATCGGGTCCTCCACCGTGATGATGTGCCCCTTCCACTCGCGGTTGATCTTGTCCACCATCGCCGCCAGGGTGGTGGACTTGCCCGAGCCGGTGGGCCCGGTCACCAGCACCAGGCCGCGCGGCTTCTCGGCGAGCTTGGCCACGATCGGCGGGAGCTGCAGCTGCTCGAAGGTCTTGACCTGGAAGGGGATCTGCCGGATCACCAGCGACACGCACCCCCGCTGCTTGAAGGCGTTGCCGCGGAACCGCGCCAGGTTCTGGATCCCGAAGGAGAAGTCCAGCTCGTCCTCGGTCTCGAACCGCTTCTTCTGCTGCTCCGTGAGAATCGAATAGGCGAGCTGCAGCGTGTCCTTGGGGTTGAGGATGGCCTCGACCTTGCTGCTGACGATGTCCCCGTCCACCCGCAGCTTGGGACGCTCCCCCGCCGTGATGTGGAGGTCCGACGCGTCCCGCTCGATCATCTCCTCGAGCAGGGCGCGCAGGTTGAAGGGACTGGGCGCCGCGTGGGGTGCCGTCATGGGTTCAGCCCGCCGCCGTTTCCTTGACCACTTCTTCCAGGGTAGTGAGGCCCTTCTTGATCTTCACCAGTCCGTCCATGCGCAGGGTGAGCATGCCGTCCGTGACCGCCTGCTCCTGCAGCTCGCTGGTCGAGGCGCCCTTGAGGATCATCCGCCGCAGCTCCGGGGACAGCGCCATCACCTCGTACAGCCCCGCCCGGCCCTTGTAGCCCGTGCCGTTGCACTGCTCGCAGCCCTTCCCCTTGTGAAAGGTGATGCCGGCGAACTCCTTGGTGTCGCCCCCCAGCGCCTTCAGCTCCTCCGGCGCGTACTGGTGCTCCTCCTTGCAGGCGCTGCAGATGCGGCGCACCAGCCGCTGCGCCACGATCAGGTTCACCGCCGACGCCACGTTGAACGGCTCGATCCCCATGTCAATCATCCGGGTGATCGTCGAGGGCGCGTCGTTGGTGTGCAGCGTCGAGAGCACCAGGTGGCCGGTGAGGGCCGCCTTGATCGCGATGCCGCCCGTCTCGATGTCGCGGATCTCCCCCACCATGATGATGTTCGGGTCCTGGCGCAGGAACGCCTTCAGCGCCGCCGCGAACGTCATCCCGACCTCGTTCCGCACCAGAACCTGGTTGATCCCCATCAAATTGTACTCGACGGGGTCCTCCGCGGTCATGATGTTCACTTCCATCGTGTTGATCCGCGACAGCGCCGAGTACAGCGTGGTCGTCTTCCCCGAGCCCGTCGGCCCGGTCACCAGCACCATGCCGTACGGGTTCAGGATCGCCTTGAGCAAATCCGCCTCGGCCTTGGGCTCGAACCCGAACTTGGACAGGTCGAGCGTCAGGTTGCCCTTGTCGAGGATCCGCATCACGATCTTCTCGCCGAACAGCACCGGCAGCGTGGAGACGCGGAAATCAATCACCCGCTTGCCCATCTTGAGCTTGATGCGCCCGTCCTGCGGCACCCGGCGCTCGGCGATGTTCAGCGCGGACATGATCTTGATGCGGCTCGTCAGGGCCGCCTTCAGCTTCATCGGCGGCTTCATCACTTCCTGCAGCGCGCCGTCAATCCGGTAGCGGACCCGCAGCTCGTGCTCGAACGGCTCGAGGTGGATGTCGGAGGCGCCCCGCTTCACCGCGTCGCCGAGGATCGCGTTGATCAGCTTCACCACCGGGGCGTCGTCCGCGGTGACCGCGGCGGACTCGTCCTCCTCCTGCTGCGCGACGACCTCCAGGTCCCCCTCCCCCCCCTCCTCCTCCCCGATCTCCTTCAGCAGGCCCTCGAGCTGCTGGTCCACCTGCTCGTAGTACTTGTCCAGGGCCGTGCGCAGCGTGTACTCGCCCGCGATCACGGCGAAGATGTCGTAGCGGGTGATGAACTTGAGGTCGTCAATCACGCTGAGGTTGGTCGGATCGGCCATGGCCACCGTCAGCGTCCGGCCGTCCCGCTTCAGCGGCAGCACCAGGTGCTTCAGCGCCACGTCGGCCGGGATCAGCTTCACGATCTTGGGGTCCACCTCGAACCGGGCGAGGTCCACCGCCGGCATCCGGTACTGGCGGGCCAGCATCTTCGTGATCTCGGTTTCCTGGACGAACCCCAGCTTGACCAGGTTGTAGCCCAGCCGCTGGCCGTTGCTCTTCTGCTCCTGAAGCGCCTTGTCGAGCTGATCCTTGGTGATCAGCCCTTCGCGGATCAGAAGATCGCCGAGACGATCGCCAGGGGCCGCCTGAGGTGCCGGCATGGTAGCAGAGCCGAGGGGAAAGAGGGAGAACCGCGTTGGTCCCAGGGTCCGACGCCATATACTACCGGCGGTCCCACCCCTGTCAAGGGACTCTGAGGCGATTCGCGAGCCGCGTCACGCGCCGCGGCCCCAGGCCGGGGACGCCCGCCAGCTCGGCCAGGTCGAGGAACGGCCCATGCACCTTTCGCACGGCGACGATGCGGGCCGCGAGCGCGGGACCGATGCCGGGCAGGCAGGCCAGCTCCGCCGCGGTGGCACGGTTCACCACCACGACCCGCGGGCACGCGTCGCCCGAGCGGGCCGGCGGCGGGTCGGCGGGCGGGCCGGAGTCGGGCGCCGCGCCGGCCGGCGTGCCGCTGAAGCTGACCAGCGGCTGCAGCGCCTCGAGCACGCGCGGGCCGATGCCGGGAACCCTGCCCAGCGCGGCGAGCGAGCCGAACGGGCCGCGGCGCTCGCGGTCGGCCACGATGCGTTGCGCCAGCACCGGCCCGATCCGGGGCAGCCGGTCCAGCTCGGCCGCCGCGGCCCGGTCCACGTCCACCCGCTCACCGGCCCCCAGCGGCCGGGCCCGGCGCTCCGCCTCGAGCGATCGGGCCGCCTGGCGCGCCGGATCCTGCGGGGCGAGCTGAGGCGCGATCTCCGCCGCTTCCGCGGGGCCGGGCGCGGCCGGCGCCCCGGCGGCGGGCCGGGCCGCGCGCACGGCCGCCCCCGCGACCGCGACGACGGCCAGGAACAGCACGGCGCGGCGCTCGTCCGGCGTGAACATGCCGGGAAGCTACGCCACCCCGGGCGGGGCCCCGGCGCCATTCGCCGCGGCGCGTGGCGAATCAGCGCAGCAGCGCCACCGCCAGGCGGCCGACGCCCTGCATGGATGCCAGGGACAGCTTGTCGGGCGTGTCCTGCAACGTGTGGTGCCAGGTCTGATAGTTGCGCCACCCGATCACGTCAATGACCCGCAGGCCCGCCTGGAGCAGCGGCACGTGGTCGTCAATGATGGCGCCCGCGTCCGTGCGGCGGAACATGCCGCCCAGCCCCAGGCTGTCCGCGGTGGACCACACCCGGTCCACCACCTCCGGGGCGAACTGCACGGAGTTGTCCTCCTCCTCGATGACCTGGTCACGGCCCGCGATCATGTCCCACAGCACGCCGAACAGGGGGTGGTAGCCGGGCGGCAGATGCTGGGCGAAGTAGGTCGAGCCCAGCAGCACGTCCTTCATCGTGTCGAAGTCGCCGTAGTCCTCGCCGTCCACGAACAGCAGGTCCACGCCCACGCCCGGCGGGTAGCGCTTCAGCACGTCGGCCACCTCGAGCAGCATCGCGGTGCCGGAGGCGCCGTCGTCGGCCCCGGGGATGGGCTTGTCGCGGTTGGCGGGGTTGGGGTCGTTTTCGGCCACGGGCCGCGTGTCCCAGTGCGTGAGGTAGAGGATCCGGTTCGGGTCGGCCGGCCGGAAGCGCGCCAGAATGTTGGCCAGGTGCAGCGTGTCGCCCGCGGGGTGGTACTTGTCGCCCGGCTGGGTGACGTACGTGAAGGCCTGCACCGCGACGCTGTCGGCCCGGGCCTTGAGCTCGCGCACCAGCCAGGCCTCGATCGAGTCGTGGGCGGGCATGCCCGGCACCCGCGGACCGGCGTTCACCTGGTAGGTGACCCAGCGCATCGCCTGCGCGGCGTCGAAGCGCTGGGCCACCGAGAACTCGCCGTGGCAGGCGCCGGCGAGCGCCACGGCCAGGAGGGCGACGCCGCGCCTCACTGGATCTGCCCGGCCTGGAAGTTCACCGTCACCGAGACGGTGAAGACGAACTGCGCGAACTTCCGGTCGTTCACCGCGTCGCTGGTGATGATGTAGCCCACCTGCAGGCCGGCGGAGACGTTGGGCGGCATGTTGGTATCCAGGGCAAGGTTGTACTGCTGCCGGCCCGAGTCGTAGATGGGCAGGCACGAGGTCGCGCCGACCAGGAGCAGGCAGCCCCTGGTGTCGGTCGAGGAGAAGCTGAGCTGCGTGCGCACGTCCGACTTGAGCGGGATGATCTCGGGCGGCACGCGGAAGGAGAACCCCAGGCTCGCCTCCGTGTCCTTCTGATCGTTCTGGGTGACGCTGCCGGCCTGGCTCGACCGCGAGCGGCTGCCGGTGTAGCTGAGGCTGGTGCTCACGTTCTGGAGCCACGAGACCGACACGCTCAGCGGCACCGAGCGGGTGTACTGGTTGCTGGTCACCCCTCCCACGCTCTCCCTGGCGCCGCCCCCGCCGCCCCCGCCCCCGCCGCCCGGCAGCACCAGCGGCGGCTGCGCGCTCTGGGCCTGGGAGACGCGCAGGCCCGCGCTCACGTCGAGCCCGCTGAACACGGCCTCCAGCGCCTTGCTGCGCGGCGCGAACGACCAGTGCCCGGCGACGTCGGGCCAGGTGGTGCTGGTCTGATCCAGCTCCGACTGCTGGAGGCCGCGTGCGGCCCAGGTCTGCTGCTCCGAGCGGCCGTACGTGGCCGTGACGGACAGCCCCAGCGGCAGCCTGAGGCCCGACGCGATGCGGCTCTGCTGGGTGCGGCCCGCCGCCACCGCCGCCTTTCCCCGGAGCTCGCGGAACGCGCCCAGGCCTCCCAGGCCCAGCTCGTAGGAGAGCGATGGATCGAAGCCGGCGCGGTAGAACTGCGAGCGCAGCTCGCTGTGCGTCGAGAAGTCCACCGGCGCCAGGTGGTCGAGCCACGGCAGCCAACGCGACGAGTCGCCCAGCAGCGAGCGCAGCGCCCGGCTGAAATCCACCGACCCGCCGAAGTCCGTGGTGCGCCCGTTGGCGAAGGTGGTGGGCAGCCGGTAGCCGCCGGCGGTGTCCCCCACGGTGCGCTCCGGGGTGCCGCCGTTGGGGTTGCGCGTCAACCCGAAGGTGGTCGTGATGCTGAGCCGCGGCTGCACCCAGGAGACGAGCGCGGGGGCGTAGGTCAGCCGCATCCCGAGGCTGCGGGCGCTCTCGAACCCGAGCCCGATGCCCGCGAGCCGCCGGGAATCCTGGCGCGTCAGCAGCCCGATGGTGCTGGAGTCGCCGTAGTTCTTGAGGTCCCGGGTGGTCGTGTAGCTCAGCGTGAACGCCGTGGAGCGGAGCGGGCGCAGCTCCAGCGCCGCCTGGCTCTGCAGCGTGGATTGCAGCGCCTGCGTGGCCGTCGCGAGGGTGTCGCTCACGGTGGCGATGGGCACGCTGTAGGTGTCGAAGTGGCTCCGCGCGGCGCTGAAGCCCGAGGAGAACCGCAGGCTCACCGGGGTCCAGCGCAGCCGCGCGTCGCCCAGCCCGCGCACGAACTCCGCCCGGTTCAGGAGGGGCACGGCCTTGAGCAGCCGCACCAGGAACCCGGGCACGTAGCGGAAGCTCCGCTCGCCGGGCGACACCGCGTAGCCGACCGCGACCGAGGCGGCGGTGGCGTCGTTGCGGGAGAGCTGGCTCGTCGTGTTGGCCCGCGTGAACCCGCCGTTCAGGGTGAGGTTGTCCACCAGCCACCGCTGCCACCACAGGGTCCCGCGCCGGGTGCGCCGCAACGACAGGTTGAACGAGGCCTGCGTGCTCTGCGGCAGCCGCAGGCCGGTGAGCGGCTGCGCCAGCACGTCCGTCCCGTTCAGGTAGTACGGGTCCGACGACGAGCGGTTGAGCTGGAAGGTGACCGGCACCGCGAGCCCCAGGCGGTTGAGCCCGAACTGCTCCAGCCGCACCGTGCCGCCCAGCGCCAGCTGGTTGTCGGTCTGGTAGGTGGGGTTCTGGCCGAGCTGCCGGAAGTTGCCGTCGCGCCGCACGACCTGCACCGTCAGGTCGGCGATGTCGGCGGCCTGCACGTGCAGATTGACCGCCCCGGCGTAGCCCGGCGTGTTCACGACCTGCGCCAGGCGGATGTCGTCCACCCACACCTCCGCGCTGTCCGCGGCGAAGCCGGAATCGCGCTCGATGCCCGCCGCCAGCTCCCGCACCTGCGCCAGGTTGGGCGGCGAGACCCCCGGGTTCAGGATGTGCACGATGTAGCTGCGCGAGCTGTCGCACGCCACGTAGGCCGTCGAGTCGCCGCCGCAGGTCGCGGCGCCGGAGGGCGGCTGGCCCGACAGATAGCGCCGCTCGATCTCCGCCCGGAGCTGCTGCCACTCCCCGAAGTCCACCACCTGCTCGCGCCACGTGTCCGTGCGCAGGTGGCCGCGATACAGGTAGAAGTCGTTCTGGTCCTGGCCCACCTTGATGTAGAACGACAGCTCGTCGTCGTTCCAGCCGGTGCCGCGGCCCCGCGCCCAGACCCGGAGCTGCCGGTAGCCGAGGAAGTTCCGCGGCCCCTCGGGAAACTGGTAGTACGCCTCCGCCCGCTGCCCCACCCCGACGTCCGTGGCGATCAGGCGCAGCGACTGGTGGTTGATCTGCGTCGCGCCGGGCGAGAGGCTGCCCGTCAGGGTCTGCCCCTGGTTGGTGACGCCGGGCGGCGGCGTGTAGCCCAGGTCGCCGTAGTCCTGGGTGCCCACGACGCTGGCGATCACCTGCCCCTGTCCCGTGCCCACGTTCCCCGCGATGCCCTGGATGGGCGTCTCGGAGCGCTTGACCCACGGCGCCCCGACCAGCTCCATGCGCGCCAGCGCGAAGTAGACCGGCTGCTCCGTCCCGCTCGCGGGCGGCGCGATCACCGTGATCCGCAGGTCCCGGATCTGGTGCATGTCGGGCGCGCCCACCTGGAAGGTGTCGGTCCGGAACGGAATCCGGTACAGCCGCCACCGCCCGCCGAGGGTGTCCACGTGGCCGTTGGCGTCCGTGGGACCGCCGTCGCGGACCCAATACCGCCTGTCGCCGAGGTGGAACACGTAGCGGAAGTAGCTCTCCTGGACCGCGGACACCAGCGTGTCCAGGTGCCCGTCCCCGTTCAGATCTTCGCTCTCGGGCACCCCGTCGTGCCGCGTGCAGCGGGCCCGCGGGTCGCCCCAGGGATACACGCTGAGTCCGGTGGTGGCGAAGGACGAGGTGCACAGGGGCATGTCGTGCACGTACTGCCCCGTGTTCTGGTCGAGGATGCTGTCCGCCACCGCGCCCCAGATGCCGTTGTCGTCGGTGAGCGCGTTCCACGCGTTGGTCAGGGTGTCGCGCTCGGTCTGGAGGCGCCCCTCGCCGACGCGGCGGCGGCCGAAATAGGTGGTATCCCCGCCGGCGACCTTGAAGCTGGTGGGGATGAAGCTGGCGGCGTCCTCGTACA
>JAJYLI010000085.1 GCA_021787855.1 bacterium | reverse complement strand
CGCCCTGGTGCTGCTGCTGATCTGGGTCTACTACCTGGCGTTCGTGTTCCTGCTCGGCGCCCAGATCGGCCAGGTGTACGAGCTGCGCCGCCGGCAGGCCGCGCAGCGCACGGTGCTCGGCTAGGACGCTGCCGACGTGCCGGCGCCGGTCCCTTCTGCCCGGAGTCCGAATGCCCGCCGCGATTGATCTCCGCTCCGACACCGTCACCCGCCCCTCCGCCGCGATGCGGCGCGCGATGGCGGAGGCGGTGGTCGGCGACGACGTGCTGGACCACGACCCGACCACGCTGCAGCTCGAGGAGCGGATCGCCGGGCTGCTCGGGAAGGAAGCGGCGCTGTACTTCCCCAGCGGCACGCAGGCCAACCAGACCGGGATCCGGCTCATCTCGCGCCCCGGCACCGAGGTGCTGCTCGAGGCCAACGCGCACCTGCTGCACTACGAGATCGCGGGCCTGGCGGACATCTCGCGCGTGCAGGTGCGGCCGGTGGCGACGCCGGACGGCGTCCTGACCGCGGAGCTGTTGCGCGCTTCCCTGCGGCCCGCCTCGCCGCACGTGCCGAAGATCTCCGCCATGGCGATCGAGAACACCCACAACGCGGCGGGCGGGAAGGTGATGCCGGTCGCCGTGGCCGACGGCATCGGCGCGCTGGCGCGGGAGGCGCAGCTTCCCCTGCACCTGGACGGCGCGCGGCTGTGGAACGCGGCTACCGCCGTGGGGCTCCCGCCGGCGCGCCTCGCGGCGCCCGCGACGACCGTGATGGTGAGCCTGTCCAAGGGCCTGGGCTGCCCGGTCGGTTCGTGCCTGGCCTTCCCGGGGGCCGCGCGCGACGACGTGTGGGAGATCCGCAAGCGCCTGGGCGGCGGCATGCGCCAGTCCGGCATCCTGGCGGCCGCGGGGCTGTACGCGCTCGACCACAACCTCGGCCGCCTGGCCGAGGACCACGCCAACGCGAAGCGGCTGGCCGCCGGGCTGGCCGGACACCCGGCCGTGACGCCGCTGCCGCCGGACACCAACATCGTGATGCTGGACCTGACGCGGCACCCGGCCGACGCGGTGATCCCGAAGCTGGCGGAGCGGGGCGTGCTGGTGACCGCGTTCGGGCCGAAGCGGCTGCGGGCCATCACGCATCTGGACGTGAGCGCGGCCGACATCGAGCGGGCGATCGAGGTCATTGGAGCAGTGCTCAGCTAGCGGGAAAGGACGGCGTTCAGAAGTGTAGCCTGAGACTCCGTGGGCGTGGATCGGATTGCTGTCGAGGGACCCGGGGAGGAAGAGCGTGAGGGAGCGTCAGGGGGTCATGGTCATCGGAGCCTGCCTCGCGGCGGCCGCCGCCGCGACCTGCGCGGCGGGTGGGGGCGTCCGCAACGCCGGTGCCCCGGTCCCCTCGGCCGGCCCCGGGGTCTCGTCCATGGCCGCGGCCCCGGCCCCGCCGCCCGCGCCCGCCGTGGTGGCGTCATCGGCGGACACGGCGGCGGTGGCCGCCCGCCGCGCGGCCGAGGACTCGAGCCGGGCCGAGACGCTGGTGAGGCGCGGCTGGGCGGTGTTGGGGCGGGGGCGTGATTCGGAGGCCGTCGGCGACTTCCGCGCGGCGCTGGGGCTGTGGCCGCGCCTGGCCCGGGCGCTTGCGGGGCTGGCCATGATCGAGGCCAAGGCGCGGGACTTCCCGGAAGCGCTCGCCCTGGCCGACAGCGCCGCCGCGCTCGGCGATACTGACACGTACGTGGCCGCCTTCCGGGGTCGCTTCCTCGCCTCGATGGGCCGGTGCCATCAGGCCGTCGCGATCCTGCTGCCGCTCGTCCGCGCGCACCCCGAGTGGGTGGCGCCGACGCCCGAGCTGGCGTACTGCCTGCTGGGGCTCCGCCGCGCACCGGAGGCGGTGGCGGTGATGCAGGTCGCGGTCGGCCGGGAGCCCGGGGCGCCGCCGCTCCAGTGGGCGCTGATGGAGGCCTTCATTCAGGTGCAGCAGCTCGACTCCGCTCTGGCCCACGCCGTGTACCTCAAGGACCACTTCCCGGACAACGGCCTGTGGTACGTCGAGACCGGCCGCGTGCTGGTGCTGCTCGGCCGGCTGGACGAGGCGCGGATCGTGTTCGAGCGCGGCTTCCAGCTGCGGCCCGGCCTGACCGACAGCCTGCCCCGGATCGACCCCAGGGCCTGGGAGGCGGTGCGGGCGGTGAGGGGGATCTCGCCCCAATGAACCACGGCGAGATCGTGCCGACGTCGAGGCGTTCGCTCGCACCCACTTCGTCGGCTGCGGAGTCCCGCCCATCTTGACGGAATCCTGACGAGCCCGAGGCGGATCTTGACCCCGTCTTGATGAAGCTGCCGGTACCATCCCCCTCCTGATCCGGAGGGGGCCGTGCTCGACATCGTCTACATCGCCGTCACCGTGGCGTTCTTCGGCCTGATGCTCGCGTACGTCGCCGGCTGCGAGCGCCTGGGCCGCGACGGCACGGGGGAGGACGAGCGGCCGTGAACGCCGAATCGGTGATCGGGGCGGCCGTCGCCCTCGTGCTGCTCGTGTACCTCGTCTATACGCTGCTCCGGCCGGAGCGGTTCTGACCATGACGCTCAACGGCTGGCTGCAGATCCTGGTGTTCGCGGCCGCGGTGCTGCTCGTCACCAAACCGATGGGCCTCTACATCCTCAAGGTGTACGACGGCACGATGCGCTGGCTCGCGCCCGTGGAGCGCGCCATCTACCGGCTGGGCGGCGTGGACCCGGACGAGGACCAGCACTGGACCCGCTACGCGGCGGGCCTGCTGCTGTTCAGCGCGGTCTCGATGCTGGTGACGTACGCGGCCCTGCGCCTCCAGGGCCACCTGCCGCTGAACCCGTTCCACCGCGCCGGCGTGACGGACCGGCAGGCGTTCGAGACCGCCGCCTCGTTCACGACCAACACCGACTGGCAGTCGTACAGCGGCGAAACGACGATGTCGTACCTGTCGCAGATGACGCAGCTCGCGTTCCACAACTTCGCGTCGGCCGCGGCGGGCGTCGCCGCGGCGATGGCGCTCGCGCGCGGGATCGCCCGCCGCTCCGCGGGGAAGATCGGGAACTTCTGGGTGGACCTGGTGCGCGGCACCCTGTACCTGTTTTTGCCGTTCGCGTTCGTGCTGGCGCTGCTGTTCGCGCAGCAGGGCGTGATCCAGAACTTCCACCCCTACGTCACGGCCACGACGCTCGAGGGGGCGAAGCAGGTGCTGGCCATGGGGCCGGTGGCGAGCCAGGAAGCCATCAAGCAGCTCGGCACCAACGGGGGCGGGTTCTTCAACGCCAACGCGGCGCACCCGTTCGAGAACCCGACGCCGTGGACGAACTTCCTCTCGATGCTCGCCATCTTCCTCGTGCCCGCGGGGCTCACCTACACCTTCGGCCGGATGGTCAGGCGCCAGAAGCACGGCTGGGCGCTGTGGTCCGCGATGTTCGTGCTGTTCGCCGCCGGCGTCACGACGGCCTACTGGGCGGAGGCGAAGGGGAACCCCATCCACGCGGCGGCCGGCGTGGACGTCGCCGCGGGGCACGGCAATCCGGGCGGCAACATGGAGGGCAAGGAGGTGCGCTTCGGCATCGCGACCTCCGCCCTCTACGCCACCGTCACGACCGACGCCTCCTGCGGCGCCGTCAACAGCGTGCCCGACTCCTACACGCCCCTGGGCGGGATGGTGCCGCTGGTCAACATCCAGCTGGGCGAGCTGATCTTCGGCGGCGTCGGCTCGGGCCTCTACGGCATGCTGGTGATGGCGATCCTCACGGTGTTCATCGCCGGCCTGATGGTCGGCCGAACGCCGGAATACCTCGGCAAGAAGATCCAGAGCCGGGAAGTGCGGATGGCGATGCTGTACGTGCTGATCTTCCCGGTCGTGATCCTGCTGTTCACCGCGGCGTCCTCGGTGCTGCCGGCGGGCCTCAAGGGGCTGAGCAACGCCGGCCCGCACGGGCTGAGCGAGATCCTCTACGCCTTCAGCTCGGTGACGGGCAACAACGGCAGCGCCTTCGCGGGTCTCAACGGCCAGTCCTACTACTACAACACGCTGCTGGGCCTCGGCACGCTGTTCGGCCGGTTCGCGATGATGGTGCCGGCGCTGGCGCTCGGCGGGTTCCTCGCGGAGCGCAAGATCGTCCCGGCCACGGCCGGGACCTTCCCGGTCACCAGCCCGCTGTTCGTGGCGCTGCTGGTCGGGGTCATCCTCATCGTCGGCGCGCTCACGTTCGTCCCGGCGCTGGCGCTCGGGCCCATCGTCGAGCACCTGCTGATGAATGCCGGGAGGCTGTTCTGATGGCCGCCGTCAAGCGCCCGCTGTTCGATCCGCGCATCGTGCGCCGCGCCGCCCGGGATTCGTTCCTGAAGCTCGACCCCAGGCACATGGTGCGGAACCCGGTGATGTTCGTGGTGCTGGTGGGGAGCGTCCTCACCACGCTGGTCCTGATCGCAGACGCCGTGGCCGGGGGGGAAGGCCGGGGCGACCTCGGCTTCACCCTGCAGATCGCGCTGTGGCTGTGGTTCACCGTGCTGTTCGCGAACTTCGCCGAGGCGATGGCGGAAGGGCGGGGCAAGGCCCAGGCCGACACCCTGCGCCGCTCTCGCAGCCAGACCATGGCGAAGAAGCTGACGGATCCCGCGGACCGCCGGGCCACGACCAGCGTGGGGGCCGGTGAGCTGCGGCGCGGCGACGTGGTGCTGTGCCAGCCCGGCGACCTCGTCCCGGGCGACGGCGAGGTCGTCGAGGGCGTGGCCTCGGTGGACGAGTCGGCCATCACCGGCGAATCGGCTCCCGTCATCCGCGAGTCCGGAGGCGACCGCTCGGCCGTGACCGGCGGCACCAAGGTCCTCTCGGACTTTCTCGTGGTCCGCATCACGGCCAACCCGGGCGAGACGTTCCTCGACCGCATGATCGGCCTGGTGGAGGGCGCGAAGCGGCAGAAGACGCCCAACGAGATCGCCCTGATCATTCTGCTCTCGGGCCTGACGATCGTGTTCCTGCTGGCGGTGGTGACGCTGCAGCCCTTCGCGATCTACTCGGGGGGCGCGGTTCCGATTCCCATTCTGGTTGCCCTGCTCGTGTGCCTCATCCCGACCACGATCGGCGGCCTGCTCTCGGCCATCGGCATCGCCGGCATGGACCGGATGATCCAGCACAACGTGATCGCGATGAGCGGCCGCGCGGTCGAGGCGGCCGGCGACGTGGACACCCTGCTCCTGGACAAGACCGGGACGATCACCCTCGGCAACCGCCAGGCGGTGAAGCTGGTGCCGGCGGAGGGCGTGGCGGGGCGGGCGCTGGCGGACGCGGCGCAGCTCGCCTCGCTGGCCGACGAGACGCCGGAGGGGCGGAGCATCGTGGTGCTGGCGAAGACCGGCTACGGGCTGCGGGAGCGCGACGTGCAGGGCATGGGCGCCACGTTCATCCCGTTCAGCGCGCAGACGCGGCTCTCCGGCGTGGACCTGGACGGCCGCCGGATCCGCAAGGGCGCCGCCGACGCCATCGAGGCGTTCGTCGCGGAGCAGGGCGGCATCGTGCCGCCGGGCGTCCGGGCCGCCGTGGAGGCGATCGCCCGCGAGGGGGGGACGCCGCTGGTCGTCGCCGACGGCCCGCGCGCGCTGGGCGTGGTGCACCTCAAGGACATCGTGAAGGGCGGGATCAAGGAGCGCTTCGCCGAGCTCAGGCGCATGGGCATCAAGACGGTGATGATCACCGGCGACAACCCGCTCACCGCCGCGGCGGTGGCGGCCGAAGCCGGGGTGGACGACTTCCTGGCCCAGGCCAAGCCCGAGGACAAGATGACGCTGATCAAGCGCGAGCAGGCCGGCGGGCGCCTGGTGGCCATGACGGGCGACGGCACCAACGACGCCCCCGCGCTCGCCCAGGCGGACGTGGCGGTGGCCATGAACACCGGCACGCAGGCCGCGAAAGAGGCGGGCAACCTCATTGATCTCGACTCCAACCCCACCAAGCTCATCGAGGTGGTGGAGATCGGGAAGCAGCTGCTGATCACCCGCGGCGCGCTCACCACGTTCTCGATCGCCAACGACGTCGCCAAGTACTTCGCCATCATCCCGGCCATGTTCGTGACGACCTATCCGGCGCTCCAGGCGCTCAACATCATGCACCTGCACTCCGCGCGGTCGGCCGTGCTGTCGGCGGTCGTGTTCAACGCGCTCATCATCATCGCGTTGATCCCGCTGGCGCTGCGGGGCGTGCGCTGGCGGCCCGGGCCCGCCGCCGCGATCCTGCGCCGCAACCTGTGGATCTACGGCGTGGGCGGCATCCTGATCCCGTTCGTGGGCATCAAAGTCCTGGACGTCCTCATCACCCTGCTCCATCTGGCGTAGCCATGCTCAAGCACCAGCTTCGCCCGGCGATCGTGCTCACCTTCGCACTCATGGTGATCGTGGGCCTCGTCTACCCGGGGCTCGTCACCGGCATCGCCCAGCTGCTGTTCCCGCGCCGGGCGAACGGCTCCCTGGTGGTGGTCAACGGCAGGGTCGTGGGCAGCCGGCTGATCGGCCAGACCTTCGCCAGCGCCCGCTACTTCCACTCGCGTCCCTCGGCGGCCGGCACCGGGTACGACGACACCCTGTCGGGCGGCAGCAACCTCGGGCCCACCAGCGCCAGGCTCGATTCGATGATCGTGCAGGCGGTGGACAGCGAGGTGAGGCTGGACCGCGCGGTGAAGGGGAGGGTGCCGTCCGACCTGGTGACCGCCTCGGGCTCGGGGCTCGATCCCGACATCTCGCCCGCCAGCGCGGCGTTGCAGGTGGCGCGCGTGGCCCGGGCCCGGGGGCTGCCGGACCCGGTGGTCCGGGCGCTGGTGGCGCGCCACACGAGGGGCCGCACGTTCGGCCTGCTGGGCGATCCGCGCGTCAACGTGCTGGCGCTGAACCTGGCGCTGGACAGCGTCGCGCTCCCTCACGATCCAAGGCATCCGCCGGTACATTGAGCGGGTCATGACCGACCGCCGGCCCGATCCCGAGGCGCTCCTCGCGCAGGTGCGGGAGGAGGAGCGCAAGGCCGCCCGCGGGCGCCTGAAGATCTTCTTCGGTGCCTCGCCCGGCGTCGGCAAGACCTACGCGATGCTCGAGGCGGCCCGCGCGCGCGTCCGCGAGGGTGCGGACGTCGTCGTGGGCGTGGTGGAGACGCACGGGCGCCCGGAGACCGCGGCGCTGCTGCAGGGCCTGCCGGCGCTGTCCAGGCGCTCGGTCGAGTACCGCGGCATCACCCTGCAGGAATTCGATCTCGACGCCGCGCTCGAGCGGCGGCCCGCGATCATCCTGGTGGACGAGCTGGCGCACACCAACGCGCCCGGCAGCCGCCACCCCAAGCGCTGGCACGACATCGAGGAGCTGCTGGCCGCGGGAATCGGCGTGTACACCACCCTGAACGTCCAGCATCTCGAGAGCCTCAACGACGTGGTCGCGCAGATCACGGGGATCACCGTGCGGGAGACGCTCCCCGACTCGGTGTTCGACGGCGCCGACGAGATCGAGCTGGCGGACCTGTCGGCGGACGACCTGCTGGCGCGGCTGCGGCAGGGGCGGGTGTACATGCCGGAGCAGGCCGCGGCGGCGATCGAGCGGTTCTTCCGCAAGGGGAACCTGATCGCGCTGCGGGAGCTGACGCTGCGGCGGGCGGCCGAGCGCGTGGACGCGCAGATGCGCGGCTACATGCGGGAGGCGGGCATCCGCGGGACCTGGCCGGCGGGGGACCGCCTGCTGGTGTGCATCGGGCCCAATCCGACGGGAGCCCGGCTGATCCGCGCCGGCAAGCGGATGGCCACGGGCCTCAAGTGCGAGTGGCGGGTCGCGTACGTGGAGCGGCCTGGGCAGGCCGTGTCGGAGGGCGAGCGCGCAGCGCTGGTGGCCAACCTCCAGCTCGCGGAGTCGCTGGGCGCGGTGACCACGACGCTGAGCGGCCTCGACGCGGCGGCGGAGATCCTCGCGTACGCCCGGCAGCACAACGTGACCAAGATCGTCGTCGGCAAGCCCACGCACCCGCGCTGGCGCGACAAGCTGTTCGGCTCACTGCTGGACGAGGTGGTGCGCGGCAGCGGCGACGTGGACGTGTACGTGATCACCGGGGAGGTGGTGGCGCGGGCGCGTCACCGCGCGGAGGCGGGGGGCGGGTGGGCGACGCGCGGCGCGCCGCTGGCCGAATACGCCCGGGCGGCGGCGGTGGTGGTCGCGTTCCTGGTGGTGGCGGCCGTCGTCTTCCGCACCCTGTCGCTGACGGACGTCGCGATGCTCCAGCTCCTGGGCGTCGTGGTGGTGGCCTCGCGCTACGGCCGGGGGCCGTCCGTGTTCGCGGCGCTGCTCACCATCGCCCTGTTCGACTTCTTCTTCGTGCCGCCGTACTACACCTTCGCGGTCTCCGACGTGCGGTACCTGATCACCTTCGCGGTCATGCTGGGCATCGCGCTGGTGATCAGCGCGCTGACGCTCAGGGTCCGGGCCCAGGCCGAGACGGCGCGCGAGCGCGAGCGGCACACCGCGGCGCTGTACGCGATGAGCCGCGAGCTGGCGGGCACCCGCGGGCGGAGCAACATCGCGCAGGCCGCCGGCCGGCAGCTCGAAGGCACCGTGGGGGGGGGCGGGCAGGCGCAGATCCTGCTCCCGGACGAGGGCGGGCGGCTGGAGATCCCCGTCGGCGTGCCGCCGGCCTTCCCGCTGGACGAGAAGGAGCGCAGCGTGGCGCAGTGGGCCTTCGAGCGCGGCCGGCCCGCCGGCGCGGGCACCGACACGCTCCCCGCCGCGCGGGCGCTCTACCTGCCCCTCATGGGCTCGGGCGGCCCGGTCGGCGTGGTGGGCGTGCGGGCCGGCGACCCGAAACGGCTCCAGGATCCCGGCACGCTGCGCCTGCTCGAGGCCCTGGCGGGCCAGGCGGCGGCGTCCCTGGAGCGCGTGCTCCTGGCCGAGCGCGCCCAGAAGGAGCAGGTGGAGGCGGAGGCGGAGCGGCTCAGGACCGCGCTGCTCTCCTCGCTGTCCCACGACATGCGCACGCCCCTGGGCGCCATCACCGGCGCCGCGAGCACCCTGCTGGACGACCAGGGCGCCCTGCCGGACGGCGCGCGCCGCGACCTCCTCCGGGCCATCCTCGGCGAGTCGCAGCGCATGAACCGCCTGATCGGCAACCTGCTCGACATGATCCGGGTCGAGAGCGGCGCGCTGGAGGTGCAGCGCGACTGGCAGCCGCTGGAGGAGGTCGTCGGCGTGGCCCTGATCCGCCTGGAGGAGCGGCTCAAGCGCCACCCGGTGACCGTGCGGCTCCCGCCGGACCTCCCGCTGCTGTGGGTGGACGGTCTGCTCCTCGAGCAGGTGTTCGTCAACCTGCTGGAGAACGCGGCGAAGTACACGCCGGAGGGGACGCCGGTCGAGATCTCCGCCGTCGCGGCCGACGGCCAGGTGGTCGTGGACGTGGCGGACCGCGGGCCGGGCATTCCGCCCGGGGAGGAAGTCCGCGTGTTCGAGAAGTTCTACCGCGTCCCGGGCAGCGTGGACCAGGGCGGCGGCGGCGCCGGGGCCGGCGTGGGCCTGGGTCTGACGATCTGCCGCGGCATCGTGGGCGCCCACGGCGGCCGGATCTGGGCCGAACAGCGGTCGGGCGGCGGCGCCGTGTTCCGCTTCTCGCTGCCGCTGGCCACGCCGCCCGCCGCGGTGCCGGGGGAGCCCGCGGGGGACGAGCCGTC
This sequence comes from bacterium, assembly GCA_021787855.1. Lineage (GTDB taxonomy): Bacteria > Gemmatimonadota > Gemmatimonadetes > Gemmatimonadales > JACORV01 > Fen-1245. The sequence continues at coordinate 2,714 of JAJYLI010000085.1, read as the reverse complement.
CGCGAGGGAGGCGGCGCCGGCGCCATGAGCGATCCCGCCGCGACCGTGCTGGTGATCGAGGACGAGCTGCAGATGCGGCGGTTCCTCACGACCTCGCTGGCGGCCCATGACTACCGCGCCGTCGAGGCCATGACGGCCCGCGAAGGCCTCAACCAGGCCGCCGGCCGGAATCCGGACGTGATCCTGCTCGACCTCGGCCTGCCCGACCTCGACGGGATCGAGTTGACGCGGCGCCTGCGCGAGTGGTCCCGCACGCCGATCATCGTGATCTCGGCCCGCGGGCGCGAGCAGGACAAGATCGCCGCGCTCGACGCCGGCGCCGACGACTACCTGACCAAGCCGTTCGGCCTGGGCGAGCTGCTCGCCCGGCTGCGGGCGGCGTTGCGCCGGGGGGCGAGCCCCGATCACGGCGACAGCGTGGTCGCCTTCGGCGACCTCAAGGTGGACCTGGCCGCCCGCCTGGTGTTCCGGCGCGGCGCGGAGGTCCATCTCACGCCGATCGAGTACAAGCTCTTCACCACGCTGGTCCGGCACGCGGGCAAGGTCGTCACCCACCGCCAGCTCCTCAAGGAAGCGTGGGGCCCCAACGCCGTCGAGCACGCGCACTACGTGCGGGTGTACATGACCCAATTGCGACACAAGCTCGAGGAGGATCCGTCCCGGCCCAGGTACCTGCTGACGGAGTCGGGGGTCGGCTACCGGCTGAAGGCAGAATGACCGGCGGCAGGAATCAGAGCCGCTGCCAGGCAACCACCGCCGCCTTTGCCGTCCGGGCGACTGACCACTAGTATTCAGAGCCCCAGGTCCGTCGGGCGAGGGCGCACGAACCGCGTCAGGGCCCCGAAGGCAGCAGCGCTAAGTGATGTCTCACGTCGCGGCGGGGTGCCTGGGGCACTCACCCTCCACAGCGATCAGTCCATCAGACGGCAACCCCGACATGTACCTCGCCCTCGCTAGGAAGTACCGGCCGCGTCTCTTCGGCGAGCTGATCGCGCAGGAGCACGTCGCGCGCGCGCTCCGCGGCGCGGTGGAGCAGGGCAAGGTCGCGCACGGCTATCTGTTCGCGGGACCGCGGGGCGTGGGCAAGACCACGGCCGCCCGCATCCTGGCCATGGCCTTGAACTGCGAGCGGCGGCACGCGGCCGGACCGTCGGCGGGGGGCGAGCCCTGCGGCGAGTGCCCGTCCTGCCGGCGGATCTGGAGCGGCGCCGCGAGCCTGGACGTGGTCGAGATTGACGCGGCCAGCAACCGGGGCGTGGACGACGCGCGCGACCTCCGCGAGCGCGCCATGTACGCCGCCTCCCAGGAGGGCCGCCACAAGGTTTACATCGTGGACGAAGCGCACATGCTCACGCGCGACGCGTGGAACGCGCTCCTCAAGATCCTCGAGGAGCCGCCGCCGGGCGTGGTGTTCGTCTTCGCCACCACCGAGCCGCACAAGATCACCAACACCGCGGCGCCGGTGATGAGCCGGCTGCAGCGCTTCGACTTCCGGCGCGTGGGCCAGCGCGCCATCGCCGAGCGGCTCCGTCAGGTGCTCGCCGCCGAGCGGCTCGCGGCGGAGGACGATGCCGTCGAGCTCATCGCCCGGGTCGCCGACGGCGGCCTCCGGGACGCGCTGTCGGTGCTCGACCAGGCCACGGCCTTCGGCGAGGGCGGCGCGCTCACGGCGGCGCGGGTGCGCGAGGTGCTGGGGCTGGTCGGCGACGAGACCTACGCGGAGCTGCTGGCGATCCTCGCGGAGCGCCGCCCGGCGGACGTCTTCCCCTTCGTCGCGAAGCTGGCCGACGCCGGCGTGGACCTCACCGCCTTCACCGACGGCGCCGGCGACCTGCTCCGGGGCCTCCTGGCCGCGTGCCTCGGCGGCAAACCCGACGGCCTGTCCTCCGCCCTCGCGGCCCGCGTCGTGGCGGCCGCGGGGAGCTTCGCGGCGGGAGACGTGCTCCGTATGCTCCGCGCGCTCGAGGAAGCGGAGGACCCCATCCGGCGCGGCGCCAACGCGCGGCTGGCCGTCGAGACGCTGCTGGTGCGGTGGACCGTGATGGACCGCACCGTTCAGATAGCGGACCTGCTGGAACGACCGGGTTCGGGACAGGTGCCGGACGGCAAGGCGCGCGGTGGGCACCAGCCGGGAAGGAGCGGAGGGCAGGCCGCCCCGCCGCCGCCGCCGACGGTGCGCGACTCGGCTCGCGGGCACCGTGACGAGGTGAGCGCTCCGCCTCCGCCCGTCGCGGAGGGTGAGGCGGCTCCGCCTTCCGCCGGGCCGGTCACGCTGGAGGCGCTGCGCGCGGCGTGGCCGCGCGTCGTGGCGGCCGCGAAGGCGGAGAAGCCCATCCTGGGCGGCGCGCTCGCCGACAGCGAGCCCGTGGCGTTCGACGGGACCGCCGCGCAGCTCGCGACCCTGGGCGGCAACCCCATGAGCGCGGAGGGTCTGACCCGCAACCGCGCCGCCGTCGAGGCGATCATCGCCCGCGTGGTCGGCGCGACGGTGCGGGTGGCGGTGCCCGGCTCGGTGGGCGCGCGCGGGGGGGCGGGGGCGGGGAGCGGGAGGGGGGCGGTCCGCGAGGACCGCTCGGCACCGGCGCCGCCGCCGCCTCCCGCCGGCCCGGCGGCCGGCCAGCGGGTCACCTCGACGGGGGCCGCGGCGGAGCGCCTGAAGGCCTTGCGGGAGCGCGACCCGACGCTGGGTAGCGCCATAGACAGCTTGGACTTGG
>JAJYLI010000084.1 GCA_021787855.1 bacterium | reverse complement strand
GAGACCCACATGACGCATCCTTTTCATAGCGACCGACTCCGTCGTGTTGTGGCTCTGGCCCATCGGCCCGTCCGATGGGCTAACCCACGCTACCACGACCGCGAGCCGGTCGCTTCATTCTGACTAGCTACGCCAGGGGGACCTCCGCCCACAAGGGGGGCGCTGGCCACCGGAGCGCGCCCCAGGCATACTCCCAGGCCCATGATGGCCGCGCGCCAGAACGCCCCGCCGCCGCCCGCCCCCCGAGCCCCTCCGCTGGTGAGCCGGCCGCTCGCGCTCGTCTTCGCCGCGACCTTCGCCGGCATGGTCAGCTTCTACCTGCTGCTGTCGGTGGTGCCGCAGTACGCGGCCGTGTCCGGCGCGGGCGGCGTCGGCGCCGGCCTCGCCACCGGAGCCCTGTTCCTCGCCACCACGCTCACCGAGCTGGCGACGCCGCGGCTGGTGGCGCGCTGGGGGTACCGGCCCGCCTTCGCGGCCGGGCTGCTGCTGCTGGGCGCGCCGGCGCTGGCCCTGGGGGCGTCCGGCGCGATGCCGGCCGTCGCGGCGGTGTGCGTGCTGCGTGGCGTGGGCCTCGCGATCGTGGTGGTGGCGGGGAGCGCGCTCGCGGGCGTGCTGCCCGACGCCGGGCGCCGCGCGGAGGCGCTGGGGCTGTACGGCGTCGTCGCGGGCGTGCCGGCCGTCCTCGCGCTGCCGCTCGGCCTGTGGCTGGCCGGGCACGCGGGTTACGGCGCTACCTTCGCCGCCGCCGCGGTGGCCGCCCTGGCGGGGCTCGCGGTGCTGCCGGGCGAGCCGGCGGGAGGGGAAGTGGCGCCCGGCGCGGGCGTGGCCGCGGCGCTGCGCGAGCCGGCGCTGCGGCTCCCGTCCCTGGCCTTTCTCACCACGGCCCTGGCGGCCGGCGCGCTGGTCACCTTCGTGCCGCTGGCGGTGCCGGCGGGCGCCGCCGGCACCGCCGCGCTCGGCCTGCTGCTGTTCGGGGCGGCGAGCACGGTCTCCCGCTGGTGGGCCGGGCGCCACGCCGGACGGCATCCCGCGCGCGACCTGCTGCGGCCGGGCGTCGCCGTCACCGCGCTCGGCGTGGCGTGCCTCGCGCTCATTGATCGCCGCGCGGCGCTGCTCGCGGGCACGGCGCTGGTGGGCGCGGGGTTCGGCGTCGCGCAGAACGCCAGCCTCGCGCTGATGTTCGAGGCGGCGCCCCGCGCGCAGTTCGACGCCGTCAGCGCGATCTGGAACCTGGCCTACGACGCGGGCCTCGGGGCCGGCGGCGCCGGGTTCGGTCTTCTGGCCGCCGGCACCGGCTACCCGGCCGGGTTCGCCGTCACGGCGGCGCTGATCTTCGCGGCGCTGGCCGCGATGTGGCGCAGCCGGCGGCTGGTGCCGGCCGCCGCGCCCCTCTCCCGCCGGGACCCGGCGGTCGCGGGAGAGAGGGAGTAGGCGCCGCCATGTTCGCCGAATACCTCAAGGCCTTCCTCGCGATCTTCGTGCTGATTGATCCGATCGGCGCGATCCCGATCTACCTGAGCATGGCGCCGGGCTACACGCCCGCCGAGCACCGCCGCACCGTGCGCCGCATCGCCGTGGCGACCACGCTGATTTTGCTCGGGGCGCTGATCATCGGTGGGCCCGCCCTGGCCCTGCTGGGCGTCAGCATCCCCGCGTTCCAGGTCGCCGGCGGCCTGCTGATCCTGCTCCTGGCCCTGGCCATGATGCAGCACAGTCCCGAGGTCCGGCGGCAGGCGCAGGAAGAGGCCGCCGAAGCCACCGCGGCCTCCGAAAAGCCCGATATCGCCGTCATCCCCATGGCGATGCCGATCCTGGCGGGCCCCGGCTCCATCGGCGCGATGATCGTGTACGGCCACCTGCGGGGATCGGTGGTCAACTACCTGGTGCTCGCCCTCATCGCGATCCTGGTCGGCGTGTCGTGCTGGGTGGCCCTCCGCCTGGCGGCGCCCATCGGCGCCCGGCTCGGCCGGACCGGCACCAGCCTGCTGACGCGCATCATGGGACTGCTGCTCGCGGCCATCGCGGTCGAAATGGCCGCCAACGGCCTCCGGGCCCTGTTCCCCATGCTGGCGGTGGCGCGCTAGACGGCCCCGGGCGCCGCCGCGGGCCGCGGCGGCGCGCGCCCCGCCCCCGTGGCGCGGGCGGCCGGGCCCAGCCAACTTGTCCGTCTCATCCCATTTGAACGGAGCACGACATGACCGCATCTGACACGCTGCGCGAGAGCGCGCTGGCCCTCTCGCTCACGGTGAAGGACGTCCAGAAGAGCCTGGCCTGGTACCGGGACGTGGTGGGCTTCGCCGTCGCCCGCACGCGGGAGCAGGAGGGCAAGCTGCGGTCGGCGACGCTGACCGCCGGCGACGCGCGCCTCACCATCAACCAGGACGACGGGGTGAAGGGCTGGGCGCGCGTGAAGGGCGAAGGGTTCTCGATCACCCTGACGACGCGGCAGGACGTGGACGCCCTCGCCGCCGGCATCAAGGCGCGCGGCGGCACCCTCGACACGGAGCCCGCGGACATGGCCTGGGGCGTGCGGTTGTTCCGGCTCCGCGACCCGGACGGCTACAAGTTCGCCATCTCCCAGCCGCGGCCGAGCTGAGCGCGGGCGTGCTGGTTCCGCTGCTCCTCGCCGCGCTCACCGGGCCCATGGCGCCGCCGCCGGCCGCGACCGTCCGCCTCCCGTTCACCAACCTGGAGGGGCGGCCGGACACGCTGGAGATCGGCGGCTTCCGGCTGGACGGCCGCGCGCTGGCCCGCTCCGCCATCGTGGTGCGCCCGCTCGCCGCGGGCGTCACCGAGATCACCAGCGAGGCGCCGGCCCTCGCGAGCTGGGAATTCCGGATCCGGGAGAACGAGCCCGTCTACGGGTTCGGCGAGCGGTTCGACGCGCTCGACCAGGTGCGTCGGATCCTGGTCAACGCCTCGAGCGACGTGCCCGGCCCCAAGGGCACGGCGACCTACTTCCCGGTCCCGTTCTTCATGGATCTCCGGGGCTACGGGATCTGGGTGGACACCTATGCCGAGGCCTCGTTCGACCTCGGCGTCACCGACCACGACCACTTCGTCGTGCGGCTCCGGGACACGCGCCTCAGGATCGTGTTCTTCGAGGGCCCGCGGTTCCCGATCATTTTGGAGCGGTTCACCGGCCTGGTGGGCCGCGCCAAGCTGCCGCCCTACTGGGCGTTCGCGCCGTGGAAGAGCCGCAACTGGTATCCAGACGCGGCGGCCGTGGACTCGGACATCACCCGCTACCGCGAGCTGGGCCTGCCCGCGTCGGTGATCGTGTTCGACAGTCCCTGGGCGACGAACTACAACACCTTCGAGATCAACCGGCAGCAGTTCGCCGACCCCGAAGGCATGATCCGGCGCATTCACGACGCCGGCTTCAAGCTGTGCCTGTGGCTCACGGCGTTCGTCAACGAGAGCACCTGGACGCCGAGCGAGCCGGAGCTGGTGGGCAAGATCCCGCTCACCGCGGCCTCCAACTACGAGGAGGCCCTGCGCGCCGGCTACTTCCTCAGGAACGACTCGGGCGGCGTCTATCTGGCCGACTGGTGGAAGGGCCGGGGCGCGCTGGTGGACTTCACCAACCCCGCCGCGGTCGCCTGGTGGAAGGACCAGGTGCGCAAGGCCATCCGCCTGGGCGCCGACGCGTTCAAGGCCGACGGCGGCGAGGGCAGCTACCTGGACGACGCGCGCTACCACGACGGGGCCGACCCCGCGGTGATGCGCACGCGGTATGCCGTGCTGTACAACCAGACGCTCGAGTCGCTCATCCGGTCCGACCTCAAGGGCGACGGCGTGCTGTTCTCGCGCAGCGGCTCGGTGGGCAACCACGACCTGCCGTTCCTGTGGGCCGGCGACAACGAGGCCGACTTCGGCCAGGGGAACGGCCTGCCCAGCGTGGTGCGCGCGGGACTCAGCGCGGGCCTGTCCGGGATCGCCCTCTGGACCAGCGACCTCGGCGGCTACCTGAAAGACCGGCGCACGCCCGGTGACAGCGTGCCGTTCATCCGCTGGACGGAGTTCTCGGCGTTCTCGCCGGTCATGGAGGTGCACTCGGCCATCAACCTGGGGCCGTGGGACTACGGCCCGACGGCGCTGGACATCTTCCGGACGTACTCGCGCCTCCACATGAGCCTGTTCCCGTACCGCTACGCGGCGGCCGAGGAGGCGGCGCGCACCGGCATGCCGATCATGCGCGCGCTGGTGCTGGGCTACCCGCTGGACGCCGAGGCGCGGCGGGCGACCGACGAGTACGAGTTCGGCCCCGACCTGCTGGTGGCGCCGGTGGTGACGCCCGGCACGCAGCGGGCCGTCCACCTCCCGGAGGGCGAGTGGGTGGATTACTGGACGGGCGCGCGGTACACGGGGCCCGCGGACCTGGTGGTGGACGCGCCGCTGGACCGCGTCCCGCTCTACGTGAAGGCCGGCGCCATCCTGCCCAGGATCCCCGACGACGTGATGACGTTGGTGCCCTGGCGCGGGCCGGGCGCGCCGCCGGTGCCGACGCTCGACGACCGGCGCGTGTACGAGATCTGGCCCGGACGCACGCGGAGCCTGGTGGATTTCGAGGGCCGGCGGCTGGAGGTGAGCGCGGAGGGCGGCCGGACCACCCTCGCGCTGACCGGCGCCCCCGCGCGCGTGACCGTCGTGTGGCGCTTCGAGCATCCGGCCCACGCGACGCTGGACGGACGGCCGCTGGCCGTGCGGGACGACGGCGCGTCGTCCTCCGTCACGTTCGCGCACGGCACCGAGTCGCGCCTGGTCTGGTGGTGACGCGCAGCCGATGGCGCCGGCCCGGCCGGCGGGGCGCGCGGCGGGACCGGCCGGGGCGGCTGTCATCGTCCTGACAGGTTCGCCGTGTAGGTTCGCCTGCCGTCCTCCTCGACTCCGGGAGAGTTCTTATGCAGCGCCCCCAGGCCCTGGCCTTCGCCGTGCTCGCGCCGGCCCTGCTCGCCGCCGCGACGCTGTGCGCCCAGACTCCGACGTACCACGTCGTCAAGCGGGTCGTGATCGGCCATACGTGGGCCGACTACCTGGCCATGGACGCGGCGCACCGCCGGCTGTACGGGATCGGCGACAAGGTCGTCAACGTGGACGACGACAGCGTGGTGGACAGCATCCCGGGCGGGGGCGGCGGCTACGCCATCGCGCCGGACCTGAACCGCGGCTTCATCCGCGGCGGCCTGGTGTTCAACCTGAGGACGCTCGCGGTCGAGCGGCGCCTCGACACCCACGGCGACGGCATCCTGTACGACCGGTTCACCCACCGGGCGTTCACCTGGGAAGGCCCGAACGCCTGGGTCGTGAACATGCGGACCGGGCGGCTGGTGACCAAGTCCACCCTGGGCGGCGGCCTCGAGTCCGGCGTGGCCGACGGCCGGGGCAGCCTGTTCCTCAACGTGGAGGATTCGGGGTTCATCCGGCGGGTGAACGCCCGGACGCTGCGGATCGAGACGACCTGGAAGATTGCCGGCTGCGGGCACGCGCAGGGCCTCTCGATGGACACGCGCAGCCGCCGGCTGTTCATGGCGTGCGACACCGACCTGGTGGTGGTGAACGCGAACGACGGCGCCGTGGTGGCCCGGATCCGCGTGCCGGGCCGCGCGGACCAGGACTGCTTCGACTCGGTGGCGGACCTGGCCTTCAACCCCAGCCGGCAGGACAGCACCATCACCGTGGTGCACGAGGATTCGCCGGACCGGTACACGGTCGTGGGGACCTTCCCCACGGGCGGGGCGACGCGGTGCTGCGCCGCGGACCCGAAGACGCACCGGGTGTACACCTTCTATTTCGAGGGCACCACTCGGCAGAACATGCAGCTGGTGATGACCGTCCTGGCGCCGTGAGCGCCGGTCCCGGCTCGAGCCAGCGGCTTCGTGCCTTGTGCCCGCGGGGGTGTCGGTGAGAGCACCGTCGTGGCGGTGGCCGGCGGCCGTGGCGGCCGTGGCGGTGATCGCGTTCGTGCCACCGGCGCGCGGCCTGTGGCTGCGGTTCTTCGACTCGCTGCGCATCGCCCGGCCGCAGCGCGCGAGCGTGAACGTCCCGTCGTTCACCGGTCCGGGCGCCAACCGCCAGCTCGAGCACATCGTCGGGACGATGGTGGCGGAGACGGCGACCGTGACCCTGGACGAGCCGGACCAGCCGGCGGCCGGCGCCGCCGCCGCGGCCCGTCTGGCGGGCTTCGCGCCGCGCCTGCCGGCGGGGCGGCGGGACGCCCCGAAGCTGACGGTGGTGGGCGCCCACGAGGTCACGATGACCGTCAGCTTCTCGCAGCTCTCCACGATCCTGGCGGAGGCGGGCGTCGGCTCGCGCGGGCTGCCGCGGTCGCTGGACGGCGCGCCGGTCGCCATCCGCACCCCGCGGGCGGTCCGCGCCGAGTACGGAAGCTGCCCGCGGCCCGAGACGCCGACGCTCCAGAGCCAGCTCCAGGGCCGCCCGTCCCCGCCGCCGGACTTCGGCGACTGCGTGGTCCTCACGGAGGGGCCGCCGACGGCCGTGCAGGCGCCGCCGGCCCTCGACCTGAGGGAGCTCGTCGGCATCGCGCTCGAGCTGGCGGGCATGAGCCCGGCCCAATCGCGCGAGTTCCGGGGCACGCTCGACTGGCGGGCGCTGTTCGGGCTGTCGGTGCCGCGGTTCATCCGCTCCTACCGGACCGTGGACGTCGGCGGCGCGCCCGGCGCCCTCCTGGGCACGGCCTTCCGCCGCGGCCCCACGTGGGAGCTGGTCTGGACGGGAGGCGGGATGGTGTACGCCCTGGTGGGGTACGGGAGCTCCAGCGACGCGCTGCCCCTGGCGCGCTCGATCGGCGCGGGAGGCGCGCGGTGACGCCGCCCGGGGAGCTGGCCATCGAGACCCGGGACCTGCGGAAGGTGTTCGGCGGCGTGGTCGCGGTGCGCGGGCTGTCGCTGCAGGTGCCCCGCGGCGAGATCTTCGGCTTCCTCGGCCCCAACGGCGCCGGCAAGAGCACCTCCATCAAGATGCTGCTCGGGCTGGTGACGCCCACCGCGGGGGAGGCCTTCGTCCTCGGCGCTCCCTCGGGCGACGTCGCGGTGCGCCGGCGCATCGGGTTCCTGCCCGAGGACTTCCGCTTCTACGACTGGCTCTCCGCGACCGAGCTGCTGCGCCTGCACGGGCGGCTGAGCGGGATGGCCGCGGCCGCGCTGCGGCGCCGGGTGCCCGAGGTGCTCGAGCTGGTGGGCCTCGGGGCCGAGGCCGGCCGGCGGCTGCGCGGCTTCTCCAAGGGCATGTTGCAGCGGGTCGGGCTGGCGCAGGCGCTGGTCCACGAGCCCGAGGTCGTGTTCCTCGACGAGCCGACGTCGGGGCTCGACCCGATGGGCCGGCGCATGGTGCGCGACGTGCTGCGCGCCGAGCGTGACCGGGGCGCGACGGTGTTCCTGAACTCCCACTTCCTCAGCGAGATCGAGGTGACCTGCGACCGCGTCGCCTTCATCCGGGACGGCCAGGTCGTCGCCACGCGCGACCTCGGAGACGGCGCCGCGGCCGAGCGGCTCCGCGTCGTCGTGCGCGCCCGCAACCTGGCGCCCGACGCGCTGGCCGGCCTCACCCGGTGGACCACCGACGCGCGCCGCGAGGACGAGCGCCTGACGTTCACCGTGCGGTCGGAGGACGTGCTCCCCGACGTGCTGCGCCACCTGGTGGCCTCCGGCGCGGACGTCCGGCACTTCGCGCCGGAGCGCGTCTCGCTGGAGGAGCAGTTCGTGCAGATCATGGGCGGCGAGCCGGGAGCCGCGGCGTGAGACAGATCTGGATCATGGCCGGCGTCACCGTGCGGGAGGCGTCGCGGCGGAAGATCCTGTGGGCCGCGCTGGTCGGCAGCGCGGTGCTGCTGCTGGTGTTCGCCGTGTCGCTGCGCCTGCAGGTGGTCGAGTTCCAGTCGCGGCCGCTCTCGCCGTTCCTGCGCTACCAGGTCGAGAGCGGGATGCTGATCGTGGGGCTGTACACCTGCGACCTGGTGGCCGTGGTGCTGACGATCCTGGCTTCCATGGACACCCTGGCCGGCGAGATCGGCTCCGGGACGATCCACGCCGTCGCGACCAAGCCGCTGGCGCGCTGGCAGCTGTTCCTCGGCAAGTTCGCCGGGTTCGGCGGCATGATCGTCGTGTACGTGGCCGCCTCGTTCTGGGCCACGGTGGCGGTCGCGCACGCCGTGGCGGGCGTCGTGCCCGAGCATCTCCTCGCGGGCATGCTGCTGATCGTGTTCGAGTGCCTGGTGGCGCTGGCCGTGACGTTCCTGGGGGGCACCTTCCTGACCACCGTCGCCACCGGGGTGATGGCGCTCGGCCTCCAGGGCCTCGCCTTCATGGGCGGCTGGCTGGAGCAGGTGAGCGGGTTCTCGCAGGCGCAGCACATCGTGACGGTGGGCATCGTCACCAGCCTGCTCATGCCGGGCGAGTCGCTGTGGCGGCGGGCCGCGTACGAGATGCAGACGCCGCTGGCGGCCTCGCTGTCGTTCTCGCCGTTCGCGAACGTCTCGATCCCCAGCCTGGTCGCGCTCGGCTACGCCGCGGCCTACCTGCTGATCGTGCTGGCCGTCGGGCTGCGGCACTTCAACCGGCGCGACCTGTAGCGGCCCCCGCTCGCGCCTCCCCACCGGCTTCGCGGGCCGCCGCGCCGCCCGACGCGCCCCTGCGCTGGGGCGTGCTCGGTGTCGCGAAGATCGCCGTGGAGCAGGTGATCCCCGCGCTGCAGGCGAGCCCGGCGGCCAGGGTCGAGGCCGTCGCGTCCCGCGACCCGGCCAAGGCGGAAGCGGCGGCCCGGCGGCTCGGCATCCCGCGCGCCCACGGCTCCTACGAGGCCCTGCTCGCCGACCCGGCGGTCGAGGCGGTGTACATCCCGCTGCCCAACCACCTCCACGTGCCGTGGTCGGTGCGCGCCGCGCTGGCCGGCAAGCACGTGCTGTGCGAGAAGCCGCTGGCGATGAACGCGGCCGAGGTCCGCGAGTTGATCGCCGCGCGCGACCGCGCGGGCGTGGTGGTGGCCGAGGCCTTCATGGTGCGCGCGCACCCGCAGTGGCTGAAGGTGCGCGAGCTGGTGCGCGCCGGCCGCATCGGCGACCTGCGCCTGGTGCAGGGCCTGTTCAGCTACCAGCTGCGCGACCCCGCCAACGTGCGCAGCCGGGTCGAATGGGGCGGCGGCGCGCTGCTCGACGTCGGCTGCTACCCCGTGACGCTGTCGCGCTGGCTGTACGGCGCCGAGCCGCTGGAGGTGGCGGCGACCCTGGAGCGCGACCCCGAGCTCAAGGTGGACCGGCTGGTTTCCGCGGTGCTCCGCTTCCCCGCGGGCCAGGCCAGCTTCACCGTGGCCGGCCAGGCCGCGCTGTCGCAGCGGATGCTGATCCTGGGCAGCGCGGGCCGCATCGAGGTCGAGGTCCCCTTCAACCCGCCGCACGAGCGCCGCGCCCGGGTGCTGGTGGACGACGGCCGCGACCTGGTGGGCGCCGGCGTCGAGGTCCTCAGCTTCGAGCCGGTGAACCAGTTCGCGCTCCAGGGCGACCGGTTCCGGGAGGCGGTTCGGCGCGGCACGCCGCCCCCCGTGCCCCTGGAGGACGCGCTGGCCAACATGGCGGTGCTCGACGCCGTGTTCCGCGCCGCCGAGACGGGCCGGTGGGAGGAGGTGGACGCCGGGCCGCGCGGGGTGTAGGTCTGAAACGCCGCGCCGTCCCCAACCCGAGGAGCCCATGAAGCGCTTGCGTTCGCGGATCCTGCCGCTCGCCCTGGCCGTCGTCGCCGGCGCCTGCGCGCGGCACGCCGATCTCGTCATCACGCACGGCATGGTCTGGACCGGCACGGACAGCCTCCCGGCGCGGCCGGGGGCCGTGGCGATCCGCGGGGACCGGATCCTGGCGGTGGGCGACAGCGCGGGGGTCGCGCGCTGGGTGGGTTCGGGGACGCGGGTGATTGACGCCCGCGGCGGCCTGGTGGTGCCGGGCTTCAACGACGCCCACACCCATTTCATTGACGCGAGCTTCGCGCTCACCTCCGTGCAGCTCCGGGACGCCGCGACCCCGCAGGAGTTCGTGCGGCGCATCGCGGCGTACGCGCGGGGCCTGAAGCCGGGGCAGTGGATCACGGGCGGAGAATGGGACCACACCCGCTGGCCGGGGCAGCCGCTCCCCCGCCACGAGTGGATTGATTCCGTGACGCCCGACAACCCGGTGTTCGTCGAGCGGCTGGACGGCCACGAGGCGCTGGCCAACGCGCTCGCGATGAAGCTGGCGGGGGTCACGAAGGACACGCCGACTCCGTTCGGCGGCGAGATCCTCCACGACGCGCGGACGGGCGAGCCCACCGGCGTCTTCAAGGACGCGGCCCTGGACTTGATCTACAAGGCCGTCCCGGCGCCGACGCCGGACGAGATGGATTCGGCGCTGGCCCGCGGGCTGGCGCACGCCGAGTCGCTCGGCGTCACCGGCGTCGGGTACATGAGCGCCTCGTTCGCCGACCTGGCGAGCTTCCGGCGCCTGGAGCGGGCCGGGCGGCTGACCCTCCGCGCCACCTTCTACATGATCGAGCCGGTGCGCGCGACGGCGGACACGGTGCGCGCGGACGGCGCCGGCGACGACTGGGTCCGGATCGGCGGCATCAAGCGGTTCATGGACGGCTCGGCGGGCTCGCGCACCGCCTTCATGACCGAGCCGTACGCGGACTCGGCCGGCTTCCGCGGGCTGCTGCAGAACCCGCCCGCCCGCATGGCGCGGTGGATCGGGGAGGCGGACTCGCTGGGCCTCCAGGTCGCCGTGCACTCGATCGGCGACTCGGCCAACGCGCTGCTGCTGGCGATGTACGACTCGGTGGCGCGGGCGCACGGGGCCCGGGACCGGCGCTTCCGGGTGGAGCACGCGCAACACCTCCTCCCGCGCGACGTGCCGGTGTTCGGTGCCGACGGCATCATCGCCTCGATGCAGCCCTACCACGTGATTGACGACGGGCGCTGGCTCCAGCAGCGGCTCGGCCCCGTGCGGATCCACGACAGCTACGTGTTCCGCACGCTGCTCCAGGACCACGCGGTGCTGGCGTTCGGCTCCGACTGGCCGGTGGCGCCGCTCGATCCTGTCCTCGGCATCTACGCGGCGGTCACGCGGCGCACGCTGGACGGCAAGAACCCCGACGGCTGGCTGCCGGACCAGAAGATCTCCCTCGCCGACGCCCTCCGCGCCTACACGTGGGGCGACGCCTACGCCGTGTTCGCGGAGCGGGAGCGGGGCACCCTGGAGCCGGGGAAGCTCGCCGACGTGGACGTGCTGGACCGCGACCTGTTCACCACGCCCCCCGATTCGCTCGCGACGGCGCGCGTGATGGAGACGATCGTCGGAGGCAGGGTGGTGTTCGAGCGGCGGTGAAGCGGGCACGGCTCGCGCCGCTCGTGGCCGCCGCGCTGGCGGCGCTGCCGGCGTGCGGTCTGCAGGAGTACACGGCGGTCCAGTCCACCTCGCGGCCGCCGGTGGCGGCCAGGCTCGCCTTCGGGCTTCAGCCGGCGGGCGCCGTGGCGGGATCGGCGATGAGCCCGCCACCGGTGGTGGAGCTGCTCGACGTGACCGGCAACGTGGCGACGAAGCTGACCGACAGCGTGACCCTCACGATCGGAGCCAACCCGGCGGGTGGCACGCTGTCGGGCGCGACGACGGTGGTGGCGGTGGGCGGGCTCGCGACGTTCTCGAACGTGAGCATTGACCGGGCCGGCGCGGGCTACACGCTGATCGCGACGTCGGGAGGCCTGACGCCGGTGACGAGCCAGGCGTTCGACGTGACGGCGGCCGCCGCGGCCGCCGCGGGAGATCCTACGGGGCGGTTTTGAGGGTGATCTGCCCCAGGTCGAGCACGCGTCCGGCGACCACGGTGATGGTGGTGTCGAGCGCCACGTAGCCGGGCGCGCTGATCCGCAGCCGCCATTGCCCGGGTCCCACCTGGAAGTCCTCCAGCTGGCCGACCGCGACGGGCGCCCCTCCGAGCGAGATCTGCGCCGTGGACGGAACGGCCTGGAGCACGATCAACCCGGCATTGGCCGGGGCCTGCGGGGGTGGCTTGCTCAGCGTGATCTGGCCCAGGTCCACCGTGTCGCCGGCGGCCAGCGTGAGGGTGGTGTCGAAGTCCAGATAGCCGGGCGCGCTCACCTGCACATTCCGGTCGCCGGCGCGGACGGGGCTATTCCACTCGCCGTTGTTGGCGCTTGGCTCGCCGTCCACATAGACCTCGGCCGACGCGGGCGAGGTGACGAGGAACAGCATGGCGGTCGTCGCCGGGGCCGGGGCGGCCGACGGCCGGTGCGCCGTATCCGCGGTCGCGGGCCTGGTGGTATCCGCCCGCCCGCTCTCGGCCGCGGTCCGGACCGGGGCCGGCGTGACCGGCGGGGTGGCCGGCTGGCGCGCCGCGACCGGTGCGGGGGCCGGCCCCGCGGCCGGACGCCGCAGCACGAACCAGTACGCGGCGCCCGCGAGCGCCGCGACGATCACGATGCCTACCGCCACGGGCACGAGGTGCGACCGCCGCTCCGGCTCCGGCTCGGCCGCGGGCGGCGCCGGGGC
>JAJYLI010000083.1 GCA_021787855.1 bacterium | reverse complement strand
GGAGCACGCCGCCACCGAGGACCTGGTGGACCGCATGGCGGTCGCCGTCGGCGAGCCCACGGTGGACCCGCACGGCGCGCCGATCCCGACGCGCGAGGGCGCGGTCGCGGACCTGCCATTCCCCCCCTTGGCCGAGCTGCCGGTCGGCGCCGCGGCCGAGGTGATGCACGTCGCCGACGAGGACCCGGCGCTGCTGCGCTACCTCGCCAGCCTCGCCATCACGCCCGGGTGCACCGTGCGGGTGGCGGCGAGGGGGCCGTTCGGGGGCCCGATCACGCTCAGGATCGGGCGCCGGACGCGGGTCGTGGGCCCCGCCCTGGCGGAGCGGGTGCTGGTCCGTCCCCGTCCCCGCTGACCCGGGTCGCCTCCGCGCCGCGCCGCGCCGTTCCCGAGCCGGGCGCTCCACGACCAGGACGTGACGCGCGTCACTTGCCGGAGGCTCCCTCCGGTCCTACCATTCAGGCCAACGCACCCTCCGCACTTTCCCGGAGCTCGTATGCCAGCCATGTCTCGCCGCTTCGGCCTCGCGGCCGCCGCGCTCGCCGTCCCCGTGCTGCTCGCCACCACCTGCAAGAGCTCGACCGAGCCCTCGCTGGTGGCGACCACGATCACCGTCGCGCCGGCCTCGCATACCTTCAGCACGGTCGGGCGCACCCAGCAGTTCAGCGCGACGGTGCTGGACCAGAAGGGCGACACGATGCGCAGCGTGACCGTCACCTGGGCGTCGAGCGCCACCGGGGTGCTGACGGTGAGCAGCACCGGGCTGGCGACGGCGGTCGGCAACGGCACGGCGCAGGTGACGGCCACGTCCGGCGGCGCGTCGGGGAGCGCGAGCATCACCGTGAGCCTGGTGGCGGCGCAGATGACCAAGGTTTCCGGAGACGCGCAGACCGGGACGGTGGGGCAGCCGCTCGGGACGGCCGTCGCGGTGCAGATCCGCGACTCGTCGGGCCAGGCGATTCAGGGTGCCACCGTGGCGTTCGCGCCGGTGTCGGGCTCGGGGTCGGTGTCCGCCCTGGCGCCGACCACGGACTCGACCGGGCAGGCGCGCACCACCTGGACCCTCGGCACCAAGGCCGGCACGAATCTCGATACCCTGGTCGTGGCCGCGGGCGCGGCCCGGGTGACCTTCGTCGCCACGGCCGCGGCGGGCCCGGCCAGCCAGGTGACCAAGACCGCGGGGGACTACCAGAAGACCCCCGCCGGCCAGCCGGTGGCGGTGGCGCCCTCGGTGACCGTGGCCGACCAGTACGGGAACCCGCGGGCCGGGGAGTCCGTGACGTTCGCCGTCACGGCGGGCGGCGGCAGCGTCACCGGCGGCACCCGGGTCACCGGCACGAACGGCTCGGCCACGGTGGGAAGCTGGACCGTCGGCTCCTCGGCCGGCGTCAACACCCTCACGACCACGGTGACCGGGGTGACGGCCACGGCCGTGTTCACCGACACGGTCTACGTGCCCGGCGCGCCGACCGCGGTGGCGGCGGTGAGCGGCACCGACAACCTGCCCGGCCTGGTGGGCTACAACGTCAACATCCGGCCGGCGGTGGCCGTCACGGACGCCAGCAGCAACCCGGTGCCCGGCGCGGTCGTGACCTTCGCCGTCACGGGCGGTGGCGGCAGCGGCACGCGGCTGGTGGACACGACGAACAACAGCGGCGTCGCGCAGGTGGGCTCCTGGCAGCTGGGCAGTTCCGCCGGCGTCAACGCCATGACGGCGACGGTGACGGGCCTCACCGGCGGCGGCAACCCCGTGACCTTCGCCGACACCGGCGCCGTGGGCGTGTACAACATCCAGGTGCAGTTCTACGGTCCGACGCCGTCGGCGGCGTTCAGCGCGGCGATTGACTCGGCCGCGGCCAAGTGGGAGCGGATCGTCTACCGGCACGTGGGGGCCCCCATCCAGGTGACCGACACGGCGCAGATCTGCGGCGCGGGCGAGCCCAAGGTCAACCAGCAGGTGACGGACATCCTGATCCTGGCGACGTCCACCCAGATTGACGGGCCCGGCGGGATCCTGGCCGAAGCGGGCCCGTGCCTGATCCGGACGTCGAACGGGCTCACGGTCCTCGGGATCATGAAGTTCGACAGCGCCGACGTGACGAACATGGCGAACGCCGGCCAGCTGAACGAGGTCGCGGTCCACGAGATGAACCACGTCCTGGGCTTCGGCACCCTGTGGACCCAGTCTCCCAATGCCTGGCTGCAGGACCCCTCGGACAGCGGGAACCCACAGGCCACCTATTTCAGCGGGCCGCAGGCGCAGGCGGAGTTCGACTCGATCGGCGGGACGACCTACACGGGGAGCACCTTGAGCCCGCCGGGGGTCCCCTCGCACAAGCCCCCGGTGGAGAACTGCGGCGCCACGTCGCCGACGCCGTGCGGGTCGGGGACGATCAACAGCCACTGGCTGAACCCGGTCTTCACCAACGAGTTGATGGGCGGGTGGATCACCGGGACCAGCATGCGGCTGAGCGTGGTGTCGGTGGCGGCCGACGGGGACCTCGGCTACACGGTGAACTACGCCGGGGCCGATCCGTACACGCAGACCTTCACGGCACCTCCGGCCGCGAGCGCGCCGGCGTTCAACATGGGCGACGACATCTGGCACGGGCCGATCTACACGGTGGACGCGGTCGGGCGCCTCGTCCAGGTGCGCGCGGGACGCTGAAGAAGCGAGGGGTTCGCCTTCAGCGGGTCCTGATCACCGCGAACTGCGGCACCAGGGCCGCCGGCAGCGGGCTGGTGCCGTCGTTCACGTGCAGGGTGTCGGGTCTGGCGCCCGGCGGCTGCACCACCTCGAGGTAGATCCCCGACCCCGCCCTGAGCGCGCCGCTCAGGTTGACGGCGCCCGGCGTGGCCACGGTGGGCACCAGGGGGAACGGCAGCGGGAAGTCGTAGGCGTCCACGCTGTACAGGTCGTAGAAGACCTGGCGGAGCGAATAGCTGGTGTAGCGCAGCTCCCCGGGGGCCGTGAAACCCGGCAGGTCGGACACCCAGTTGGCGAGCGCCCAGCGCTCGTCGAGCGTGGCGAACGGCAGTCCCGCCTGCGCCGCGACGTTGGCCGTCCCGGTTAGCGAGGTCTGCACCAGCTTGGGCGTGATCCCGGCGCCCATCTGGTCCACGAGGTAACGCATGAACAGCCACCCGGCGCCGACGTCGGCCAGGCTCTGGTCGCTGGTCGTGAGCAGGAAGTGCCGCTGCGGCGCGGCGAGGTACTGGTAGGCGTTGTAGAACTCGTCGGCGACGTCCTGGATCCACGCGGTCGAGTCGCCCGGCAGGTAGCTGTCGGCGGTCAGCTCCTCGGCGTACTTGGCCAGCCCCTCGTCCAGCCAGTCGTCCTCCGGGGGCCCGCCCCTGACCAGCACGTGCTGCACGTAGCTGATCAGGTGCTCGAACTCGTGCGCGAAGGTGACCGGAAGGCCCAGCACGGCCTCGGCGGTCGAGTGGGGGCAGCTCAGCGTGCCGGAGGGATCCGGCACGATCCCGTAGAAGATCTCCCCGTGGTTGCGCTGCGCCGCCGTCGCCGGGTCGAGGTCCGCGGCGTCGAAGAACCCCGTGACGTAGCCCCCGGTGTCGCACTGCGCCGCCGTCACCATCTGGTTCACCACGTTGGTGAGGAGCGCGATCACCACGCCGTTGCTGTCAATGTCCGACTCGCGCCCGAAGGCGGCGGTGTCGAGCGGATAGACCCGGCTGTCGAAGATGGTCATCAGCGAGTCCAGGTCCGCCGTGCTGAACCCGTTGGCCGGGGCCAGCGTGTCCACGTACAGCGCCACGTGCTGGCCCACCCGCAGCGCCCGCGCCGTGACCGGCTTGTAGCCGCTGCAGGTCAGGTTCGCGCACACGCTGAAGGTCCTGAGGCTCCCGGCCACGGGCGGCGTGATGGTGTACGCGACGTGCGAGGGCGCCAGGGATGCGACGGCCGCCGGACTGAAGCGGACCGGCAGCGCGGCCGCGCGCCGGTCCAGGAACCGGTCGAACGCCTCCTGGGTCGCGTCGTTCCAGGCCGGCGGCACCCGCGCGGCCGGGAGGGCGGCTGCGCCGCGGTTCAGATACGATGGCGCCGCGAACCCGGCCTGCACCGAGTAGGCCGCGGAATCGCCCGGGGAGCCGCCCGCCGACTGGACCACCACGAGGTACTGCGCCGTGTCGGCGGTGGTGCCGGCGGGGAAGACCGCGCACCCCGAGTCCGCCGCGAGGTCGTACGCTGCGTAGGCCCCGACGCCCAGCGTCACGACCGTGGCCGTGGAGGCGCACGGGGTCAGCGGGCGTGGCGCGGTCGAGGTGGTCTTCTCGCGCGTGCAGCCCGCCGCCGCGACCGCCAGCGCGGCCGCGAGAGGCCCTAAGCGCCGCATCGTCATTCTCCCTGCTCCCATGGACAACCGCCGGTTCGCGCCGGCCGAAGCGACGCAGGCCCCGGCGCTTCCTCCTGGACGATCGGGCGTACGGGTCGTTCCCAAGAGGCACGCGACGGCGGCCGCGCGTAACGCCGGCTGCGGTTCCCGCACCGCGCGCCGGGCCGGAAGCGGCGCGGCGGCGCCGCCTCGCGGCGCCTCCCCCCGGTCATACTTCCAGCCGGTCGCCGGGCCGCGCCACGAGGGCGTAGAGCACCGGCATCAGCAGGATGCTGATCAGCAGCCGCGAGAACATGCCGCCCACGATCACCAGCGCGAACGGCTTCTGGGAATCCGAGCCCACGCCGGTGGCGAGGGCCGCGGGCAGCAGGCCCAGCGCCGCGACCAGCGCGGTCATCATGATCGGCCGCAGCCGGAGGAGCGCCGCCTGGCGGGTGGCTTCCGTGATGCCCATCCCCTGGCCTCGCAGCTCGTTGGCGTAGGAGATGTAGACCACGGCCGTCTGCACCGAGACGCCGAACAGCGCCAGGAACCCGATCCCCGAGGACACGGAGAACGGCGTCCCCGTGACGGCCAGGGCCACCAGGCCGCCGATGGGCGCCGAGAGCAGCACCCCGCCCACGGTGATCAGGGGGAACTTGAAGTTGCTGTACAGCGCGAACAGCAGCAGGAAGATCAGGAACAGCGTCAGCGGCACGATGACCTGCAGCTCGCGGCGCGAGGCCGTGTATTCCGAGTACTCGCCGCCCCAGGTGAGGCGGTAGCCCGGCGGGAGCCGCACGGCGGCGGCGACCCGCCGCTGGGCGTCGTGCACGGCGCCGGCCAGGTCGCGGCCCTTCACCGAGTACTGGATCCCGATGAACCGCTCGTTGTTCTGGCGGTAGATGAACGAGGCGCCGCTCTGCTCCCGGATGTCGGCCACGTCCTTGAGCGGGATCTGCTGGCCGCCCGGGGTCGCCACCAGGATGTCGCCGATCGCCTCGGGGGAGTCGCGGTACTGCGGCTGCAGCCGCACCACCAGGTCGAACAGCCGCTCGCCCTGCACGATCTGCGTCGCCGGCACGCCGCCCACGGCGGCCCCGATGAGGTTGTTGATGTCCGCCACGTTGAGCCCGTAGCGGGCGATCCGCGCCCGGTCGGGGGTGATGGTGAGGCTGGGCTGGCCGAGCTGCTGCACCAGCGTCACCTCGGTGATCCCCGGCGTCGTCTGGAGCACGTGCTTGATGGCCAGGCCCTTGTCCTCGAGCACCTGGAGGTCGGGGCCGAACAGCTTGACCGCCAGCGCGCTCTTGAGGCCCGTCTCCGCCTCGTCCACGGCGTCCTCGGCCGGCTGCGTGTAGTTGAAGATGACGCCGGGGAACCGCCGCAGCTTGGCGTCAATGGCGGCGATGAGCGCCGCCTTGGTCGTGCGGCCCCAGTGCCACTCGGAGTAGGGCCGGAGGCCGACGTAGAACTCGTCGTTGAAGAAGCCCGTGGGATCGGTGCCGCCGTCGTCCCGGCCGAGCTCGTTGGCGACGTCGGTGACCTCGGGGAACGACTTGAGGATGGCCCGCACCTTGGGCGAGAACTGCGACGCCTCGTCGAACGAGATGGTGTAGGGCAGGGTGGCGCGCACCCACAGCGCCCCCTCGTCGAGGTGCGGCATGAACTCCGAGCCGATGCGCGGGACCAGCAGCAGCGACAGGCCGAACGCCAGCGCCGAGAGCCCCACGGTGAGCCTGGGCCGCCGCAGGCACCAGTCGAGGCTCCGGGCGTACCACGCCTTCACCCGCTCGAACAGCGGATTGCGGCGCTCGCGCACGCCGCGCCGCAGCAGGATGGAGGCCAGCACCGGCAGCAGCGTCAGCGCGAGGATCAGCGCGCCCACCAGCGCGTAGATCATCGTGTCGGCCATGGGCGTGAACAGCTTGCCCGAGGGCCCGCTCAGCACGTAGATGGGCAGGAAGCCCGCCGCGATGACCGCCACGGCGTAGAAGATCGGCCGGTCCACCTCGGCCGCGGCCGCGGCGATCACCTCCATGAGGCGGTAGTCGGTGCCGTGCCGCAGGGCGAGCTGGCGGTGGATGTTCTCCACCATGACCACGCCGCCGTCCACCAGGATGCCGAAGTCAATGGCGCCGATGGACAGCAGGTTGGCCGAAATGTGGCGCGCGTCCAGGCAGACGAAGGCGAACAGCAGCGCCAGCGGGATGGTGACCGCGACGATCAGCCCGCTGCGCACGTCGTAGAGGAAGAAGATCAGCACCGCCACGACCAGCAGGATGCCCCGCAGCAGGTTGTCCTCCACCGTGCGGGTGGTGAGGGCCACCAGGTAGCTGCGGTCGTAGAACGGGTGGATCCGGACGTCCTTGGGCAGGATCGAGTCGTTGAGCTGCGCGGTCTTCGCCTCCACCGCCTTCAGCACCACCTGGGCCTGGTCGCCCGTGCGCATCAGGATGGTGCCCTCGACCGCCTCGTTGCGGTCGTTGAAGCCGAACTGGCCGAGTCGCGGCGCGTGGCCCATCACCACCTGGCCGATGTCCCTGACCAGGATCGGGGTGCCGTGATGGACCGCGACCACGACGTTGCCGATGTCGTCCGTGGTGTGGAGCCGGCCCAGGCCGCGCACGTAGTAGAACTGCCCGCCCTGCGAGTAGAAGCCGCCGCCGGCGTTGCCGTTGTTCGCGCCGAGCGCGTTCACCACGTCGCTCACCGCGAGCCCCTCGGCCGCCAGGCGGGCGGGATCGAGCAGGACCTGGTACTGCATGGTCTCGCCGCCCAGCGCCGCGACGTCGGCGACCCCGGGGACCGACTTGTACTGCCGGATGATCACCCAGTCGTCGAGGACCTTGAGGTCCGTGGCCGACCGGTCGGGGCTGTCCAGCACGTAGCGGTAGATCAGGCCCGAGGGCGAGAACAGCGGGGCGATCGAGGGGGTGACGCCGTCGGGGAGCTGGGCGTCGGGCAGGCGCTCGAACGCCTGCTCGCGGGCGAAGTAGTTGTCCGTGCCGTCGCCGAAGGTGAGCCGGATGTCCGAGAGGCCGTACAGCGAGATGGAGCGCATGACCTGGAGCCGGGGCAGGCCGTTCATCTCCACCTCGAGCGGCACGGTGATCAGCCGCTCGACCTCCTCGGCGGCGTGGCCGGGCCACTGGGTGATGATCTCCACCATCGGCGGGGAC
Source organism: bacterium (assembly GCA_021787855.1). Classification (GTDB taxonomy): domain Bacteria; phylum Gemmatimonadota; class Gemmatimonadetes; order Gemmatimonadales; family JACORV01; genus Fen-1245. Next base: position 5,078 of record JAJYLI010000083.1, on the reverse strand, counting down.
AGGTCCGGGTACGCGTCCACCGGCAGGCGGGAGAACGACCAGAAGCCGGCGCCCACCAGAATCGCCGAGAACAGCAGCACCAGGAAGCGCTGCCGCAGCGACGCCCGGACGATGCGGTTGATGAGCGACGGCGCTTCGGCGGCCCCGGCGGCGGCGGCCGCGTCGGCCTCCAGGGGCGCGCCCGGGTCGCCGGCGCCCGCGGCTGATCCGGGCGGGAGCGGGCCCGGCCCGGTCACTGGTTTTCGGCGAACTGCAGGAACAGCCCGCCCTCGACGATGACCTGGTCCCCGGCCGCCAGCCCGGCCGTGATCTCGTAGCGGTCGCCCACGCGGCTGCCGATGGTGACGTGCCGGCGGGAGAACGAGCTGTCGGGCGTCGCGAGGAAGACGAACGGCAGGTTGTCCGCGTCGCGCAGCACCGCCGAGACGGGCACCAGCAGGCCGCGGCGCGGGCGGCGGGAGCGGACCGCGACCCGCACGTACATGTCCTTCTTGAGGAAGTCGCCGTGATTCCGCGCCACCACCCGGACCAGCGTGGCCCGGGTCTGGGGATCCACCAGCGCGCCGACGTAGTCCACGGTGCCGGGGAACCGCTCGGAGCCGTCCGTCGGGGTGACGTCCGCCGGGTCCCCCACCGCCACGTCCGGGAGGTCGCTGTCGAACGCGTTGGCCATGACCCAGACCGTCGAGAGGTCGGCCACCGTGAAGCAGGGCGTGACGTCGGCCTGCAGCAGCTGGCCCGGGGTGATCAGCTTCTCGACCACCACGCCGGGGATGGGCGAGCGCACCACGCCGGGCGGCGCCGCCACCGTCTGCCCGGCCCGGATCGCGGCCAGGCCGGCGCTGTCCACGCCGATGGAGCGGAGCTGCTCCAGGGCCGCCTCGCGGTCGGCGTCCGCCTGGGCGGCGTCGGTCTGCGCCTGATCGAGGTCGCGGCGCGCGATGGCGTCGTTCTTCCAGAGCTGCGCGTCCTGGTCGGCGATGCGCCGGGCGTTCTGGGCGGCCGCCACGGCCTTCTGGTACTGGGCCACGGCGGCGGCGTAGTCGGGGGAGGCCACCAGCGCCAGCGGCTGGCCCGCCCGCACCCGCTCGCCCAGGTCGGCCAGCAGCCGGATCACCGGGCCCGAGATCGGGGCGAGCACCTGGGTGCTCCGGTCGCCGTCGAAGGCCACGGTGCCCGTGAGCTGGACGGTGGGCGAAAAGGTGTCCGACACGACCGGGGCCACGTGGATCTGCGCCCGCTGGGCCGGCGTGAGGCCGAACGCCGCGGGGGCGGGGCCGTCGCGGTCGGCGGCGTGGCGGCCGCAGCCGGCGGCCGCGGCCAGGGCCGCCAGCGCGGCGGCCATCGCCAGTCTAGTGCTCACCGTTGTCTCCTGTCTGCCAGGTGATCGGCCGGCCCACCGCCCGCTCGAGGTCGGCGCGCGCGTCGTCGGCGGCGCCCAGGGCGTCGGCGTACTGGCTCTCGGCTCCGAGCAGCGTGCGGCGGGCGTCCAGCACGTCGAGCGCGGAGACGCCGCCCAGCCCGTAGCTCACCAGGGCGATCTGGTAGGCGCGGCGCGCCTCGGGCAGGAGCTGGTCCCGGAGGAACAGCGCCTGCCGGAGCGCGGTGGTCGCGGTGGCCCAGGTGTCGCGCACGTCCTGATCCACCTGCGCCGCGACGTCCCGGTAGGACGCCGACAGCTCCAGCTCGCGGTGCCGCGCCTGCGCCACCTCGCCGCGGGTGTGGTTCCAGAAGAACAGCGGCAGCGACAACCCCACGCTGGTCGTCCAGGTCGTGGGCAGGCCCTGCGCCGCGTTCTGCTGCACCCCCAGGCTCAGGTCCGGCATCCAGAACGAGCGCGCCAGCGCCGTGGCCGCGGCGGCCCCGCGCTGCTGGCTCGCCATGCTCTTGAGCTCCGGCCGCTCGGCGCGGGCCGTGTCCACCAGGGCGGCGAGGGGCGGGGGCTCGGGCGGCACGGTGAGCGAGTCCGCGGGGACGATGTCGGAGCCGAGCAGGCGCCCCATCAGCCGGTTCAGGGCGGCGCGCGCGTTGGCCAGGTCGCGCTGGTTGGCGATGAGGTCGTTCTCCGCCTGCGCCAGGTCCACCTGCGCCTTGAGCACGTCCAGCCCCGCCACCGTGCCGGCGCCGTAGCGCGCCCGGGTCTTGTCCAGGAACTGCTGCGCCAGGGTCCGGCCGCCCTCCAGGTCGGCGTGGTGCTGCACGGCCACCAGCAGCGCGTCGTACGCCTGGGCGGTGAGCGAGGCGGTCTGCTCGCGGAGCTGGGTGTACGCGAAGCCCGCCTGGGCGACGCCGGCCCGCCCCATCACGCCCAGGTCGTGGAACTTGGTCGGGAAGGGGACCGTGAGGCCCACGCCCAGATCGTGGCCGGTGCCGCTCCCGGGCCGCGCCGGGCTGGTCTCGCCGGTCACGTCGCCGCCGATCGTCGGATCGGGGAAGGCGACCTGCTGCACCAGCTGGGCGCGCGCCTCGTCCACCTGCTGGCGCGCGGCCTGCAGCGCGGGATTGTCCGCCAGCGCCGTGTCAATCGCCTGCTGCCGCGTGAGCCGCAGCGGCGGCGCGGCGGCCTGCGCGCGCGCCGCCGGGGGCGCGAGCGTCAGGGCGCCCGCCACCCCCAGGGCCAAACTCACTCCACCCCAGTTCACCGTGGGCCTCCGTCTGCATGCCATCGGTGCCGGTGGGCGCGCGCGGGGCGCACGCCGGCCGGTCAGAGTGATGCCGGGACTACTGGATGCTCAGGCGAGAACGAAGGGTGGGGCGCGGGATCGCTGCTGAGGGCCCGTGGGCGACGCGGGGGGCTGCGCGGCCGGACCCGGGTTCCCCGGCCGGAGCGGCGCGCCGCCGAAGCGGACCGTCACCGGCGGCGAGGAAAGCAGCTGGCCGTTGGCCAGCCGGAAGCCCAGCATGCAGTGGTCGGCGTGGTCCTGGTTGGCCGCGTGGCCCGACTCGACGTGCGCCGCGGCCGCCGCGACCTGCCGCACACGGCCGCTGTGGAACAGCAGCGCGTCGAGGTCGGACGTGCCCGTCTGGCCGGCGAAGAACGCCGCGGCCAGCAGCAGGGCCAGGATCCGGGTACCGAGGCCGTATCGCATCGAGCCCCAACTATAACCGGGACATGGAGAAAGGTTCCCGCTTGGCCTCCGCGCGCGGGGTGGGTATGTTCGGTGGCTTGACGGGCGCCGCCGGGCGCCGGGCGCCGCCGCAGGCGCCGGCGCCGGCCGGCCCTGGCCGCGGCCCGCGCCGCGGCGCGAGGCACCGATGACCCCAACCGGGACCGAGATGGACGACACCGCGATGGATCTCGCGGCGGAGCGGCCGCCGTACCGGCTGGCCGGGGTGGTCTTCCTGGCCGTGCTGGCGCTGTACGTGGTCACGCTGGCCCCCACCGCGCAGTTCTGGGACACCCCCGAGTACATCGCCGCCGCCTACGTGCTGGGCATCCCCCACCCGCCGGGCAACCCGCTGTTCGTGATCATGGCGCACGTCTGGGGCATGATCCCGTGGATGAGCGCCTACGCGGCGCGCATCAACCTGTTCTCGGCGGTGGCGAGCAGCCTGGCCGCGGCGCTGTTCTTCCTGGTGGGCGAGCGGTGGCTCAGGCCCATCGTGCCGGCCCGGTGGCCGCGGCGGCTGGCGGCGCTGGCGGCGTCGGTGCTCGGGGCGACGGCGTACACGGTGTGGACGCAGTCGGTGGTGAACGAGAAGGTCTATACGGTCAGCCTGTTCTCCATCGCGCTGGTGCTGTGGCTGGCGGTGCGCTGGGGCGACCAGGCGGCGGGGAGCCGGCGGGACCACCTGCTGCTGCTGATCGTCTATCTGCTGGCGCTGACGGCGACCAACCACCTGATGGGACTGCTGGTGGGGCCGGCGGTGCTGGCGTACGTGCTGTACACGGATCCCAAGATCTTCATCAGCCCCAGGTTCCTGTCGTGGGCGGCGGTCGCGGTGGTGCTGGGCGTGAGCCTGTGGGCGTTCCTGATCATCCGCTCGCCGCACTACCCGCCGATCAACGAGGGCGAGCCCACCAACTGGGCGGCGCTGGACTCGGTCCTCAACCGGGCGCAGTACGCCAAGCCGCCGGTGTTCGACCGGCAGGCCGCCTTCGGCGCCCAGCTCGCGAACTACTGGCAGTACTTCACCTGGCAGTGGGGCAAGGATTGGGCGGCGGGCGTGCAGCGCGCGCTGGCCGTGCTGTTCGGCGCCCTGGGCCTGCTGGGCGCCTGGCGGCAGTGGAAGGCGGACAAGCGCTCGGCCATCGCCATGATCGCGCTGATGTTCACCCTGATCCCGCTGCTGATCTTCTACCTGAACTTCAAGTACGGCTTCTCGCAGTACCCCGATCAGCCCAGCCTGCCCCGCGAGGTGAGGGAGCGGGACTACTTCTTCATCGTCTCGTTCGCCATGTGGGGGCTGTGGGCGGCCATGGGTCTGGCGACGCTGATGGAATGGATCCAGTCGGCCCTCTCCGCGCGGGTCGCGCAGGAGGGGCGCCGCTGGGCGATGGCGACACCGGTGCTGCTGGTGGCGCTGATCCCCCTGGCGGGCAACCGGCTCTCGGCGCCGCGCAACGGGGAGTGGCTGGCCCGCGACTTCGCCTACGACATGCTGCAGTCCTGCGATCCGTACGCGGTCCTGGTGACGGCGGGGGACAACGACACCTTCCCGCTGTGGTACATCCAGGACGTGGAGCACGTCCGGCAGGACGTCACCGTCCTCAACCTCTCGCTGGCGAACACCGACTGGTACGACCGGCAGCTCCAGCGCCGGCCGCTGGCCACGTTCGACTCGGCCACGGCGCCGGCGATCTGGCGGCAGCGCTCCTATCCCAAGCCGGCCATGACGATGGGCACGGTGTGGAACATGAGCATCCCGGCCCTCGACTCCATCCCGCCGTACTACGTGCTGCCGCAGAAGCGCACGCTCGACATCGCGGGCTTCACCGTCACGCTCGACCCGCAGCGCCTGGGCCGCGACTACCTGGAGCGCGCGGACGTGCTGGTGCTGCGCGCCATCCAGGACGATTTCGGCAAGCGCCCGATCATCTTCGCCCGCACGGTGGCCGACTACCCCGACCGGTTCGG
>JAJYLI010000082.1:6762-12715 GCA_021787855.1 bacterium | reverse complement strand
CGCAAGCCGCGCGACGACGAGATTGACGTCCACGGTCTCACGCACATCGGGAAGGTGCGCGCGATCAACCAGGACCACTTCCTGGTCGCCACGGTCAACCGGCGCGTCCAGCTGCTCCACACCAGCCTGCCCATGTCGGCGCGGCTGCCGTTCGGCGAGCAGCGGCTCGCCTTCCTGGCCATGGTGGCCGACGGCGTCGGCGGGGGCGAGGGGGGCGAGAGGGCGAGCGCCGCGGCGCTCGAGGTCGTGACCGGGTACGTGATCGGCAGCATGAACTGCTACTACGCCGCCGACGCGGGCGAGACCTCGTTCACCGAGGCGCTGCAGGCGGCGGCCATGCACACCCACGACGCGGTGCTGGAGCACGCGAAGGCGGCGGGGGTAGCACGGGCCATGGCCACGACCCTCACCCTGTGGTTGGGCGTGTGGCCCTGGTCGTATCTGCTCCAGGTGGGGGACTCCCGCTACTATCTGTTCCGGGACGGGCAGCTCACCCAGGTGAGCCGCGACCAGACCCTGGCGCAGGCGCTGGTGGATGAGGGCCTGTTCACCCGGGCCGCGGGGGAGCGCTCCCAGTTCGCCAACGTGCTGTCCAGCGCGATCGGCGGCGAGCAGACCATGCCGGTCGTCACCCGCGTGCGCAACGAGTGGGGCGCCGTGCACCTGCTGTGCAGCGACGGGCTCACCAAGCACGTGAGCGACGCGCGCATCGCCGGGCGGCTCGCGGCGATGACGACGGCGAAGCAGGCGTGCGAGCAGCTGGTGCAGGACGCGCTCGAGGACGGCGGCAGCGACAACGTGACCGTCATCGTCGGCCGGACGATGCGGAAGGACCCACAGTGAGTGGAGCGACCATGACGCGTGCTTTGCCCGTTCCGAGGCGGCTCCCGTTGGCCGGTTCCCTGACGGCGCTGGTCCTGGCCAGCGGCCTGCTTCCGGCGCCGGCCGCGGCGCAGTCCCTGTACATGCCCCGCGACATCCGGAACGCGGTGGAGCACCACACGCGGACGCTGACCGGCGTTCCGGGCCCCGCGTACTGGCAGAACCACGCCCGCTACACGATCACGGTCACGGCGCTGCCCCCGGATCCCAGGATCTCCGGCACGGAGCGCATCACCTACTTCAACGACAGCCCCGACACGCTGCCGGCGCTGGTGATCAAGCTGTTCCAGAACGACCACCTGCCGGAGGCGCCGCGCGACGGCGGGACCGCGGCGGGCTCCCTCACCTCGGGCGAGCACATTGACGCCTTCAGCGTGAACGGCCGGCCCCAGCCCTGGGGGGCCGCGGCGCCGGGACGGGGCGGCCGCCGCTTCCGCTTCCGCCTGTTCACCGAGCAGGTGGTGCGGCTGCCGGCCCCGCTGCTGCCCCACGACTCCGTGGACCTGGCCTTCACCTGGCACTACGACGTGCCGAGGCGCGCCACCCGCGCGGGCATGATTGATTCCACCACGTACTTCCTCGCGTACTTCTATCCCCGGGTGGCGGTGTTCGACGACGTGGACGGCTGGGACCTGATGGAGCACGTCGGCCACGAGTTCTACAGCGACTTCAACGACTACGACGTCTCGGTCCAGGTCCCGCCGGGCTTCCTGGTGTGGGGCACCGGCACGCTGACCGACCCCGCCGCCGACCTCGCGCCGGGCTACCTGAAGCGCTACGAGGCCTCGCTGGAGGCGGACAGCGTCATCCACGTGGCCACCGCGCCGGAGCTGAAGCGGGGGGGCGTCACCACGGATCACCCGCTCGACGTGTGGCGCTTCACGGCCCGGGACGTTCCGGACATGGCCTTCGGCCTGAGCGATCACTACGACTGGGACGCCTCCAGCGTCGTGGTGGATCCGGCGACCGGCCGGCGCGCCAGCGTCCAGGCCGCCTACAACGACACGGCGTCGGACTGGCACCACATGGTGGCGTTCGGCCGGCAGGCGCTCTACTGGTTCTCGCGCGACTGGCCCGGCGTCCCCTACCCGTACGAGAAGACCACCGAGTTCCAGGGCGGGGCGGGGATGGAGTATCCGATGATGGCCAACGACGCGGCCTATCCGGACACCGACTTCTCCCGGCTGGTGGCCGATCACGAGATCGCGCACACCTACATGCCGTTCTACATGGGGACCGACGAGACCCGCTACGCCTTCATGGACGAGGGCTGGGCGACGACCTTCGAGTACCTCATCAACGTCTTCAACAAGGGCCAGGCGTACGAGGACGCCTTCTACAAGCGCTTCCGCGTCAACGGCTGGATCCACAACCCGTCCCCGCTCTCGGACCTGCCGATCATCACGCCCTCCGACGCGCTGACGGGCGTCTCGTACGGCGACAACGCCTACGGCAAGGCGTCGCTCGGCTACCTGGCCGTGAAGGACCTGCTCGGCGACAAGCTGTTCCGCGAGTGCCTGCACGCCTACATGCAGCGCTGGCACGGCAAGCACCCGTCGCCGTGGGACTTCTTCTACACGTTCGACGACGTGTCGGGGCAGAACCTCGACTGGTTCTGGAAGGACTGGTTCATGAGCGACGACTACATTGACCTGGCGATCGGCCGGGTGCGCCGGACGGGCGGGGGCTACACCGTCCCGATCTCCAACGTCGGGGGGATGGATGCCCCGGTGGACGTCGTCCTGCGGTTCAGCGACAACACCACGGACACCCTGCGCGAGACGCCGGCCATCTGGCGCGCGGACCAGAGCCGGACGAGCGTCACGGTCCGCACGCGCAAGACGCTGGAGTCGGTGACCCTGGACGGCGGCATCTGGGTGGACGCCGACACCACGAACGACACCTGGACGGCCAGGTGAGCGGGACCGGCACGGCGAAAGGGACGCCGGCGGGCCACGCCGCGTCGCGCGCCATCCAGGATTTCTATCCCGACGACTTCGCCCATTGCTACGGCTGCGGGCGGCTGAACGCCCACGGCCTCCAGATCAAGAGCCGCTGGGAGGGGGACGAGGTGGTGGCGCGGTTCAGCCCGCGGCCCGAGCACATCGCCATCCCGGGCTTCGTGTACGGCGGGCTCATCGCCTCGCTGGTGGACTGCCATGCCATGGGCACGGCGGCCGCCGCGGTCGAGCGGAAGGCGGGGCGCGAGATCGGCGCCGGGCCGGCGCCGCGCTTCGTCACCGGGTCGCTCAAGGTGGACTACCTGAAGCCGACGCCGCTGGGGCCCGAGCTGGAGATCCGCGCGCGGCCGGTGGAGATCGGCGAGCGGAAGGTGATCGTGCACGCCACCGTCTCCGCCGCCGGGGTCGTGACCGCCCGGGGCGAAGTGGTCGCGGTGCGTATGCCGGAGACCATGCGGCGAGGCTGAGGCGGCTCCCGATCCCGCCCCCTAGCCGCCCCTCGCCGGCCACCCCTATCTTGCGCGGCACCACATGAGCGACCTCGACCGCCTGGCCACGGCCCTCGCCGAGCACTACCGCATCGAGCGGGAGCTGGGCCAGGGCGGCATGGCCACGGTCTATCTCGGCGAGGACCTGCGCCACCAGCGCCACGTCGCCGTGAAGGTCCTGCGGCCCGACCTCTCGGCCATCGTCGGCGCGGAGCGGTTCCTCAACGAGATCCGCGTCACCGCCAACCTCCAGCACCCGCACATCCTCCCGCTGTACGACTCGGGCAGCGCGGACGGCCTGCTGTTCTACGTCATGCCGTACGTGCGGGGAGAGTCCCTGCGCGACCGGCTGAACCGCGAGAAGCAGCTCCCGATTGACGAGGCGGTGCGGCTGGCCAGGGAGGTCGCGAGCGCGCTGGACTACGCGCACCGGCAGGGCGTGATCCACCGCGACATCAAGCCCGAGAACATCCTGCTGCAGGACGGCACCGCGCTGGTCACCGACTTCGGCATCGCGCTGGCGGTGAGCCAGGCCGGGGGCGCGCGGCTCACCGAGACGGGCCTGTCGCTCGGCACGCCGTACTACATGAGCCCGGAGCAGGCGACCGGCGACCGGCAGATAGACGCGCGGAGCGACATCTACGCCCTGGGCGCCGTGCTGTACGAGATGCTGAGCGGCGACCCGCCGCACACCGGCTCCACGGCGCAGGCCGTCATCGCGGCGGTGGTCACCGAGGAGCCGCGCGACATCTCGACCCGGCGGCCGCGGCTGGCGCCGCACATCGCCGAGGCGGTGCACCGGGCGCTGGAGAAGCTGCCGGCCGACCGGTTCGCGAGCGCGGCCGAGTTCGCCAAGGCGCTCGAGGGCGGAACGGTCGCGACCGGGCGGTTCGCGGCGGCGCCCGCCGCGCGGCGCGTCCGGCGGCGGCCCTGGCTGGTCCCGGCGGCGCTCCTGGCCGGCGTCGTCCTCGGCCTCCTCGGCGCGCGCGCCTTCCTCCAGCCGGCGCCGCTCAGGGAGACGCGGACCCGGCTCACCTTCACCGGCGACGCCAGCGCCCCGGCCGTCACGCGCGACGGCCACTGGCTGGCCTACATCCGCGGGCAGTGCCGGGTGGTCGGCGGGGGGTCGTCCTGCGACGGCGACGTGGTCGTGCAGGCCCTGCCGCGGGGCACGCCGAGCGTGATCGTGGATTCGGCCATCGGCATCAGTGGGCTGACGTGGAGCCCCGACGGCGCAAACCTGCTCCTCGCCATGCGGCCCGCCGGCGGCGAGGCGGGGCTCTACGTGGTGCCGCGGGCCGGCGGCGTGGCGCGCAAGGTGGCCGGCCTCGCGCCCAATTTCGACTTCGCGGACGACCAGACCGTGGCCGTGAACCAGCGGGGCGGCTCGGCGATCCGGCTGGTGGACATCTCGAGCGGGCAGGTGAAGGACAGCCTCGTCCTCGGGGACGGGCGCTGGGTGCTGAACGTGCTGAGCTTCAACCCGATCAACGGCCTCATCGCGTTCGGCGGGTTCAAGGGGAGCGCGTACTACATGGGGGTGGCCGACCGGCGGGGCCGGATCCTGGACTCGCTGAGCACCACCGTGGGCGGGGGAGGCTGGGAGCCGGACGGCCGGCACCTGCTGATCTACGAGATCGGATCCCAGTCGGTGGGACGCCTGATGGCCGTCGCGGTCAACGGAGCCGGCCGGTTCACGGGCCGGCCGGTCGAGTTCCTCGGGGGCCTCGTCCCGAACGAGATGACCGGCCTGGCCCTCACGTCCGGCGGCTACGTCTTCGGCGACGCGGGCCAGACCGAGGACGTCTGGGCGTTCACGCTGGGCGGGGCCGCGCGCCGGCTCACCCACAGCTCGGCCTGGTACATGGACCCGGCGATCGCGCCCGACGGGTCCCGCGTCGCCTACGTCAAGCAGGACGCCTGGGGCGCCAACGTGTACACGATACCCTTCGCCGGCGGCGACGAGCGCCCGGTGACCTCGGATTCGGGCTCGCGCCAGCTCCTGGTGTGGCTGCCCGGCGGGCAGCGGATCTCCGACATCGCCCTCACGGGCGGCGGCGCCAGCGCGTTCACCCAGGAGGTCACCGACCTGGAGACGGGGCTCCGCCGGCAGGTGACGACCGCGCCGGGGACCGTCATCATCGGCTGGCTGCCGGACGGCACGGCGCTGACGGAGGAGCTCGCCGCCCGCACTCTCGCGAGGGTGGATTCCACCGGGCGGACCCTGCGCCGGTATCCCCTCGCCGACTCGCTCGGTGAGGTGACGGGGCTCGTCGTCGCGCCGGGTGGCGACCAGGTGGCCGTGGCCACCAGCCTTCCCGGCGTGGCCCGCGTGTTCATGGTGCGTCTCGCCGACGGCGCGCTGCGCCACGTCACCGACCTTCCCGTGGCGGCGGGCGTGCACCTGGTGCTGCAGCGCTGGGCGACGGACGGGTTCCTCTACTTCTCCAGGCGGGCCGGCCTCGGCGCGCTGGAGGTGTGGCGCCTGCCCGTGGCGGGCGGGACGCTCCAGCGCGCCGCCACGCTGCCGGTCGCCTGCAGCCAGGGGACCGTCTCGCTTTCGAACGACGCCCGCGAGGGCGCCTGCCTCGTGTACGACAGCCGGCCGGATCTGTGGCTGGT
>JAJYLI010000082.1:0-6662 GCA_021787855.1 bacterium | reverse complement strand
CGTTCGCTCTCGCCGCCGCGATCCTGATTCCGGCGACCACCCTCGCCCAGCAGCCCAAGACCCGGATGCGCGGGCTCCAGGACGTGTTCGCCGTCTCCCGCGCGCTGAACGGGTCGTCCGGCCCGCAGAACGTCGTGTGGATCGAGGGAGGGCGGCGCTTCTCCTTCACCCAGCGCGACTCCGGCGCCACCGAGATCCGGGCCATGGACCCGGCCACCGGCAGGGACACGCTGCTGTTCACCACCCGCGGCGTGACCTTCCCGGGCACCACGGAGCCGTTCGCCTATCGGACCTTCCAGTGGGCGCGCGACTCGCGGCACCTGGTGTTCCAGACGCGGTTCAAGCCGCTGTACCGCAACTCGGGCACGGCCGACTACTACGTGTACAACCTCGACGATCACGCGATGCAGCTCGCGGCGAGCGGCGCCCGCACCGCCGAGCTGTCGCCCGACGGCGCGATGCTCGGCTACGAGCGCGGCGGCGACCTGTTCGTGTACGACCTGGCGCGGCACCGCGAGCGGCGGCTCACCCACGACGCCACGCCCACGGTCTATAACGGCCACTTCGACTGGATGTACGAGGAGGAGTTCGGCATCACGCAGGGGTGGAACTGGTCGCCCGACAGCCGGCACCTGGCGTACTGGCGGGTGGACGAGAGCGCCGAGCCCATCATCCGGCTCACCAACTACGAGGGCAGCCACCCCACCTGGGAGAAGCTCCGCATCCCGCAGCCGGGGGACTCCATCACGAAGGTCAGGATCGGCGTGATTGACGTGAAGTCGGGCCGGCGCGTGTGGCTGGACACCGGCGAGCAGGGCGACTTCTACATCCCGCGCATCTACTGGACCAGCGAGCCCGACACGCTGGCGGTGCTGACCCTGAACCGCCCGCAGGATCTGCTCAAGGTGTTCTTCTTCGACGTGCGCACGGGCGGCCGGCGGCTGGTCTTCAGGGACAGCTCCAGCACCTGGATTGACGTGTACGACTTCTTCGCCGGTGTCCCGGACCTGATGACCTTCCCGGCGGGCCTCAAGGAGTTCTTCTGGATCGGCGACCGCGACGGCTGGCAGCACATCTATCGCTACGACTACTCGGGCCGCCTGCTGGACCAGGTGACGCACGGGGCGTGGAGCGTCACCCGGGTGGAGGGGATTGATCCGGCCACGCGGACCCTGTACTACAGCTCCACGGAGGCCTCGCCGCTGCAGCGGCAGCTCTACGCGATCGGGTTCGACGGCACGCGCCAGCGCCGGCTGACCACGACGGCCGGGACGCACGGCATAGACATGTCCCCCAACACCGAGTACTACCTCGACCGCTGGTCGGCTCTCGACCAGCCGCGGCAGATCGAGCTGTGGGCCACGGCGGACGGCGGGCGGAAGCTCCGCACGCTGGTGGACAACGCGTCCGTCACGGCGTGGCTGGCGACGCACACGTACGCCCCGACGCGGATCTTCAGTTTCACGACCTCGGACGGCCAGCGGCTCGACGGCTCCATCGTGAAGCCGCTCGACTTCGATTCGACGAAGCGCTACCCGGTGATCTTCGCGGTCTATGGCGGGCCCGGCTCGCAGCAGGTGTACGACGCGTTCGGCGCCAGCGGCCTCACGCAGTGGTACGCGCAGCAGGGCTACGTCGTCGTGGGGCTCAACAACCGGGGCTCCGGCAACTACGGCAGCGCGTTCGAGAAGGTCGTGTACCGCCGGCTGGGGCACTGGGAGGCGCACGACTTCGCGGAGGCGGCGCGGTACCTGGAGACGATGCCGTGGGTGGACAGCGCGCACATCGCGATCATCGGCACCAGCTACGGCGGCTACAGCACCCTGTACACGATGGCGATGTACCCGCACCTGTTCACGGTGGGGATCGCCAACTCGCCGCCGACCTCGTGGCGGCTGTACGACGCGATCTACACCGAGCGCTACATGGGGCTGCTGGGCGACAACCTGGCCGGCTACGACAGCAGCGCGGCGAGCCTGTACGCCGACAGCCTCAAGGGCGACCACCTGCTGCTGATCCACTCGATGATGGACGACAACGTCCATCCGATCAACACCATGCAGATGCTCACCGCGCTCACCAACGCGGGGGTGGACGCGAGCCTCAGGATCTACCCGCCGGGCCGCCACGGCGCGGCGTACAACCTGCCGAGCTTCATGCTGCTCGAGCAGGTGAGCGACCAGTTCCTGAACCGGTGGATGCGTTGATGGCGCGGCGCGTCTTCGTGGACAAGGGCGGCGCGCGGTGGGAGGTCGAGGTGCGCAGCCGCTCCGAGTGGGAGTTCATGCCCGTCGAGGGGAATCCCGGGCTGGGGCGGATCGCGACGCCGCCCGGTTACGAGACCGATCCGTACGAGCTGAGCATCGAGGAGCTGCAGCGGCTGCTGGACGCGGCGGCGCCGCGGCGCAAGCCGACGGGCAAGTCGCCGTTCCTGGACTGAGCCGGGGCATCGGCGCCGCGCACGTCCGGGCGCGCCGCCGACATTCGCACCGTGATGCGTTGTTGCGGTCCTCGGCCGGCCGAGCGTAAGGTTACGATGTGGACACGAGCTACCGGCAGGAGTTCAAGGACTTGTTCGACGCCAGCTTCCGGCGTCTCGAGTCGGAGATGGCGGGCCTGCGGGAGCGCGTGGACACGCGCCTGCAGAGGATGGAGGCGCGCTTCGAGACCGTGGATGTGCGCATCGCCGGCCTGGAGGGCGTGATGAATGCCCGCATGCTCGGGCTCGAGGGCCGGATAGTGGAGCTGCAGGGCCGGCTGCTTGCCGAGATGGATGCCAAGCTGGGGAAGCAGAAATGGTCGCTGCTGACCTGGACGATCCTCATGTGGCTGGGCACGCTGGGCTTCATGGCGGCGATGCTGAGGCGCTGACGGGCGTTTGACCAGTGCGGGGGTGGGAGACCAGGGCCGGGGCGCGTGCTCCGGCCCTTTGTCGTGGCTCCCGCTCCGGGCCCTACGCCGCCCTGAGCGCGCGCATCAGCGCGTCGTGCCGCGACGGCTCGAAGCGGTTCCCGGCCACCCACAGGTCCACGCCGTCGGGCAGGCCGGCGTAGATCGCCCGCGCGACGCCGCCCGTGGCCGTGGCGCGCGATTCCCAGCCCGCGTCAGCCGCTATAGTCGCCAGCGCCGCCGCCTGAGCCGCAAGCCGCTCCGTCCAGCGGCCGAGGTGCCCGCCGGAGGCCAGGAAGTCCCGCTTGGCCGCGTTGCAGCGCCCGTCGGCCGCGACGAGGTTCTCCACGGCGTCGTCGGGGTAGCGTGCCCACGGGATGAAGTGGTCCACCTCCACGCGCCGCTGAAGCCGCTCGCCGCAGTAGAAGCAGCGGTCCTCCTGCAGGTCGCGCAGCGGCCCGCGGAGCACCGCCGTGCGCTGGCGGTCGGCGCCGAACAGGAACCGCTCCAGCCGCGCCTCCTCGAGGCCGTTGAGGTCCGCGACCTTCGCGGCCCACTCGCGGTGGATGAACGGCCGCAGCAGCCCGTTGAGGCGGACGAGCTGCGCGCCGACCGAGGGCAGCAGTAGGATCCGGTTGTCGAACTGGTCGCGCTCGCCCGCCTGGTAGGCCCGCACGGCGGACGACTGCACCGCGGTGTCCCAGCCGATCTGGTAGAGGAACCGGTCTTCCTTTCGGCCGACGACCTGGAGCCGCGGCAGCGGCATCTCGATCAGCTTCCACTCGACGCCGCGCACCAGGCGCTCGAACGCCTCGGGGGCCTCCGCCCTCGCCCGGCTCAGGCTCGCCGACGGATCGGGCGCGTGCCGCTCCCGGAACCGCGCGATCAAGCCGACCAGCTTCGCCTGGCCGGCGTTGTTCTGGCGCAGCACCAGTGCCGAGCGGCCGGCGCCGTAGGGCATCGTATGCGGCCAGTAGAGCTGCACCACCTTCTCGGCGAGCTGCCGCGTGGTGAGCGACGTCGGCGGCTCACCCCGCCGCGACGTCAGCTCGAGGCAGAGGTCGAGGAGCGCGAGGAGCACGGCGTACTTGTACGTCGCGACGAAGCCGCCGCGGTCCAGCATGACGAAGATCCGCTCGGCCAGGGCGAGTGCGCCGTCGGCGGCGCGGTCGGCGGTGGTCACGGCTGCTCTTTCCAGTAGCGGGCTTTGCCGGGGATGACGCGGCGGACGCCGCCCCTCGGGTCCGCGGAGTCGCCGGCGTAGCGCGGGATGACGTGGACGTGCGCGTGGGGCATCGTCTGGCCGGCGGGGGCGCCGGCGTTGAGGCCGACGTTGAAGCCGTCGGGCTTGCGCGATTCCAGCAGGTTCGCCCGCACGACGGCGACCAACCGCCAGACCGCCGCCTGCTCCTCGTCGGTGAGGTCGAAGAAGTCGGCCACGTGTCGCCGGGGGACGACCAGCGTGTGCCCGGGCGTCACGGGAAACGCGTCGGGGATCGCCACCGCCAGCTCGTTCTCGGTCTCGATCTGGCCCGAGGCGACGCGGTCGCAGAAGGCGCAGGGCTGGGTTCCGTCCACGGGTGAGATTGTGCGGTGCGGCGAGGCGGAGGTCAAACGGCGATGCGCTGGGCGAAAACACGAAAGGCCGGGGTGAACGCCCCGGCCTCTCGTCTAGCGCGGCGGAACGGCTGCCGCGGAGGTCTCGCACACAGGCCGAGTATAGGCTCGGCGAAGTTGCGAGTGCAAGGGGTGCGGCGGTGCTGGTGGCGGGATTCGAACCCACAAGGGCTTTCGCCCGGAGGTGTGCGAGACCCCCGCGTATACCAGTTCCGCCACACCAGCACTCTTACCGGCTGCGGACCGTGGTATCCCCGAGGGGCTAGACGCGAAGCCTCGTACTTGCCGCCGACCGCGGGTGCATTCTACCAGGTCCGCCGGCGTGGCCATGACCCTTTGGTTGCGGCATGTCTCACTCGGAGTGCATGTTGGCGCTTTCGTGCGTCCGGGCGGGGCCTGGCCCTGGGGATCGGGGCCTGAGGCGTCCGGCCCGGGCGCGCCACCCTGGGAGCGGAGCGGAATGGCGGATTCGGACATCGCGGGCGGCGGAGGGGGAGCCAGTCGCGCCTGGTATGGCGCGCCGGTAGCCGATTTCCTCGCCGAATCTGACGACGCGATCGTCGGCCGCCTGGCCGGGCGCAGCGAATTCGATATCCAGCAAGGCCAGCAGGAGGCCTGGCGCGCGGAGATCGGGATCCTCCGCCGCGCGCTCAAGGGGCTCACCGGCCATCTCTATCTCGAGTTCGCCATCCCGCGGATGGGCAGCCGGGTGGACGTGGTGCTGCTGCTGCCGCGGATCGTCCTGGTGATCGAGTTCAAGGTCGGCGCGACCCAGTTCGAGCGGGCGGCGCGGGACCAGGTGTGGGACTACGCGCTCGACCTCAAGAACTTCCACGAGGCCAGCCACGGGGCGTGGCTCGTGCCCGTGCTGGTGGCGACGGAGGCGGCAGCGCCGGAGCCGCGGCTCAACGGCGCGGCGGACGGCGTCTATCATCCGGTCTTCACCGACGCGGCGGGCCTCAGGGGCGTGATCGAGCTGGCGGCGCGCGAGCCCGGCCGGCCGATGGCGGTGGCCGAGGCGTGGGCGGGGGCGCCGTATCGCCCGACGCCGACCATCATCGAGGCGGCGCGGGCGCTCTACTCGCAGCACTCGGTCGAGGCCATCGCGCGCAGCGACGCGGGGGCGAAGAACCTCGCGGTTACCTCGCGCCGGATCGAGGAGATCGTGGACGAGGCCCGCGCCGAGCGGCAGAAGGTCATCTGTTTCGTGACGGGCGTGCCCGGCGCGGGGAAGACCCTGGTGGGGCTCAACATCGCGACCCGGCGGGGCGAGAAGGGTGATCCCACCCACGCGGTCTTCCTGTCCGGCAACGGGCCGCTGGTGGCGGTGTTGCGGGAGGCGCTCACGCGGGACGAGGTCGCGCGCGAGCTCGCCAAGGGCGTGAAGGTGCGGAAGGGCGAGGTTGGGGAGCGCGTCAAGCAGTTCATCCAGAACGTTCACAACTTTCGTGACGAGGGAATCAAGTTTCCCGACCGTGCACCGGACGAGCACGTCGTCATCTTCGATGAAGCGCAGCGCGCCTGGACTCAGGACCGGACCGCCGATTTCATGAAGCGGCGCAAGAAGGTGCTCGGCTTCCCTCATTCGGAGCCGGAGTTCCTCATCAGTGTCATGGACCGCCATCAGGACTGGGCGGCTGTCATCTGCCTAGTGGGCGGCGGCCAGGAGATTGCCAGGGGCGAGGCGGGAATCGAGGAATGGCTGGACGCGATCGAGCGCCACTTCCCCGATTGGCGGATGCGCGTCTCGTCGCGGCTGACCGACGCGGAGTACTCAGCCGAGAAGGTGCGAGAGGTGGTCGGGCGGAAGCCGGACTTGCGCGCGTTCGACGACGACCTACACCTCGCGGTCTCAATGCGGGCGTTCAGAGCCGAGAACGTCTCCAATTTCGTGAAGGCCCTACTGGATCGAGACCTTGCGGAGGCGCGCAGGTACTTCGCGGAACTGGCGGGGAAGTATCCCATCGCAGTGACCCGTGACCTGAATGCGGCTAAGGACTGGGTGCGTTCGCACGCCCGTGGGACGGAGCGGTATGGTCTGATATGAAGCGACCGGTCAAGGGGGCGTGGTCGTGAGGAGAGAGACAGCGGTACGCCTGGGGCGCGGTGGGACGCGGAGCGCGACGGCTGATCACTCTGATAAGCGCGGGTTAGCC
>JAJYLI010000081.1 GCA_021787855.1 bacterium | reverse complement strand
GCGCGCCGTTCCTGACCGCGAGGTCCATCACCTTGCAGATCTTCTCGGCGTGCGCCTCGGAGAGCGAGCCGCCGAAGACGGTGAAGTCCTGGGAGAACACGTACACCGGCCGGCCGTTCACGCGGCCCCAGCCGGTGACGACGCCGTCGCCCAGGATGCGCTGCGAGCCCAGCCCGAAGTCGTGGGACCGGTGGGTGACGAACCGGTCCAGCTCGACGAAGCTGCCCTCGTCCAGCAACAGCTCCAGCCGCTCGCGGGCGGTGAGCTTGCCCTTGGCGTGCTGCGCCTTGACCCGCGCCGCGCCGCCGCCGGCCTCCGCCTCGGCCTTGAGCCTGGCCAGGCGCTCGAGCTTCTCGCGCATGCTCATGGGAGGGACACGTTGCCGCCGGGAGAGCGCCCCGTCAACCTGCGGGCGTGCCCAAACGAAGGCGCCGCCGGTTGCCCGGCGGCGCCTGGACCCGCGTCCGATGCCGGAAACGACGCCCTATGCCTGCGGCGGCGCCGCGGGCGGCGCGGCCTCCGGCGCGGGCGCGGCGGCTTGCCCCTCCGGCGCCCCCTCGCCCTCGCTCGCCGCCAACTCCGCGTCGGTCGGGGGCTTGGGGATCTCCCGCAGCGGCTCGTCGGGGAAGCTCAGCGCCGCGAGCACGATCCGATGGTGGATCGGGTCCACCTCCAGCACCTTCAGCTCCACCGCCTGCCCTTCCTTCACCGCGTCGCCGGGCGTCTGGATGTCGGGCACCCCGAGCTGGCTCATCGGCACGAAGCCCTCGATGTCGTGCCCGAGGTCCACCACCACGCCCTTGTCCATCAGCCGCACCACGTGGCCCTTGATCTCCAGGCCGACGGGGTAGGTCTCGCCGATCTTGAGCCACGGGTCCTCCTCGGCCTGCTTGAGGCCGAGGGAGATCCGCTTGTTGTCGGCGTCAATGTTCAGGATGACCACGTCCACCGTGTCGCCCTTCTTGACGACCTCGGAGGGGTGCTGCACCCGCTTGGTCCACGACATGTCGGAGATGTGGATCAGCCCGTCAATGCCCGGCTCGATCTCCACGAACGCGCCGAAGCTGGTGAGGTTCCTGACCTTGCCGCTGATCCGCGTGCCCACCGGGTACTTGAGCGGCAGCACCATCCAGGGATCCTGCTCGGTCTGCTTCATACCGAGGGAGATCTTCTCCTCGGCCTCGTCCACCTTGAGCACCACCGCCTCGATGGTCTCGCCGATGGAGACGATCTTGGAGGGGTGGCGCACGTTGCGCGTCCACGACATCTCCGAGATGTGAACCAGGCCCTCGATGCCCGGCTCCAGCTCGATGAAGGCGCCGTAGTTCGTGATCGAGACCACCTTCCCCTGCACGCGCGTGCCGACGGGGAACTTGGCGGCCACGTTCGCCCACGGGTACGGCTGGAGCTGCTTCAGCCCCAGCGAGATGCGCTCCCGCTCCCAGTCAATGTCGAGGATCTTGACCTCGAGCTCCTGGCCGAACTTCACCATCTCGCTCGGGTGCGAGACCCGTCCGTACGACATGTCGGTGATGTGGAGCAGGCCGTCCACGCCGCCCAGGTCAATGAAGGCGCCGAAATCGGTGATGTTCTTGACCACGCCGGCGCGGGTCTGGCCGACCTCCAGCTCCTTCATCAGCCTCTCGCGCTTGGTCGCGCGCTCCGCCTCGAGGATCACGCGGCGCGAGACGACGATGTTGCGGCGGCGCTTGTTGAGCTTGATGATCTTGAACTGGTAGGTCTGGCCCAGCAGCTCGTCGATGTTCGGGACCCGGCGCAGGGCGATCTGCGAGCCCGGCAGGAAGGCGTCCACGCCCATCAGGTCCACCACCACCCCGCCCTTGATCTTCTTGACCAGCGTGCCCTCGACCGGCTCGTCGCTCTCGTAGGCCACCCGGATGCGCTCCCACACGCGCATGAAGTCGGCCTTCTTCTTCGAGAGCACGACGGCGCCCTCGTTGTCCTCGAGGTTCTCGAGGAACACCTCGATCTCGTCGCCCTCTTTGAGGCTGTGCGCGTCCTTGAACTCCTCGATGGGCACCGCGCCCTCGGACTTGAACCCGACGTCGAGGATCACGGCGTTGTCGGTCACGCGCAGCACCTTCGACTTGACGATCTCGCCCTCCTCGATGTGCTGGAGGGTGCCCTCGTACATCGCCATCATCTGCGCGTACTGTTCCGGCGAATAGCTCTCGTCGTACAGGTCGGGGCGGACGTGCAGCTTGCTGCCCGCCGGCGAGGGGGTGGAAGGTGGAGTGGTGGGGGCGGACGCCTGGTCCTGCACGTCCTTGGGCTCGGTCAGCGTCATTACTGCGGCCTCGGCGCGCCACCGGGGCGCGGAACGGGTGAATGCCGGCCCCGGGCCACCGTGGCGCCGGGGTTTAGCCATGAACCTTACCCGCGCCCCGCGGTGCGGTCAAGCCGTTTCGCCACCCGGCGGACGTGGTCCACGACGGTCCGGACCTGCTCGTCGAACGACAGCCGCGTGGTATCCACCACCACGGCGTCCGCGGGCCGGGCCAGGGGCGCCGCCTCCCGCGAGGAGTCGAGCGCGTCGCGGCGCTCCAGGGCCGCCGTTTCCGCCCGCACGGCGGCCGGGTCCACGGGCTCGCGCCGCTCCAGCAGGCGCCGGCGTGCGCGCTCCGCCGCGTCCGCCACCAGGAAGATCTTGACCTCGGCGTCGGGGAAGACCGCGGTTCCGATGTCCCGTCCGTCCACCACCACCCCGCCCCCGGCGGCCGCCCGCCGCAGCTGCTGGTTGACGAACGCGCGCACCTCGGGCATCGCGGCGACGGCCGACACGTGCCGGGTGACGTCCGGCGTGCGGAGGGCGTCGCCCGCGCCGCTGCCGCGAATGGCGACCTCCCAAACGCCACCGTCCCCGGCCCCCTTCCCCGCGCCGCCCGTGGCCCCGCGCCACCGCAGGCTCACGTCCCGCTCCCGGGCGAGGGCCGCGAGCGCGGCGCCGCGCCACCCGGACGGCTCGCCCCCCGCCTCGAGCGCGACCAGGGTCACGGCCCGGTACAGGGCCCCGCTGTCGAGGTGGGCGAAGCCCAGCGCCACGGCCACCGCCCGGGCGGTGGTGCTCTTGCCGCTCCCCGCCGGGCCGTCAATGGCGACCACGGGCCGGCTACGACGCATGCAGCACCCGGGCCAGGTCGCGGAAGAAGCCGGGGTACGAGACGGCCACGCAACCGCGGTCGTCCAGCTCGACCGCGGCGCCGGGCACGGTGCCCAGCACCGCGAACGCCATCGCCAGCCGGTGGTCGCCCGCCGTCGTCACCCGCCCGGCCGGCGGCGCGTCGGTGCCCTCGACCATCAGGGTGTCCCCTTCGGTATGCGCCGCGACGCCGAGGGCGGCGAGGTTCGCGGCGACCAGCGCCAGACGGTCGCTCTCCTTGACCCGCAGCTCGCCCACGCCGCGGAACACCGAGCGGCCCTCCGCGCGCGCGGCCAGGCAGGCCAGCAGCGGGATCTCGTCCACCATGGAGGGGATCTCCTCGGGAGCGACCTCGATCGCCTTGAGGCGGGCGGGCCGCGCCACCAGCGAGGCGGCGGCCTCGCCCAGGCTGAAGAATCGCCCGGATTCCTCGACCTTCCCGCCCATGCGGGCGACCGCGCGCAGGAAGCCGGTGCGGGTCGGGTTCACGCCCACGCCGTGCACCACCAGCTCGCCGCTCGTGGCCAGCAGCCCCGCCGCCACCAGGTACGCCGCGGACGAGATGTCGCCGGGGATCTCCCCTTCGAAGGCCGGCAGCGTCTCCGGCGGCTCGACCGCCGTGGTGGTGTCCTGCACCTCCACGCGCACGCCCAGCAGGCGCAGCAGCCGCTCGGTGTGGTCGCGGCTGGCGACGGGCTCGGTGACCGCGACGCGCACGCCGCCCGCCACCCCCGCCAGCAGCAGCGCCGTCTTCACCTGCGCGCTCGCCACGGGACTGCGCCACGCGAGCGGGACCAACGGGCCCCCGCGCACCACGAGCGGCAGCCGCTCGCCCTCCGACGCCTCGATCGCCGCGCCCATGGCCCGCAGCGGCTCGGTCACCCGCGCCATGGGCCGGCGCCGGAGGCTCCGATCCCCCGTGAGCCGCGCCTCGAACGGGTGCGCGGCCAGCAGCCCCAGCAGCAGCCGCGCCGTGGTGCCGGAGTTGCGGCAGTGGAGCGCGCCGCGCGGCGCGTGGAACGGGGGGGGCCGGAGCCCCAGGCCCCGCACCACCACCGCCCGCCCCTCGACCAGCGGTCCCACCTTGACGCCGAGGGCGCGCAGCGCCGCGGCCGTGGCCCGCGTGTCGAGCGAGGCCAGCGGCCGGGTGAACCGGCACGGGCCGGCGGCCAGCGCGCCCAGCAGCAGCGCCCGGTGGGTGACGGACTTGTCACCCGGGACGCCCGTCTCACCGCGGGCAATCATCGCCGCCCCCCGTCCCCCGCCCTCCTCCCTCCCTCGCCGCTCACCGGTGCAGCCGCGACGCCCCGACAAACGACGCGGGGAGGGCCGCCCCACCGGGCTGCCCTCCCCGCGTCCGCGGCGGGAGCGCCGGCGTCAGCGCGGCGCTCCGACGGCGCCGAAGTCGGGAACGAAGGAATGGAGGAGTTCCTCGTACGTCGCGACCCCCTTGGCCACGGCCTTCTGCTGGACGAGCTGCTGGCGCGCCAGCAGCCCGGGCCGGTTGTCCCGCCAGATCAGCCCCAGGGAGATCTGCTCGTTCAGGTCCTCGAACGCGACCGAGCGCGCCTGCTCCCGCTTGGTGAAATCGAAGCCGGGCGGCAGCGGCCGCACCCGCTCCTTCACCCAGTCGAACTGCTGGCGCCCGCGGAACACCGGGCACGGCGAGATCATGTGCACGAACGAGAAGCCCGGATGCTCGATGGCTTCGGCGATCAGCTCCACCGACGTCTTCACCTCGGAGGAGAACGAGCGCGCGATGAACGTGGCGCCGCAGGCCAGGGCCAGCAGCACCGGCTGCATCGGCTCCTCGAGGTTGCCGTAGGGGCTGGTCTTGGTCACCTCGCCCGTGGGCGTGGTGGGCGAGGTCTGGCCCTTGGTCAGCCCGTAGATCGAGTTGTCCATGCACACGTACGTGATGTCCACGTTGCGCCGGGCCGCGTGCACGAAGTGGCCGGCGCCGATGGCGAACCCGTCGCCGTCGCCCCCCACCACCACGACCGTCAGCTCGGGGTTGGCGAGCTTGATGCCCGTCGCGATGGGCAGCGCGCGACCGTGGATCGAGTTGAACGAGTAGGTGTTCACGTACCCCGGCAGCCGCGAGGAGCAGCCGATGCCGCTCACGATCACCGTGCGGTCGGGGTCCAGGTTGAGCCTGGCCAGCGCCTGATAAACCCCGGCGACGACACCGAAGTCGCCGCAGCCCGGGCACCACACCGGGTGCAGCTCGGCCTTGTAGTCCTTGCCGCTCAACTTGGTCACCGCTTGATGGGCCATCGCTGCCCCCCCCTCAGTCCGCCGCCGCCGCCGCCGCGACCGCGGCGGGGGCGACGTGCTCCACGATCTCGGCGACCCCCAGGGGCGAGCCGCCCGCCCGGGAGTGGCGTACCAGACGCGCCGCCAGCTCCGGCCTGAGCTGGCTCTTGAGATAGGTGTAGAACTGGCCGGTGTACGACAGCTCCACGACGTGCAGCGTCTTCAGTCCCTCCAGCGCCGCCTCCACCTGGGCGAGGGGGAACGGCAGGAGCAGGCGCGGGATCACCGCCCGCACCCGCACGCCGGTCGCGCCCAGCTCGCGCACCGCTTCGACCACCGCGCCCTTGGCGGCGCCCCACGCCAGCAGGCCCACGTCGGCATCCGCGGCGCCCAGGATCAGGGTGAGGTGGCCGTAGGCCTGCGGGACCGCCGCGAGCTTCCGGAACCGCTTCTCGCTCATCCGCTGGTGCACGGCCGCGCTCGAGACGGGCGCGCCGCGCTCGTCGTGCTCCAGCCCCGACATCAGGAAGTTGCCGCGCGCCTGTCCGGGGATGGCCATGGGGCTGACGCCGCTCGGCGTGGCCGCGTAGCGGGTGAAGCCGTGGTGCGGATCCACCTCCGCCAGCTCCGCCTCGGTCGGGAGCCGCCGGTCCACCACCTTCACCGCCTTGAGGTCGAACGGGCGGATGGCGTCGGTGCGGTGGCCCAGCGCCTGGTCCGACAGCACGATCACCGGGGTCTGGTACTGTTCGGCGATGTTGAAGGCATCCACCGCGACCTGGAAGCAGTCCGCCACGTCGGTGGGCGCCACGACCACCTTGGCCACGTCGCCGTGGGAGCCGTACAGCGCCTGCATCAGGTCGGCCTGCTCGGTCTTGGTCGGGATGCCGGTCGAGGGCCCCACCCGCTGCACGTTCAGCACCACCAGCGGGATCTCGGCCATCGAGGCCAGGCCGATCGCCTCGGTCTTGAGGGAGATGCCGGGGCCGGACGAGGCGGTGAGCGCCTTCACGCCGGCGTAGGAGGCGCCGATGGCCATGGTGATCGAGGCCAGCTCGTCCTCCGGCTGCATCATGACGCCGCCGTACTTGGGCAGCTCCCGGCCCAGCCACTCCATGACCTCGGACTGCGGGGTGATGGGATAGCCGGCCATGAACCGGCAGCCGGCCACCAGGGCGCCGAAGGCGAACGCCTCGTTGCCGGAGATGACCATCAGCGTCTCGCGCCGGGCGGCGCGGACCTGGATGTCGGTGCGGTGGGTGGCGGCGACCTCGATGCCGGCGTCGAGCGCGGCGAGGTTGGCCGTGATCACCGGTTCGCCCTTCTTGGCGAACCGGCGCCGGATGGCGCGCACGAACGCCTCGCGCGGCAGGTTCAGCGTCCCGGCCAGCACGCCCACGGCCACGATGTTCTTGGCCAGGGCGCTGCCGCCCTTGTCAATCGCCAGCTGCTCGAAGGGCACGCGGATCACCGCGTCCTTGAAGCGGTCGTCCAGGGGGATCCGCTCGCGCGGGGTCGGGTCGAGCTCGTCCACGAAGATCACGGTGTGCGCGCCCGGGACCAGCTCGGTGCGGAACCGGCCGTAGTCGTCCCAGTTGAACGCGATCAGCACGTCGAGATCGTCGCCCTGGAACGGCACCGGCTCGGAGCTGAGCCGCACCCGGACGGACGACTCGCCCCCGCGGATCTGCGGCCCGAAGGCCTTCACCAGCATGCCGTAGAGGCCTTCGAACGCCGCCACCTGCAGCAACAGCTCACCGGCGGACACCACGCCGTCGCCACCGGCGCCGGCCATCCCCACGATGAGGTCATGTCGAGACATCGCTGCTCCTTCGGCCGCCGGCCACGGGCCGGGGTAAGTGCAACTGGCGCAATCTAATGAGTTTGACGCAGCCCACAAAGCACGCTTCCTTGTATGCAATGAGCGCGCCACCATCTCTCGTGGTCCACGCCCGCGCCGTCGTCCGGCGCGCGGGGAGCCGGGCGCCGTGGCCACGATCCTGATCGTCGAGGACAACCCGGACAACATGAAGCTGTTCGCCGCGGTGCTCGGCATCCGCGGCCACCAGGTGCTGCAGCTGCCGGGGGGCGACCGCCTGCTGGAGGAGATGCGCCAGCGGAAGCCCGAGCTGGTGCTGCTCGACATCCAGCTCCCCGGGCAGGACGGCTTCCAGCTGCTGGACCGGCTGCGGGCGGCGCTGGGATCCGCGCTGCCGCCGGTCGTGGCGCTCACGGCTCACGCCATGAGCGGGGACCGCGAGAAGGCGCTGGCGGCGGGCTTCAGCGGCTACCTGACCAAGCCGATTGACATCGTTTCGTTCGGCACGTCCGTCGAGGCGTTCCTCGCCGGCCGGTGAGCGGCATCCCCTTCCGCTCCGTCGCGGCCGTGGAGCGGGCCGTGGTGGCGTGCGAGCGGTGTCCGAGCCTGAGGCGCTACTGCCGCCGGGTGGCGGAGGTGCGGCGCCGGGCGTTCCTGGCCCAGCGCTACTGGGGGCGGCCCGTCCCGGCCTTCGGCGAAAGGCGGGCCCGCCTGCTGGTGGTGGGGCTCGCGCCGGCGGCGCATGGGGGGAACCGCACCGGGCGGATGTTCACGGGAGACCGGAGCGGCGACTGGCTGTACGAGGCCCTGTACCGCTTCGGCTTCGCCAGCCAGCCGGTCTCGACCGGGCGGGACGACGGCATGGTGCTCACGGACTGCTTCATCACCGCGGCGGTGCGCTGCGCGCCGCCCGGCAACCGGCCGTCGCGGCGCGAGACCGAGGCGTGCCGCCCGTATCTGGCCGCGGAGATCGCGCTGCTCGAGCAGGTCCGGGTCGTGCTCGCGCTCGGCGCCTTCGCCCACGAGCAGTGGCTGCGGGCCTCGGGGTGGAGGGAGCGCCTGCGGCCGGCCGAGCGGCCGCGCTTCGCCCACGGCGCGGAGCACCGGTTGCCGGACGGGACGATCCTGCTGGCGTCCTACCATCCCAGCCAGCGCAACACCAGCACCGGGACGCTCACCCGGGCCATGTGGCACGCGGTGTTCCGGCGCGCGCGCCGGCATCTCGACGCCTGAGCCCGAGCGGAGTCGCGGCTGTCGGCGCGCGCGCCCAGGGGCGATAATACGGCACCCCATTCGAGCCACCGATGCCACGCCGTCTGACCGTGCTCGTCTTCGCGATCGCCATCGTGGCGCTGTGCGCCCGGCTGGGCACCCTGCCGCTCCTCAAGCCGGACGAGGGGCGCAACGCCGAGGTCGCCCGCGAGATGCGCGCGAGCGGCGCCTGGGTGGTGCCCACCTACGACGGCCTGCCCTACCTCGACAAGCCGGCGGCGTATTTCCGCCTCGTCGCGCTGTCCATGAGCGCGCTGGGCGTGAACGCGACCGCGGCCCGACTCCCCAGCGCGCTGTTCGCGCTGGGCCTCCTCGGTCTGGTGTACGGGTTCAGCCGCCGGGCCTGGGGCCCGCGCGCCGCCGCCCTGGCGGTGCTGGTCGTCGCGACCACGCCGCTGGTGGTCGCGTTCGCGCGGCTGGTGATCTTCGACATGGTGCTGGCCTTCTTCGTGACCGCGGCCATCCTCGCGGCCGACCGCGCCGAGGCGTCCGAGGCTGGCGGCGCGCGGCGCGGCTGGTACCTGGTCGCCTCCGCGGCCGCCGGCGCGGGCGTGCTGGTCAAAGGCCCGGTCGGGCTGCTGATCCCGCTGCTGGTGCTGGTGGTGCTGCACCTGGTCGAGCGGCGGCGTGACGCGCTGCGCCGCGTCTTCGCGCCGCTCAACATCCTGGTGTTCCTCGCGGTGGCCCTGCCGTGGTTCGTGGCGCTCAGCCTGCGCCGTCCCGACTTTCCCTACTACGGGCTGGTGGAGGAGTCGCTGCGGCGGTTCACGACCCCCGCGTTCCACCGCACCGCCCCGTTCTGGTATTACGGCCCGGTGATCGTCGCCGTGTTCTTCCCCTGGAGCCTGCTGCTGCCGGAGGCCGTCGTCCGGGCGTGGCGCGCCCGCCGGCGCTGGACGCACGCCGAGCGGCTGCTGATCGTGTGGGCGCTGGTCGTCACGGTGTTCTTCTCGCTCTCCCAGTCCAAGCTGCCGGGCTACGTCCTGACCGGCGTGGTGGCGCTGGGGATGCTCACCGCCCGGGTGCTGGACCTGGCGTTGGAGACTCCCGCGGGCGCGGCCCGCCGCCTGGTGCTGCGCGGCACCACCGTCCTGGCCGTCGCCGCGGCGGCCGTGGCGGTGGCACTGGAGCTGGCCCTGGCGCAGCCCGGCGGCCTGGCCGCCGCGCTGAGCCGCTTGGGGGGGGGCGGGGGCGGCGACGTGGCGCGGATCGGAGCGGCCGGCCCGCCGCTGCTGGTGCTGTTCGCCATCGTCGCGGTGGTGGCGGCGGCCGGCCGGCTGCTCCGGGACCCGCGGTTCGCCACGGCCGCGTTCGCCGTGCCGCCGCTGCTGCTGTTGACGGTCGCCTTCGGCGGGATGCGGGCGTACGCGGACGCGGGATCGGGGCTCGCGCTGGCGCGCCGGATCCCGGCGCTGCCGCCGGGCACGGAGCTGGCGTGCATCGAGTGCCTGCCCAACGGCGTGCCGTTCTACCTCCGCCGGACGATCACGCTGGTGACCGCCGACGGGCACGAGACGACCAGCAACTACATCGCCTTCGCCCTGCGGCGCTCGCCGGTCTGGCCGCCGGGTGTGGTGCGCCGGACCGACCTCGCGACGTGGCTGGCGCGCCGCGCCCACCCCGTGTACGTGCTGGCGGGCGGAGCGGGCCACGCGGCGCTGGACTCGCTCGCGGCGCGGGCGGCCGGCGCCACGGCGCCCGCGGCCCTGGCCCCCGGCTGGTGGGGCGCGCTGTTCCCGGCGCCGGCAGCCCGCGGGACCTGAAGGATGTGCGGCGTGTGCGGGGTACTGGCTCGCGGCTCCGCGCCGCTCGATCCCGCGCGGGCGCAGCGCTCGGTGCAGGCCATGCTGGACGCGCTGGCCCACCGCGGCCCCGACGACCAGGGCTCGCACGCCAGCGGACCGGCGATCCTCGGCGCCACGCGCCTGGCGATCCGCGGGCTCGACGGCGGGCACCAGCCGCTCGTGGACCCGGCGAGCGGCGTCGTCGCCGTGTGCAACGGGGAGATTGACAACCACGCCGAGCTGCGCGCGCTCCTCGCGGGCCGCGGCCGCGCGGTCTCCTCCCGCACCGACATCGCGGTGATCCCGGGCCTGTACGCCGAGCTGGGGGAGGCGTTCGTCGAGCGGCTGGTGGGCGCCTTCGCGATCGCGGTCTGGGACCCGCGGGAGCGGCGCCTGGTGCTGGCGCGCGACCGCGCCGGCGAGCGACCGCTGTTCTTCGCGGCCGGCGCCACCGAGCTGCGCTTCGCCACCGAGGTCGCGGCGCTGGCCGCCGACCCCGACCAGCGGCTGACCCCCGACCCGGCCGCGCTGGGCGCGTTTCTGGCCCGCGGCTACTTCGAGGCCCCCGCCTCCCCGTTCGCCGAGATCCAGAAGGTCGCCCCGGCCGAGGTCGTCACCTTCGGCCCCGAGGGCATCCGGCGGCGCCGCTACTGGCGCTGGAACCTCGGGGAGGTTCCCCCCCCCGCGGGCGGGCCGCGGCCGGCCGCGTTCGACGCCGTGTTCCGCGAGGCCGTGCGCCGGCAGAGCGACGTGGACGTGCGCTACGGCGCCTTCCTGAGCGGAGGGATTGATTCCTCCCTGGTCGCCGCCGTCGCGCGAGCCGTCCGCCCCGACTACCCGCTCAAGGCGTTCACGCTCCGCTTCGCCGAGCCCTCGTACGACGAGGGCGACTACGCCGCCGTGGTGGCGCGGCGGTTGGGCATTCCCAGCGACAGCGTGTGGGTCAGGCCCGAGGCCTTTCCCACCGTCCTCGCCGAGTTGATCGGCCACGCCGGCGAGCCCCTGGCCGATCCGGCGTGGGTTCCCACGGCGCTGCTGGCGCGCCGCGCGGCCGAGGAGGTCACCGTCGCGCTGGTGGGCGAGGGGGGCGACGAGCTGTTCGGCGGCTACCCCACGTACCTGGGCGCCCTGATGGCCCAGCGTTACGCCGCGCTCCCTGCGCGGGTCAGATACGGGTGCCGGCGCGCCGCCGAGCTGTGGCGCCCCAGCGACCGGAAGGTCAGTCTCTCGTTTCTACTCAAGCGCTTCGTCGCCGCGGCCGAGCTGGACGGCCTGCGGCGACACTTGGATTGGACGTCGAACATCCGTCCGGCGTTGCTCGCGCGCCTCGGGATCGCGAGCGCGGGCGGGAAGGAGCAGACCGCCGAGGTTCGGGGTAGCAGCCAGGCCCTCCTCAACGCGGTGCAGCGGTTCGACTTGGAATCCTCGCTCGCCGAAGGTCTGCTCACCAAGGCGGACCGGGCGAGCATGAACTCCGCGCTGGAGCTGCGCGCCCCGTTCCTGGACCGCGCGGTGCTGGAGTTCGCGGCCGGCCTGCCCGCGCGCGAGCGGGTCCGCGGCCTGACGACGAAGGTCTTCCTGAAGCGCTACGCGCTGGAATACCTGCCCCGGGGGATCGTGCGGCGGCGGAAGCGCGGCCTGTCGGTGCCGCTGAGCATCTGGCTGCGGGGACCGCTGCTGGCGTGGGCGCGCGAACGGATCGAGTCGGACCGCCTGAGCGTGGCCGGCGTCAATCGCGAGCCGGCGCTGGCCCTACTGGAGGAGCACGTTGGCAGGAGAGCCGATCATGCGCGGGCGCTGTGGACCCTCGTCGTCCTCAGCGAGTGGCTCGAGTGGGCCGCTCGGAGAGTGCCGTCGCATGCTTGAGCCCGGTGCCCTGCTCCTCGCCCTCACGCTGGCGTGGGCGGCGGAGGTGACCGTGTGCCGCGCCGCCCGCGCGCAGCAGGGCGCGCCCGCGACGCCCCCCCTTCCCCCGCCTCTCCACCCGGCCCCGCCCGATACCGGACGGGGCTGGCCGGCGAGCGACACCGCGCGCGTCACCTACCAGACGTCGGAGGTCATCTTCGTCTCGGCGGGCAGTGCCGCCGACCTGGCGGTGGGGGACACGATCCAGATCGAGGCGGCGCACGGCGCCCCGGTGGCCCGCGCGGTCGTCCTCAGCGTGGCGCGACAGTCCGCCAGCGCCGCCCCGATCCCCGGGGGGCCGGCCATCGCGGTCGGCCAGCTGGTGCGCTTCGTGCCGCACCGCGTGCCGCAGCAGGCCGTCGCCCCGGCCGTTCCGGCCGAGAGCCTGGCGGCGGCGCCCCGCGCGCCGCCGCCGGTCCCCGCGCCGCAGCCCGCGCCCCTCGCGCAGGCCGCGGCGGCCGTTCCCCCCGCGCCGGCACCGCCGGTCACCATCTTCCGGCCCGCCCCCCGCTGGCGCGCGA
>JAJYLI010000080.1 GCA_021787855.1 bacterium | reverse complement strand
GGGCCTGGCCCGGGACGCGCTGCTGTGGGCCTCCCGCAGCTCGAAGGTGGCCGCCGCCCTCCGGCGCCGGGCCTTCGTCGCCCGCGCGGTGCGGCGGTTCATGCCGGGCGAGGAGCTCGACGCCGCGCTGGCGGCCGCGCGGCGCTTCGCGCCCGCCGGCATCGGCGCGGTGTTCACCCGGCTGGGGGAGAACGTCACCACCCTGGCGGAGGCGGCGGCGGTGCGCGACCACTACGTGGACGCGCTGCGGCGCGTCGCCGGGCTGGCGCCGCGGCCGCATCTCTCGGTCAAGCTCACGCAGCTCGGCCTGGACGTGGACCCCGCCTGGTGCGAGGCCGCCGTCGGGCTCCTCGCGGCGCGCGCGGCCGAGGCCGGCGCGTTCCTGTGGATTGACATGGAGGACTCCCGCTACACCGGGGCGACGCTGGATCTCTACCGGCGGGTGCGCGCCGCCTCGCCGGCCGTGGGCGTGTGCCTGCAGGCGTACCTGCGGCGCACGCCGGACGATCTCGAGCGGCTGCTGCCCCTGGCGCCGGCCATCCGCGTGGTGAAGGGGGCGTACGCCGAGCCGCCGGCGGCGGCCTGGCCGCGCAAGCGGGAGGTGGACGCCGCCTACCTGACGCTGGCGGAGGTGCTGCTGGAGCGCGCCGCCCGTGGCGCGGCCCGGCCGGTGTTCGGCACCCACGACATGCGGCTGATCGCGGCCATCCGCGACCGGGCGCGGCGGCTCGGCGTGCCGGCCGGCGGCTGCGAGTTCCACCTGCTGTACGGCATCCGGGAGCGCGACCAGCGCGCCCTGGCGGCGGCGGGCGAGACGGTGCGCGTGCTGGTGAGCTACGGCTCCGCGTGGTTCGCCTGGTACATGCGGCGGCTGGCCGAGCGGCCGGCCAACGTGTGGTTCGTGGCGCGGAACCTGGTCTAGGCGGCGGCGCCCTTGACAGGCCGCGCCGGCTCCGGGATACTGCGTGCCATGACGTCCGTCGCTTTCCGGCACCTGTGGTGGCGCTGGCGCGGCTTCTCCCGCGGCAGGCCGTGGTGCGCGTAGCGACGTCCGCTAGCTAGTTCCAGAGCGATCCGATTCGTCCCAGCCCACGGTGTCTGCCGTGGGCTTTTTGCGTTCCGGAGAGGGTACATGATCATCGTGCTGAAACCCGAGGCGACACGCCAGCACGCCGAGGAGCTGCTGGCCAGGATCGCCGCGCTGGGGCTCACCCCGCTGCACATGCCGGGCACCGAGCGCGTCGTGCTGGGCGCGCTGGGCGACGAGCGGGTGCTGGAGTCGCTGCACCTGGACGCCGACCCGCTGGTCGAGAGCGTGCAGCGGGTGCTGGCGCCCTACAAGCTGGTGAGCCGCGAGATGCACCCCCACGACACCGTCGTGGACGTGGGCGGCGTGAGCGTCGGCGGCGCCCGGGTGGTCGTCATGGCCGGGCCGTGCGCGGTGGAGAGCCCGGAGCAGATGCGCGAGACGGCCCGCGCGGTCAAGGACGCCGGGGCCGCGGTCCTGAGGGGCGGCGCGTTCAAGCCGCGCACCAGCCCCTACGCGTTTCAGGGCCTCGGCCGGCGCGGCCTGGAGATCCTGCGGGACGCCTCGCGCGAGACCGGGCTGCCGGTGGTCACCGAGGTGATGGAGGTCGCCGACGTGGCGCTGGTGGGCGAGTTCGCCGACGCCTTCCAGGTCGGGGCCCGCAGCATGCAGAACTTCCGCCTGCTCCAGGCGCTGGGCGCGGCGGGCAAGCCGGTGGTCCTCAAGCGCGGCATGGCGGCGAAGGTGGAGGACCTGCTGCTGGCGGCCGAGTACGTGCTCGCCGCGGGCAACCCGGACGTGATTCTGTGCGAGCGCGGCATCCAGACCTTCGAGACGGCCACCCGCAACACGCTCGATCTCAACGCCATCCCGGTCATCAAGGAGCGGAGCCACCTGCCCGTGATCGTGGACCCGTCGCACGGCACCGGCCGGCGCGAGCTGGTGATCCCGATGGCCAAGGCGGCGCTGGCCTGCGGGGCCGACGGCCTGCTGGTCGAGGTGCACCGCGATCCCGCGGCGGCCCTCTCCGACGGGCGGCAGTCGCTCGACCCGCGGCAGTTCGCGGCGCTGATGCGGGAGCTGGCGCCGTTCGCCGCCGCGGCCGGGCGGACCCTCACGTGACCGCGCCGGACGGACTCGGGCCGGAAGGACCGGCCGGGGCGCCGGGCTCCCGATCGCGCGCCGCCACGGGTACCACCGCGCCGCGGCTGGCCGCGGGCGAGGTGCTGCCGCTCACGCGGCGCCTGGGGGGCTGCCCCGACCCGCTGGCGCTGTTCGCCCGGCTCAGCGACGGCGGGCGGCGGCCCGACACGGTGCTGCTGGAGTCGGCGGACGGCGCCACGGGCCGGGACGCGCGCAGCATCCTGGTCGCGCGCGCGGCACTCCGGCTGACCTGCCGCGGCCGCGAGGTGACCGTGACGGCCCTGACCCCCAACGGCGCGGCGCTGCTGCCGTGGCTGGCCGCGCGCGCCGAGGGGATGGCCCGGGTGCGGCGCTCCGGCGCCGGGTTCGTGGCCGCGTTCGCGGCAGCCGGCCGCGGCGAGCTGCCCGACGCGGAGCGGGTGCGCCGCTCCTCGCCGCTGGACGTGCTGCGCCTGGCGGTGACGGAGCCCCGGGTGGTCTCCGAGCCGGCGCCGTTCATCCACTTCGCGGCGGCGGCCCTGTCCTACGACCTGATAGACGTCTTCGAGGACCTGCCGGCGCCCCGTCACCCCGGCGCCGCCTGGCCCACGTTCGAGGCCTGGGTGCCGGATCGCGTGATCGTCGTGGACCACGCGCAGCGGGCCACCACGGTGCTCGCCGCGGTGTGGGGAGGGGAGGGTGGCGGCGCGGACGCGGCCGCCAACTACCACGACGCCGTCCGCGCGGTGGAGTCGCTCACCGCCACGGTCGCCGCGGCCCCGGAAGCGCCGGGATGGGCGGGCGAGGAGGCGCCCGCGCCGCGCCCCGCCCCCGCCTCGGCGGCGGTGGACCTCTCGGACGAGGCGTACGCCGCGGTGGTCCGCCGGCTCCAGGAGCACATCGCGGCGGGCGACATCTTCCAGGCCGTCCCCTCGCGCACCTTCACGCTGCCGTGCCGCGACCCGCTGGCGGCTTACGTCCGGCTGCGCCGCTCCAACCCGAGCCCGTACATGTTCTTCGTCAACGGGAGCGCCGGGACGCTGTTCGGCGCTTCGCCCGAGACCAGCGTGCGCGTGGCGGGCGATCCGCGCACGGTGACCCTGCGGCCCATCGCCGGCACGGTGCGGCGCGCGACGCTCCCGGACGGCAGCCGGGACCTGGAAGGCGACGCCCGCGGCGAGGTCGCGCTGCGGACCGACGCCAAGGAGCTGGCCGAGCACCTGATGCTGGTGGACCTCGCGCGCAACGACGTCGCCCGCGTCAGCCGCCCGGGCACCCGCCGCGTCACCCGGCTGCTCGACGTGGACCGCTTCTCGCACGTCCTGCACCTCGTCTCCGAAGTGACGGGCGAGCTGGCGCCCGGCTGCGACGCGCTCCACGCCTACGCGGCCTCGATGAACATGGGCACGGTGGTCGGGGCGCCGAAGCTCAGGGCGGCCGAGCTGCTGCGCGCGCTGGAGCCCACGGCCCGCGGCGCCTACGGCGGCGCCGTGGGCTACCTCACGCACGACGGCGAGCTCGACACGGCGCTGGTGATCCGCGCGGCGCTGGTCCAGGGGGGCACGGCGGCGGTCCGGGCCGGCGCGGGGGTCGTCGCGGCCTCGGACCCCGGCCGCGAGGCGCTGGAGACCCGGCACAAGGCGGCGGCGGTGCTCGCCGCCGTGGCGGAGAGCGAGGCGGCCCATGACTGACGGCTCGCCCGCGGTCCGCGTCGTGTTCGTGGACAACTTCGACTCCTTCACGTTCAACCTCGTGGACGAGTTCGCGCAGCGCGGCTGCGAGGTGGAGGTGTGGCGCAACACCGCGTCCGCGGCGCACCTCCTGGCCCGCGCGGAGGACGGCGGCGCGCCCGGGCTGATCGTCCTCTCGCCCGGGCCCGGCCGCCCGGCCGACGCCGGCTGCGCGATCGAGCTGGTGCGCCTGGCCGCCGGGCGCGTGCCCGTCTTCGGCGTGTGCCTCGGGCAGCAGGCCATCGTCGAGGCGTTCGGCGGCGAGGTGGGGCCGGCGGGCGAGCTGGTGCACGGCCGCGCGACCGGCGTGCGCCACCACGGCGGCTTCCTGTTCGACGGGATCCCGTCGCCGTTCGTCGCGGGCCGCTACCACTCGCTCGGCTCCCGGCGCGTGGCGCCCCCGCTCGTCCCGCTGGCGGAGACCGACACGCTGGTCATGGCCGTCGGGCACGCCACGCTGCCGGTGGCCGGCGTGCAGTTCCACCCCGAGTCCATCCTGACTCCGGACGGCGGGGCGCTGATCCGCAACGTCATCGCCTGGGCGGCCGCCGCGCCCGCGGGCCGGGCGGCGGGGAGGCCGCGATGAGCGCCGCCCCCGTCTCCGCGCCCGCCATCGCCGGGCTGCTCGACACGCTGAGCCGGCGAGGCCTCACCGGCGAGGAGAGCTTCCGCGTCTTCTCCGGCGTCGTGACCGGCGCCTTCTCGGAGGTCGAGATCGCGGCGCTGCTCGCGGCCCTGAAGACGCGCGGCGAAGCGCCGGAGGCGATCGCCGGCGCCGCGCGCGCGCTCCGCGAGGCCGCGCTGGCCTTTCCCCGCCCGCCGTACGCCTTCGCCGACACGTGCGGCACCGGCGGCGACGGCGCGCAGTCGGTGAACATCTCCACCGCGGCCGCGCTGGTGGCGGCGGAGCTCGGCATCCCGGTCGCCAAGCACGGCAACCGCTCCATCTCCTCGCGCTGCGGCTCCGCCGACGTGCTGGAGGCCGTGGGCGTCAGGCTCGACCCCGCGCCCGAGCGGGCGCGCCAGTGTCTCGACGAGGTCGGGCTGTGCTTCCTGTTCGCCCCGCAGTACCACGCCGGCGTGCGCCACGCGATGCCCGTCCGGAAGGCGCTCGCCACCCGCACCCTGTTCAACCTCCTGGGCCCGCTCACCAACCCCGGGCGCCCGCCGTGGCAGATGCTCGGCGTGTACGACCCCGCCTACTGCCGGCCGCTGGCGGAGACCCTCGGGCTCCTGGGCTGCGAGCGCGCGCTGGTGGTGCACGGGGCCGGCCTGGACGAGCTGGCGGTCCACGCGCCCTCGCGGGCGGCGCTGTGGAGGGACGGGCGGGTGACCGAGCTGACCGTGACGCCGGAGGAGGCGGGCTTGAGGCGCCACCCGCTCGAGGCGCTCAGGGGCGGCGGGCCCGCCGAGAACGCGCAGTGGCTGCGGCGCCTCGCGGCGGGCGACGCCGAGCCGGCGCACCTGGACGCCGTGGCCTTGAACGCGGGCGCGCTGGCGTGGATGTCCGGCAAGAGCCCCACCCTGGCCGACGGTGTCGCCGCCGCCCGGGAGACCGTCCTGGCGGGCGGCGCGGCCCGGCGGCTCGAGCGCTGGGCGGAGTGCTCCCATCGTGCTTGACGTCATCCTCGCGGCCAAGCGGGCCGAGGTCGCCGCGCGCCAGGCGCGCGCGGCCGCGGCGCCGGAAGCGCCTCCGGCCCCCCGCGCGGCGCGGAGCCTGGAGCGCGCGCTCCGCCGCGAGCGCACCGGCTTCATCCTCGAGGTGAAGCGCGCCTCGCCCTCGGCGGGGGCCCTGAGGCCCGGCCTCGACGTCGCGCAGGCCGTGCGCGCCTACGCGCCGTACGCCGACGCCATTTCGGTGCTGACCGACGGCGCGTATTTCTCCGGCTCGCTGGACGACCTCGACGCCGCGCGCGCGGCGACCGACGCGCCGCTGCTCTGCAAGGACTTCATCCTCACCCCGTTCCAGGTGGACGAGGCGCGGCGCCACGGCGCGGACGCGGTGCTCCTGATCCTGGCCGCGCTGGACGACGCCGCCTACCGCGCGTGCGCGGCGCGGGCCGCGGCGCTCGGAATGGACACGCTCACCGAGGTGCACGAGGAGGGCGAGACCCGGCGTGCCGTGGCCCTCGGCGCGCGGATCATCGGGATCAACAACCGCGACCTCAAGACCCTGGCGGTGAGCCTGGAGACGACCGCGCGGCTGGCGCCGCTCGTGCCCCCCGACCGGGTGCTGGTGAGCGAGTCGGGCATCGCCGGCCACGAGGACGCGCGGCGGCTGCGGCGCCACGCGGACGCGCTGCTCGTGGGCAGCACCCTGATGCGCTCGGAGGATCTGAGCCGCGCCGCGCGCGAGCTGATCCACGGGGTGAACAAGATCTGCGGCCTGACGCGGCCCGGCGACGCCGCGGCGGCCGAGCGCGCCGGCGCCACCCACGGCGGGATGATCTTCGCCCCGGGCTCTCCGCGGAGGGTGGCGCCGGAGCGGGCCCAGGAGGTGCGAGCCGCGGCCGATCTCGCCTGGGTGGGCGTGTTCGTGGACGAGGCGCCGGCCGCGGTCGCCTCCCTGGCGCACGCGCTGCGCCTGTCGGCCGTGCAGCTCCACGGCGCGGAGGACGCGGACTACGTCGCGGCCCTGCGGCCGCTGCTGCCCGCCGGCTGCGAGGTGTGGAAGGCGGTAGCCGTGCGCGAGCCGCCTCCGCCCCTGGCCGCCACCGGGGCCGACCGGCTGGTGCTGGACAGCCGCCCCGCCGCGGGGCGCGAGCGCGCCGGCGGCGTCTTCGACTGGGCGCTGCTGGCGGGCTACGGCGACCTGGGGCGCTGCCTGGTGGCGGGTGGCCTCAGCCCGGCCAACGCCGCGGCCGCGGCAGGGCTGGGCGCCTGGGGCCTGGACGTCAGCGCCGGCGTCGAGCAGCGGCCCGGCGCCAAGAGCGCGGCGCTGGTGGAGGCATTTCTGGCGGCGCGGCGCGGTACCGGCCGCGCGCATGGAGACGGGCGATGAAGCTCGACACACGCTACGGGACCTGGGGCGGCGTGTTCGTGCCCGAGCTGCTGGTGCCCGCGCTGGAGCAGCTCGAGGCCGCCTTCGTGGAAGCGCGCGCCGACGCCGCGTTCGGCGCGCGGCTGGACGCGCTGCTCCGCGATTACGCCGGCCGGCCCACGCCGCTCACCCGCTGCGAGCGCTTCGGCGGCGGCGCCGGCGCGGCCATCTGGCTCAAGCGCGAGGACCTGCTGCACGGCGGCGCGCACAAGACCAACCAGGCGCTGGCGCAGGCGCTGCTGGCCCAGCGCATGGGCAAGCGCCGCCTGATCGCCGAGACGGGCGCCGGCCAGCACGGCGTGGCCACCGCCATGGCGGGCGCGCTGCTGGGCCTGGAGACGCGGGTCTACATGGGCGCGGCCGATGTCACGCGGCAGCGGCCCAACGTGCTGCGGATGGAGCTGATGGGCGCGGAGGTCGTGCCGGTGGAGAGCGGCAGCCGCACCCTCAAGGACGCGATCAACGCGGCGCTCAGGGACTGGGCCGGCAGCTACGAGCACACCCACTACCTGCTGGGCAGCGTCACCGGGCCGCACCCCTATCCGCTGATGGTGCGCGAGTTCCAGCGCGTGATCGGGCGCGAGGCCCGCGCGCAGTTCCTCGCCGCGGCGGGCGCGCTGCCCGACGTGGTCGTGGCGTGCGTGGGTGGAGGCTCCAACGCCATCGGCATCTTCAGCGACTTCATTCCCGACGCCGGGGTCCGCCTGGTGGGCGTCGAGGCGGCGGGCGCGGGCCTGGACAGCGGCCGGCACGGCGCGACCCTGGCCAGGGGCGCGCCCGGCGTGCTGCACGGGGCCCACACGCTGCTGCTCCAGGACGGCGACGGGCAGGTGAGCGAGAGCCACTCGATCGCCGCGGGCCTCGACTACCCGGGCGTCGGGCCGGAGCACGTGCGGCTCAAGGAGACGGGCCGGGCGAGCTACGTCGCCTGCGGCGACGCCGAGGCGCTCGCCGCCTTCGAGGAGCTGGCCCGCACCGAGGGCATCATACCGGCCCTGGAGTCCGCGCACGCGCTGGCCGAAGCGCTGCGCCTGGCGCGCGAGGGGCTGGCGGCGCGCATCCTGGTCAACCTCTCGGGCCGCGGCGACAAGGACCTCGACACGGTCGCCGCCCTGCGCCGCCCGGGCGCGCAAGCCGCGCCGGGAAACGGCCCCGAGGCCGGGGCCCCGGGGGGGGGGCGGCCATGAGCGGCGCCGGGCGGTACGCCGCGATGTTCGCCGCGCTCGCGCGGCGCGGCGAGGGAGCCGTGGTGCCGTTCGCGGTCCTGGGCGACCCCGACATGGAAACCAGCCATGCGGTCCTCGAGGCCCTCGTGGCGGGCGGCGCGGACGCTCTGGAGGTGGGGCTGCCCTTCTCCGACCCGATCGCCGACGGGCCGGCGATCCAGGCGGCGGACACCCGCGCGCTCAAGGCGGGCGCACGGACGGCGGCCTGCTGGGAGCTGGTGCGCGCGCTGCGGAGCGCTCATCCCGCGCTGCCCATCGGCGTGCTGTGCTACGCCAACCTGGCCGTGCGCGCCGGCCTGCCGCGCTTCTACCGCGACGCCGCGGCCGCGGGCGCGGACTCCGTGCTGGTGGCCGACGCGCCGATGGACGAGGCCGAGCCGTTTCGCGCCGCCGCGCGCGAGGCCGGAGTCGCGTTCGTGGCGATGGTCCCGCCGAGCGCGACGCCGCGGGTCGTCGCGGCGGTGGCCCGGCACGCCGAAGGGTACACCTACGTGGTGAGCCGGCCCGGCGTGACGGGCACCGACGCGGCGCCGCGCCAGGGCGCGGCGGAGCTGGTGCGCGCCCTGAAGCGGCTCGCCGCCGCCCCGCCGCTGGTTGGCTTCGGCGTCTCGACGCCGGCGCACGTGCGGGAGGCGCTGGCCACCGGCGCCGCCGGGGCCATCACCGGCTCGGCCGTGGTGGAACGGGTCGCGCACCTCAGGCCCGGCGCGCGCGACGCGACCGTCCTCACGGCGTTCATCCGGGAGATGAAAGCGGCGAGCCGCCCGGCCGCGCCGCCGGCCAAGCGATAGCGGCTAGCGCCGCTCCAGGGGGAAGTTCCCCTCCCCCGGCAGGGACGTCGCGGGGGGAGCGCAGCCCGCGACGTTGACGACCGCGACGCGCCGGTCCGTCACGTAAGGCTGACCCGCCACGGTCACGCCCGCGCTGTCGGCGCCGGGCAGTGTCGTGTAGCCCTCCAGCATGGCGCAGCCGCCGGCCAGCAGATCGTCCACCAGCAGGTTCCGCTCGCGGTCCACGTCCGGCGCCACCCGGTGGGTGACCGTCCGCGCCCCGGCGCTCACCAGAATGCCGATGTCCTCGATGGCCGCCGCGGCCCACAGCGTGCCGGTCGAGTCCACCCCCCACAGCCGTACGTGGTGCCGGGCCCGGGCGGACGGACTGGCCCGCTCGTAGCGCAGGTCCTCGACCCGCCCGAGGTAGTACTCGTGGCTCATCGGCGCGGCCGCGTCCCGGCGGGCCAGCGCGATCTCCTCGACCTCGTGCGCCAGCGCGCCGAAGCTGGAACGTTCCGCCGCGGTCCAGCCGCCGCTCACGAAGGCGGAATCCAGCTCCTCCTCGGTGCCCTCGAAGACCACGTTCACCGGGTCGCCCGCCACTCTCCCGCTGCGGTCGGTGGCGCGGGGAGGCAGCGCCGGCAGCGGGGGTGCGGCCGCGGTGACCGACGCCGCCGGCGCCCGGAGGCATCCGCCCCGGAGCGACACCTCGAGCGGCGCGGTCAGCCTGAGCACGCCGCGCTCGCCGGTGAGGATGTGGGCCGGATCCCCGCGCCGCGCCAGGTGCAGGACCTCGAGCGCCGCGATGGGCAGCAGGTCGAGGTCCACGATGGCGCCCGCCACGCCGATCACGCCCGTGCGGCCCATGTAGCCGCCGAGCGTGCGACCCTTGGCGTCCATGGCGCCGTCGCTCCGCAGCACGCCGGAGGTGCGCCACTCGAGCGAATCGAGAACGGCGTGCACCGCGACCCACCCCCCGCCCGCGGCCGCCACCGAGTCGAACCGCAGCGCCAGCACGCCGCCCCGGTCGAACAGCGCGCCGCCCCGCGACACGGTCACCGTGCCCGCGACGGGCGCGAACGGCCGCACCGCCATGCAGCCGCCCACGGCGAGCAGCGGCGTCATGGTCTGCACCACCACGGCCGCGCCGACCTTCTCGCGTCCGCCCTGCACCGACTCCGGAAACCGGATGGGAATGGTCGTGCCGGCGGGGAAGACGGCCACCGGCTGTCCCGGCCCGCCCCCGGCGGGACGCGCGCCGGGCTGCTGCGGCGCCTGCGCCTGCGCGAGGGCCGCGAGGAGGGCCAGGACACTGCCGGGTGTCATAGGGTGGCTGGAAAGCTAACGTTCCGCCCCGCCGCGCGCCTGGGGGCCGCGCGCCGGGCCGGGGCGCTCTTCCGGCCGCGGCCTCGAACGGGTAGGCTATGGTCATGCACTGGCTGCTCCTGGCCGCTCTCGCCCCCTCCGCCCAGCCGGCGACCGGCCACGGCGGGGGACGCCAGAGCTGGCCGGACGGGCAGTTCCGCGGCACGTCCCCCGGCCGCGGCGGCGGGGAGCGCCGCCCCTCCGCGATGGGGCGGCTGTTCGCCGCGCTCCGGGACGCCGTGCGCCGGCTGTTCTCGCCCGACAGCACCTCCGAGCAGCTCATGGAGGTCCTGCACCGCGTCGAGGGCATCCGGACCGCTGCCGAGCTGGCCGAGCGCCGCTGGCTGGAGGCGCAGTTGCGGCAGGCGCAGAAGCTGGAGACCATCGGCCAGCTCGCGGGCGGCATCGCGCACGACTTCAACAACATCCTGGCGGTCATTCTCGCCAACACCGAGCTGCTGGCCTCGGCGCTGCCGCCGGAGCGCGCCGACCTCGCGACCCACCTCGACAAGGTGCGCGACGCCGCGCAGGGCGGCGCCAGCATGGTGCGGGGCCTGCTGGGCTTCAGCCGCCGGGCGGAGCTGAGCTACGCGACGCTCGACCTGCGCGAGGTGGTGGCGAGCCTGGCCCAGATGGTGCGCCCCATCCTGCCCGAGACCGTGGACTTCCGGGTCGCCGCGCCGGCCGGTCCGTGCACCGTGCGGGCCGACAGCGGCGCGCTGCAGCAGATCCTCCTGAACCTGGTGACCAACGCGCGCGACGCCATGGCCGCCAGCGGCTCGCTCACCATCGAGGTCGCCCCGGCGCCCACGCGCGGCGGCTTCCCGGAAGCGGTGCCGTGGGTGGACGCGGACGCGTACTACTGCATCGCCGTCAGCGACACCGGCGTCGGCATGGACCAGGCGACGGCGGCGCGCATCTTCGAGCCGTTCTTCACCACCAAGGCGCCCAGCGCCGGCACCGGCCTGGGCATGGCGATGGTCTACGGTCTCACCAAGCAGCACGGCGGGTTCGTCCACGTCTACAGCGAGCCCGGGGTGGGCACGACGGTGAAGGTCTATCTGCCCCGCTTCGCCGAGCCGGCGGCGGCGGCGGCGGCGCCGGCGCCGCCGCTCGCGGAGCTGGAGCGCGGGACGGAGACGATCCTGCTGGTCGAAGACAAGGAGGCGCTGCGCGCCACCACCCGCCGCGTGCTCGAGCGCCTGGGCTACACGGTGATCGAGGCGGCCGACGGCCAGGAGGGCCTGGCGACCTACGAGGCCCAGCGGGACCGCATTGCCCTGATCCTGTCGGACGTGCTGATGCCGAAGCTGAGCGGACCCGAACTCTACCACGCCGTCCACGACACGCACCCGGACGCGCGGTTCCTGTTCACCAGCGGCTACACCGAGGCCGATATCGAGCAGCGCTCGCTGCTGGCTCCCGGCGTCCTGTTCGTCGCCAAGCCCTGGACCCTGAGCGACCTGGCGCGGCAGGTCCGCGCCGCCCTCAAGGCTCCGGACCGGCCCGCCGCCTAGCTACTTCGCGCGCTCGAGGTAGGTCCCGGTGCGCGGGTCCACCCGCACCCGGGTTCCCGTATCGAGAAACTCCGGCACCTGGATGGTCATCCCGTTGCTCAGCTTGGCGGGCTTGGTGCTGGCGGTCTTGGTCGCCGTCTTCATCACCGGCGCCGTGTCGGCGATGGTGTACTCCATCGCGGCCGGGAGCTGGATGCCCACCACCTGCCCGTCCAGCAGCTCGGCGGTGATCCGGATCTCCGGCTCCAGCCAGGGCCCGGCGTCGCCCGCCACCTCGTCGGTGAGCATGTACTGCTCGAAGGTGTTCGAGTCCATCACGTGCACGCCCTGGTCGTCGCGGTAGAGCACCTGGAACTCCTTGGTGTCCAGCCGCGCCTCGTCCAGGTACTCCGTCGCGATGAACCGCGAGTCGAAGGTGTTGCCCGTGATCAGGTTCCGCATCCGCACCTGCACGAAGGCGCGCAGGTTGCCGGGCGTGCGGTGCTGGAAATCCATCACGCGACAGGGCTGCCCGTTGACCAGGAGGACGTGTCCCTTGCGAACGTCTGAGGCCTTCATAACTCCCTGCGACTTCGAGGGTTGAAAGAAGAGGCGCCGCGGGATGCCGTGCCATCCGGCCGCTCCAGCGGCGCCCCCAGACCGGGCGGGAACCTAACCGCCGCGTCCCCGGCGCGCCACCCGGCGCCGCGCGCGGAACTGGCCGCCATCCCCGCGGGCGGCTAGCCGAGGCCCGCTGGCTCCGCGACGAGGCGCGGATACCGCCGCCATTGCAGGTATCACGTGTGTTACCTATTATACTAGGTATAACAAGGCACTGTGAGGTTTATCGTCTAGTATGATAGGCACCACCAACGATCACGAGGCCATGATGGAGGTTGGCGGCCGGCT
This sequence comes from bacterium, assembly GCA_021787855.1. Lineage (GTDB taxonomy): Bacteria > Gemmatimonadota > Gemmatimonadetes > Gemmatimonadales > JACORV01 > Fen-1245. The sequence continues at coordinate 54 of JAJYLI010000080.1, read as the reverse complement.
CAGGGCGCTCCGGCTCCGGCACAACGTGAGCGTCGAGGCTCTGGCGGCGAAGGC
>JAJYLI010000079.1 GCA_021787855.1 bacterium | reverse complement strand
GGCGACCCCGCCGCGGCGGCGCGCGCCTGGGCCGGCGGGGGAGCGCCGTGAACCGGGCCGGACGCTTGACCCGCCGCGCGCGCGGCGCGTAGCTTCGCCCGATGCCCGACGGGCGACGCCGGTCCCACGCTCCGCGGCCCTCCGGGCCGGTGACGCCGCACAGCGCCGACGAGCTGGAAGTCTATTTCAACGACTACGTGCGCGGCGCCCCGGTGGGCTTCGTTTCCACGCCCAAGTGGCGCCCCGCGACCGACCTGTACGAGACCGACGACGGCTTCGTCGTCGTGATGGACATCGCGGGCGTCGAGCCCGGCGAGTTCAGCGTGTCGCTGGACGCGGGCATGCTCACCGTGAGCGGCGAGCGGAAGGAGCGCGCCAGCGGGCGGCGCGAATACCACGCCATGGAGATCAAGGTCGGCCCGTTCGAGCGGACCTTCCGGCTGCCCAAGCCGGTGGACCCGGCCTCGCTCAAGGCGACCTACGACCTCGGCTTCCTGGAGATCCGGCTCGCCAAGCTCCCGGCGTCGCCGCACGCCGTCGGGGTCGTCCGCAAGTGAGCGCGCCGGAAGCGCGGGACCCGCCGGCGCCGCCCGCGCCCGACGGGGGAGGGGGAGGGGCGCCTCCCGCGGCCGGCGCGCCTCCCGCTCCCCCGGGGGCGGTGCCGGAGCGGCTGCCGGTGCTGGCGCTCGCGCAGCTGGTCGTCTTCCCTCACGTCGTGGTTCCCATCTCCGTCACCTCGCCCGTGCTGGTGGGCGTGATTGATCGCGTGGTCGAGTCCCACAAACGCCTGCTGCTGGGCGTCGTGCGGACCGAGCCCACGAGCGACCTCCCGCCGGGCGTGTTCGACGCCGCGACGCCCGACGTGGTCCACGACACCGGCACGCTGGCGGTGGTGGTGCGGCTCCTCAAGCTCGGCGACGGGACGCTGCGGATGCTGGTGCAGGGCCTGGACCGGGTCGCCCTGGCGGACCTCGAGGCCGGCGGGGACGGCCTCAGCGCCCGGTTCGCGCCGATCCCCAGCGTGATCGCGGACGCGCTGAAGGCGGAGGCGCTGCGCCGCGCCGTGGCCGCGCAGATGGCGCGCGTGATCGAGATGACCAGCCTGTCCGCCGAGCTGCAGGAGGTGCTGGCGGGCATCACCGATCCCGGCAAGCTGGCCGACTTCGCCGCGGCCAACCTGGACATCGCGGTGGAGGCCAAGGTCGAGCTGCTGGCCGCGGGGGACGTGGTCGCGCGGCTGGAGCGGCTGTCGGCGCTGATCGCGCGCGAGCTGCAGGTCCTGGAGGTGGGCTCGCAGATCTCCGCCAAGGTGAAGACGCGGATGGACGAGCACCAGCGCGAGTACGTGCTGCGGGAGCAGCTCAAGGCCATCCAGGAGGAGCTGGGCGAGGGCGGCCCGGAGGGCGGCGAGGCGGGCGAGCTGCTGAAGAAGCTCGAGACCGCGCGCCCCACGGCCGAGGCGCTGGAGGCCGGCCGGCGCGAGCTGGAGCGGCTGGGGCGGATGGCGCCCCAGTCGGCGGAGTACCAGGTCTCGCGCACCTACGTCGAAGTGCTGGCCGGCCTGCCGTGGAGCGTGCTGACCGAGGACCGGCTGGACATCGCGCACGCGCGGCAGGTGCTGGACCGCGACCACTTCGACCTCGAGCGCGTCAAGGACCGGATCATCGAGTACCTGGCCGTGCGGTTCCTCAACCCGGAGGCGCACGGCAGCATCCTGTGCTTCGTGGGCCCCCCGGGCACCGGCAAGACCAGCGTGGGGCAGAGCATCGCGGAGGCCCTGGGTCGCCGGTTCGCGCGGATGGCGCTGGGCGGGATGCGCGACGAGGCGGAGATCCGGGGGCACCGCCGCACCTACGTCGGCGCGCTGCCGGGGCGGATCCTCCAGCTGCTGCAGCGCGCCGGGTCGCGCAATCCGGTCTTCATGCTGGACGAGGTGGACAAGCTGGGAGCGGACTTCCGCGGCGACCCGACGTCGGCGCTGCTGGAGGTCCTGGACCCCGCCCAGAACCACGCCTTCGTGGACCACTACGTGGAGGTGCCGTTCAACCTGCGGGACGTGATGTTCATCGCGACGGCCAACACGCTGGCCACGGTCCCGCCGCCGCTGGTGGACCGCATGGAGGTCCTGGAGCTGCCGGGCTACACGCCGCGGGAGAAGCTGGAGATCGCGCGGCGCTACCTGGTGCCGCGGCAGCTCAAGGAGACGGGTCTGGAGGGGCGCGGCGTGGTGGTGGCGCCGCGCGCGCTGCAGTGCATCGTCGCCGAGTACACGCGGGAGGCGGGGGTGCGGCAGCTGGAGCGCGAGATCCAGCACGTGCTGCGGCAGATCGTGGTGGACGTGGTGGGCGGCAGGAGCGCCGCGCGCGGCGTCCGGGTGACGGCCGCGGCCGTGCGCCGCCGGCTGGGGCCGCCCAAGGTGCAGCCCGAGGTGGCGGGCCGGGAGCCGGAGGTGGGGGTGATGACGGGCCTGGCCTGGACGCCGGCCGGGGGCGACATCCTGTTCATCGAGGCGCTCAAGATGCCCGGGCACGGGGCGATCACCATCACCGGGCAGCTGGGGGACGTGATGAAGGAGTCGGCCAGCGCGGCGTGGAGCCTGATCCGGGCCAAGGGGCCGGCCCTGGGCATCGGGCCCCAGGCGTTCCAGGACGTGGATGTCCACCTCCACGTGCCCGCCGGCGCCGTGCCGAAGGACGGTCCCTCGGCCGGGGTGGCGATCGCCACCGCGCTGGCCTCGCTGTTCGCCGGGCGGCCGGTCCGGCCGGACGTCGCGGCCACCGGCGAGCTGACGCTGCGCGGTCACGTCTTGCCGGTCGGCGGCATCAAAGAGAAGTTGATAGCGGCCGAGCGCGCCGGCATCGCGGTGGTGCTGGTGCCGGCGCGGAACGCGGCCGACGTGGCGGAGGTGCCCGAGGAAGTGCGCCGTTCCCTGGAGATCCGGCTGGCCGAGACGGTGGACACCGTGTTCGAGGCCGCGCTGCTGCCGGTGCCCGCGCGGGCGGCGGCCCCCGCGCCCGCGCGCAGCCGGGTGGCGGCCGAGCCGCCATCCGCGGCGCGGAGCGCGCCGTGAGCCAGCTCGAGTTCGCCGACGAGCTGATGGCGCGGATCAGCGCGCGCGCGGGCCGGTTCCACCCGCGCGCCTACCTGTTCGTGCTGGCGGCGCTCGAGTTCCGCCAGCAGCGCCTGCCGGCGCGCCGCCACCTGACGGGCGCCGAGCTGTCGCACGCCTGCCGCGAGCTGGCGCTGGAGCAGTACGGCCTGATGGCGCGCACCGTGCTGGAGCACTGGGGCATCGCGACCACCGCCGACATCGGCGCGATCGTGTACGCGCTGATTGACGCGGGGCTGCTGATCCGCCAGCCGGAGGACCGCATCGAGGACTTCGCCGACGTGTACGCCTTCAGCGCCGCGTTCGAGGAGGGGTACGTGTGGGGGAGGGAAGACGCGCGAGGAGGAGATGAGGTGATGGGGTGATGATCACGTCGTCACCTGCATCACGTCGTCACCTCCCCGTAGCGTCGGCGCCTCTCCGTCGGGGGTGGAAGGGAAGGGAGGAGGTGGCAGCATGGATGACCGCGACTGGCCGACCTGCAGGAAGTGCTCCCAGGGCCTGCTGATCCCCCTGTCCGACTACGGGCGTGACGGGGCTCCGATCACCTACAAGGCCTGGGTGTGCACCAATCCGGAGTGCGGCTTCAACATCCGGATTGACAACGGCGAGATCTCGTTCGGCCGCACGATCGGGCAATCCCACAGCAAGTGAGCGGCTTCCGGTCGGCGTCCCGCGCCGCGCGCCGGGCCCACCGTTGCGGGGGCCGGGCGTGAGCGCGCCCCGGCGGGTGCGCCATCCGGCGGTGGCCGGGATGTTCTATCCGGCGGCGCCGGCTCAGCTCGCGGCGGCGGTGAGCGAGCTCCTGGAGCCGCCCGCCGGGGGCGCGGCGCCGGCGCCGGCCGCCGCGATCGGCGTGATCGTGCCCCACGCGGGCTACGTGTACTCCGGGCGCACCGCGGGCGCGGTGTTCGCGCGGCTGGAGGTGCCGCCCCGCTGCGTGGTGCTCGCCCCCAACCACACGGGCGCCGCCGACGCCGCCCAGGGCGGCAGCGTGTACGCGGTCGGTCTCCTGGTGACGCCCGCGGGCGAGGTGCCGGTGGACGAGACCACGGCCGCGGCGCTGCTGGCGCGCTGCGACCTGCTGGAGGACGACCCCGCCGCCCACGCCCGCGAGCACGCCGTCGAGGTGCAGCTCCCCTTCCTGCTGGCGCGGCAGCCGCGGCTGGCCGTCGTGCCCGTGGTGCTGGCCTGGTCGGACTGGCCGCGCACCCGCGCGCTGGGCGAGGCCCTGGCCGCGGTGGTGCGCGAGGCGGGGGAGCCGGTGCTCCTGGTCGCCAGCTCGGACATGAACCACTACGAGAGCGCGGCGGTGGCCGCCGGGAAGGACCGCCTGGCGCTGGCCGCGGTCGAGCGCCTGGACGGCGAGGAGCTGCTGGAGGTGACGCGCCGCCACCACGTGACCATGTGCGGCCGCGTGCCGGCCGCGGCGGTGCTGTACGCGGCGCGGCTGCTGGGCGCCACGCGCGCGGAGCTGGTGCACTACTCCCACTCCGGGATGGTGACCGGCGACGACAGCTCGGTGGTGAGCTACGCGGGAGTGATCGCGCGATGACACCGCGGGCGGCCGGATGAGCGTCGTGCCCGTGCTGGCCTCGGCCGAGGCGGCGGAGTGGGACCGCCTGGCCCGCGAGTACGCCAAGATCCCCGGCCGGGTGCTGATGGAGTCGGCCGGCCGCGCGGTGGCCGCGGCGGTGGCGCGGGAGTACGCGCCGCGGCTCGGGCTGGGCGCGCTGGTGGTGTGCGGCACCGGGAACAACGGGGGCGACGGGTTCGTGGCCGCGCGGGCCCTGGCGGCCCTCGGCGTGAGCGTCACCGCCGTCGCGCTGCCCGGCGACGCCTCGCCCGACTGCCTGGAGAACCGCATCCTGGCGACCATGCACGGCGTGCGCGTCGTCCAGCCGGACGACGAGTGGGGCGGCGCCGGCGTGGCGGTGGATGCGGTGCTCGGCACCGGCGCGAAGGGGGCGCCGCGCGGCGCGGCCGTGGGGGCCGTCGAGCGGATGATGCGGCTGGCCGTGCCCGTGGTGGCGGTGGACGGCCCCTCCGGGCTGGACCTCTCCACCGGCGTGGTCAGCGCGCCGTCCGTGCGCGCCGCCCTCACCGTGACCTTCGGCGGCTACCGCCGCGGCCACCTGCTGCAGCGCACGGTGTGCGGCCGGGTGCTGGTGGCGGACATCGGGTTCCCGCCGCCGGACCCGACGTGGCCCAGCGTGGTGTCGGACGCGTGGCTGAGGGACGTCCTGCCGCCCTTCAGCGCCGAGATGCACAAGGGCGAGCGGGGGCGGGTGGTCGTGGTGGGGGGCGGCGAGGGGATGGCGGGGTCGGTGATCTTCGCGGCGAAGGCCGCCGCGCGCTCCGGCGCGGGCCTGGTGAAGATCGCGGCGCACGAGGCGACGGTGCGCGCCGCCCAGGCCGGCAATCCCGACCTCATGACCGTGACGACGGCGCTGGACACCCAGGTGGAGGGCCCGCTGGCCGAGGCGCTGGAGTGGGCCGACGCCGTGGTGCTGGGCCCGGGGCTCGGCCGCGGCCCCGCGCGCGAGCGGTTCGCGCGCAACGTCCTGGGCATGTCCCGGGGCGCGGTGCTGGTGGACGCCGACGGCCTCATGGCCTTCCGCGGCGCCGCCGCCGAGCTGGGCGGGCTGCTGGCCGGGCGCCATGCGCTGGTGACGCCCCACAAGGGCGAGTTCGCCGCCCTGTTCCCGGACCTGGCGGAGCAGGCGCGGCGCGACCCGTTCGGGGCGGCGGGCGCGGCGGCCCAGGCGCTCGGCGCGGGCGTGCTCCTCAAGGGCGTGCCCTCGGTGGTGGCCTCGCCCGGCGTGCCGGCCCTGGTCTCGGTCGCCGGCAACCCCGGGCTGGCGACCGGCGGCACCGGCGACGTGCTCTCGGGCATGGCCGCGAGCTGGCTGGCCCGCGGGGCGCCGGCGCAGATCGCGGGTGCGGCGGCGGCGCACGTGCACGGCCGTGCCGCCGAGAGCCTCGCGCAGCACCGCTCGGTGCGCACCCTCCGGCCGGACGACCTGCTCGGCGTGCTGAGCCCGCTGTGGCGCGAGCTGGCCGAGCGGGACCCGGGGTTCGATCCTCCGTTCATCGCCCGGCTCGATCCGCCGGCCGTCCACTGATGCGCGTCTGGCCGGTGGTGTTGCTGGCGGCCGGCGCCGCCTCCGCCGCGCGCGCCCAGGGCGCCGCGTCGCGCTACTGGCGCCCGGAGGAGCGGACGCTGGTGACCGATCTCTCGGGCGTGGTCGCGATCTCGGCCACGCAGTCCAACGTCTATGCCGCGACGCGCGACGCGCTGGCGATCTACGACCGCTTCTCGCTCGGCCTGCAGGAGGTCGTCGGCACCATGGACGGCTATCCCGGCGGCCGGGTCACCACCATGGTGGCCGACCCGGGCGACGCGGTGGTGTGGCTGGGCGGGATCGGCGGGTGGGCGAGCTTCGACCCGCTGAGCCGGCGGTTCGACGGCGGGGCGATGCCGGGCTCGGCGGACCTGGTGGTGCTGGACCGGAGCGCGCCGTCCTCGGGCGCGTACTTTCACACCCAGGCCGGGTGGTACTTCGTGCCGGAGCTGGGGTTCGCGGCCCAGCCGGCGACGAGTGTGCCGCCCCCCGGCGATCGCATCGGCTCGCTCACCGGGGCCGAGCTGCTGGCGCGCGCGCCGGCGTTCGAGCTGGTGCGGCTGCAGATCCAGCGCGACGCCCGGCTGCGAACCTGGCCGATCAGCGGCGCCGTGATGCCGCCCGCGAGCACCGACCTGTTCGTCGCCACGGACGGCAACGGCATCTTCCGGGTGGACGTCAACAGCTACGCCCTGGAGCGCCTGCCGGCCGGGCTGCTGGCCGCGCCCACGGCCTCGGTGGCCGTGTCGGGCGGCGACGTGTGCGCCGGCACGGACGCGCGGTTCGGCGCGCTCCGCCGCGGCGTCACCTGCTTTTCCACCGACCTGGAGAACTTCCAGTACTACGAGGGCAACCCGGTGAGCGGGATGCCGGGGCGGATCCTCCGGCGGCTCCTGGTGACCCGGTCGGCGGTGTGGGCGGCGACCGATCAGGGCGCGCTGCGGGTGGATCGCCAGAGCGGGGACGTACGGCAGTTCACGCCCGCCGCCGGCCTGCCCTCCTGGGACGTGCGGGCGCTGGCGGCGACGTCGTCCGGGGTGTGGGTCGGCACGACCGGAGGGCTGGCCCAGGTCCCGGACAACGGCGCCCTCAGGGCGAGCGCCGCGATCACGCTCGACGCCGCGGTGCTCGCGCTGGCGTCGCGTGGCGACACCCTGTGGATCGGCACCTCCGTGGGCCCGTACATCCTGCCGCCGGGCGCGAGCGCGCCGCTGGCGCTGGCGCCGGGCGATCCGGCGCTGGCGGCGCCCATCGTCGCGCTGGTCCTGAAGGGCGACACGCTGCTCGCGGCCACGACCTCACGCCTGGCCTGGCGCGCGGGCGCCGGGGGGGGAGCGGCCGCGGGAGCCTGGCACGAGGGGCCGCCGCCGGCGCCGGCCATCGGGGATTTCACGGCGCTGGCCGCGGACCGCGCGGGCTTCTGGGTGGCGGGCACGGCGGGGCTGGCGTTCTACCAGCCGGCGCGGAACGTGTGGCGGGCGCTGACCATGCCGGGCGACGTGCCGCAGCCGGTGAGCGACGTCGCGGTCGGTCGCGACCACGTCTGGGCGGCGACGCCCGCCGGCGTTGTGCGGCTGGAACGCCGGGTGCTGGCGCCGTGAGATACCGCCGCCGTCCCGTCGGCGCTCGTCGCGCCGTCCGCACGACGGCCCTCGGCCGTTGGAAAGCCGCCACGCCGTGACCGGGCCGGCGGATGGCGCGCTGGAGACGCCGCTGGGGCCGGGGGCGGAGTTCGACCGCATCCGCCGGCTGGCGGCGCGGTGGGGCGATCGCGCGCGCGGCCTGGGCGACGATTGCGCGTTTCTGGAGGCGGGCGGCGAGCGGCTGGCGGTGTCGGTGGACCTCTCGGTGGAAGGCGTCCACTTCCGGCGCGACTGGCTCTCGCCCGCGGAGATCGGCTATCGCGCCGCGGCGGCGGCGCTGTCCGACCTGGCCGCGGTGGCGGCCGAGCCGCTGGCCCTGCTGCTGGCGCTGGGCGTGCCGGCCGAGGAGAGCGAGGCGACGGTCCTGGCGCTGGGCGACGGCGTGGCCGCCGCGGCGGCCGACTGCGGGGCAGCCATCGTGGGCGGCGATCTGACGCGGGCCCCCGGCATCGTCGTGGACTGCTGCGTGATCGGCCGCGCGGCGGCGGAAGTGCGGCGCCGGGGCGCGAAGCCGGGCGACGTCCTCGTGGTGACCGGCGCGCTCGGCGGGCCCGCGGCGGCCATCGAGGAGTGGCTCGCGGGGCGCCAGCCGCCCGCGGCCCTGAGGGAGCGGTTCGCTCGGCCGGCCCCGCGGCACGCGGCGGCGCGGTTCCTCGCCGCCCACCGGGCGCGCGCCATGATTGACCTGTCCGACGGATTCGCCGGCGACCTGCTGCACCTGCTGGCGGCCTCCGGCGTCGGGGCCGGCGTGGACGTCGGCCGGCTGCCGGTGCTGCCGGCCGCCGCGCAGCTGGCGGCGCGGACCGGCGAGCCCGCCTGGCGGCTCGCCGCGCGGAGCGGCGAGGAGTACGAGCTGCTGGCCGCCCTGCCGCCGGACGCGGCCGAGGCCGCGGTGACGGCCTGCCCGGTGCCGCTCACGCCCATCGGCACCATCGAGGCGGAGCCGGGCCTCCGCGCCACCGAGCGGGGGACGCCGGTCACGCTCCCCACGGGCTATGACCACTTCAGGACGGGGGCCGGATAGCATGCGTGCCGCGCTGTACCTGGTGGCCCTCGTCGCCGGCACGGTGTGGTACGGGTCCAAGGTGCTCCTGGCCGCGTGGTTCGGTCGCCGGGAGCGCCGCCGCGACGCGAATGAGCGGGCGACCCGCGGCTGGGGCCGCCTGCTGCTCCGCGCCGCGGGGGTGCCCGTCACCGCGCAGGGCCTCGAGCACCTCCGCCGCGGCGAAGCGCAGATCATCGCCGCCAACCACCAGTCCTGGTTCGACATCCTCGCCATCTTCTCGGCCCTGCCGCTGGAGGTGCGCTTCGTCGCCAAGAAGGAGCTGTTCGCCATCCCGTTCTTCGGCAGCGTGCTCCACGCCCTGGGCCACGTGCGGCTGGATCGCAGCAACCGCCGCGCGGCCATCGAGGCGTACGGCGTCGCGGCCCGCTACATCCGCGACGAGCGGCTGAGCGTGCTGGTCTTTCCGGAGGGCACCCGCTCGCGCACCGGCCTGATGCAGCCCTTCAAGAGCGGTTCGTTCGTGCTCGCGATCGAGAGCGGGGCGCCCGTCGTGCCGGTGTACGTGGCGGGCACGTTCGGCATTCTGCCCAAGGGCTCGCTGCGGGTGCGGCCGCGCCCCGTGACGGTCGCCGTGGGGGCCCCGATTCCGACGACGGGGCTCACCGTTGACGACCGCGACCGGCTGCGCGACCGGACCCGCGAGGCGGTCGCGAACCTCCGCGCCGCGAGCGTTGACGCTGCACGGGACGCCGCGTAGGTTGCGCGCACCATGAGCACGATCATTGACGTACACGCGAGAGAGATCCTGGACAGCCGCGGCAATCCGACGGTCGAGGCGGAAGTGGTCCTGGCGTCGGGCAGCACCGGTCGCGCCGCCGTCCCCAGCGGTGCGTCCACCGGCGAGCACGAGGCGCTGGAGCTGCGGGACGGCGAGGAGACGCGCTACGGGGGCAAGGGCGTCCGCGACGCGGTGCGCAACGTCAACGAGGTCATCGGCCCGCGCCTGGAGGGCGCCGAGGCCGAAGACCAGATCGCCGTGGACGACCAGCTGCTGGAGCTGGACGGCACGCCGAACAAGTCCCACCTGGGCGCCAACGCGATGCTCGCGGTGTCGCTGGCGGTGGCCCGGGCGGCGGCGCGCGACCTGAACCAGCCGCTGTACCGCTACCTCGGCGGCATCATGGCGCACGTGCTGCCGGTGCCGATGATGAACGTGCTGAACGGCGGCGCGCACGCGGCCAACAACGTGGACGTGCAGGAGTTCATGATCGTGCCGGTGGGCGCGGAGCGCTTCGACGAGGCGCTGCGCATGGGCGTCGAGGTGTTCCACGCCCTGAAGAAGGTGCTGGCCAAGCAGGGGCTCACCACGGCGGTCGGCGACGAGGGCGGCTTCGCGCCGCACCTCAAGAGCAACGAGGCCGCGCTCGAGGCGCTGCTGGTGGCGATCAAGGAGGCGGGCTACGCGCCGGGGGAAGACGTGGTCCTGGCACTGGATCCCGCGGCTTCCGAGTTCTACGACGACGGCAAGTACGTCTTCAAGAAGAGCGGCGGCCCCGCCCGCAGCTCCGCCGAGATGGTGGAACTGTACCGCTCGTGGGTGGACAAGTACCCCATCGTCTCGATCGAGGACGGCCTCGCCGAGGACGACTGGGACGGCTGGGTCAAGCTGACCGAGGCGCTGGGTGACCGCATCCAGCTGGTGGGCGACGACATCTTCGTGACCAACATGGACCGCCTGGGCCGGGGCATCGAGCAGGGCGTGGCCAACGCGATCCTGATCAAGCTCAACCAGATCGGGACGCTCACCGAGACGCTGGACTGCATGGACCTGGCCCGGCGCAGCGGCTACAACACGGTGGTCTCGCACCGCTCGGGCGAGACGGAGGACACCTTCATCGCCGACCTGGCGGTGGCCACCGGCGCGGCCCAGATCAAGACCGGCAGCGCGAGCCGCACGGACCGGGTGGCCAAGTACAACCAGCTGCTCCGGATCGGCGAGGAGCTGGGCGACACGGCGTACTACCCCGGGAGGTCGCTGTACCGCCCGTAGCCCGGCGCGCGCTGCTGGCGCTGGTCGCCGTCGGCATGGCCGGCTTCGCCGCGCAGGGCGGCGAGTACGGGACCACGGACCTGCTGCGGCTCCGCGGCCGGATCCGCGACACCGGGGACTCGATCGTGCGGCTGCGTTTCGTCGTGGACTCGCTCTCGCGGGTGGAGCACCTCCTCACCACCGATCCCGTGACTCAGGAGCGGGTGGCGCGGGAGCGGTTCGGCATGATCCGTCCGGGAGAGCTGCTCTACCAGGTGGTGCCGGCCGACAGCGACAGCGCCGCGGCGCGGCCCTAGCCGGGACGGCGCCTCAGCCCCTGGCGCGGGCCGGAGCCATCAGGAAGCCGGCCGCGGCGAAGTGCCGGTCCAGGGTCAGCGCCTCGCGGATGCCGCGCTCGTCCATCAGGGCGAAGCTCACCGCGTCCGTCAGCGAAAGATCCTGATCCGCGTAGCGCTCGATCCAGTCCTCGCGCCCGCGCAGCTCGAGCTCGGGGGTCGAGGGCACCACCAGTGCATCGGCGAGTCCCACCTGTCGCAGGAACGCCAGCGCCGCCGCGCGGTGGAGGCGGCGCAGCAGGAGCGCGTGGACTTCCGCCACGATGAGGTTGGTCGTGAGGGGGCGTGCGCCCGCCGCGCGCCGCTGCCGCAGGGCGGCGGCCACTCTCGCGTGATCCGGGTGACCGCGGACCGCGAGGGGGAACCACGCGCTGGTGTCCACGAACAGCTCAGTGGCCACGCCGCCCCCGCGGCCTGCGCCACGAGGCTTCCTCCGACTCCGCGAGAAAGCGGTCGTGGTCGCGGGCGACGTCGTAGCCGGGGTCGCGTCCCTCACCGAGGTCCGCGATCCCGATGAAGCCCAGCACCGGGTCCTGCTCCGGATCGCTCAGCTGACGGTCGAGCGCGGCCAGGCCGCGGCGCAGGACGTCGGACTTGGTGGCGTCCAACCGGCTCGCCAGACGCTCGAGTCGCTGGCGGTCGCCGCGCTCCAGGTACACCTGCACCGGCTCGGCCGCCCGCGTCCGGCGCGCGGTGCGATCATGGCGCTTCTTCATGAAGACATGATAGCTGGCCATGACCGCACGCCGCAAGCGCACGTCGGTTACCGGCCCGGCCCCGGAGGCGCTGCCGCGCGAGCGCGGCGGGTGGGCCGTCCGGAGGGGCCCGGCCCGGCTGCGGCGCGCCACCGCGCGGCGGGCCGGCGTCTTGACCGCCCGGGGGGTCGGGGCTAGGTTTGCTTCCAACGACGCGGGGTGGAGCAGCCTGGTAGCTCGTCGGGCTCATAACCCGAAGGTCGCGGGTTCAAATCCCGCCCCCGCTACTCGAGAGGCGGCTTCGTGCGCGGAGCCGCCTCTTCCGTTGAGGGGAGGGGAGGACACCATGACCAGGCCCTGGATGTGGGTCGGCAAGTACGTGCTGGTGATCGTCGTGGCGCTGATCCTCGGCGCGGTGCTGGGCGGCCTCGGGCTGTTCCGGGCCGCCACCCTGGGCGCGCCGCGCCTGACGGCGGCCGCACTGGCGCGGTTCATCGCCTATGGTGGCGCGCTGGGCATGCTGTGGCTGCTGGGGCGGCGGGCGGCGGAGCAGCTCCGCGCGGCGGGCGGGGGCCTCGCGGGCCTCGCCGCGCCCGTGCTGTCGCTGGCGACGCTGATTGTGACGCCGAGCGCTTACGGCGTGCTGCTGCAGCTGGTGGAGCCGTTCCTGTCGCGGGCCCTGCGCTCGCTGGCGGAGTGGGTGTTCATCCTGGGCACGCTGGCGGCGGCGGTGTGGTTCGTGTGGGCCCTGTTCACCAACTTCGACACGCTGCTGGAAGCGCTGGGGCGCGGCGCCAAGAGCCCCAAGGCCGCGACGTAAGCGGGCCGCCGCGGCCGCCCCTCGACAAACGGCCGGGGGACCGGCGAAGTTCTTTGCGGCGATTGGCGCCAGAGTAGCTCAGGTGGTTAGAGCAGCGGAATCATAATCCGCGTGTCGGGGGTTCGAATCCCTCCTCTGGCATAACGACTTAG
>JAJYLI010000244.1 GCA_021787855.1 bacterium | reverse complement strand
GTTGCTCAGCCAGCGCGGCGGTGCGTAGGGAAAAACTCCGGGCGACGACAAAATCTAGCGCTTGCCCTTGCCATAAATATAGGTAGAGAAGTCCGTGTACCCCTGCGCCGGCTCCGGTCGCGCCGGTGGCGCCGCCTGTGAGCCCGGTGTTCGCCCCGCCGGCGCCGCCGGCGCCGCCTGTGAGCCCGCTGTTCGTTCCGCCAGCGCCGCCGGCACCGCCTGTGAGCCCGGCGTTCGCGCCCGCCGCCGCCCCCGCTCCCGCCCCCGCGGCGGAGGGCGAGCCGGCCGCGGTGGCGAGAGTGGCCGCCCCGCCCGTACCCTCCGAGGAGCCCATCACGGTCGTGGCCCCGGCCATCCGGGTGCCGACCGCGCCGCGGACCACCGTGCCAGGCACGCCCGGCAAGGTCCTCAACCCGTTCCTGGTCCAGGACCCCCAGGTCAAGGCGCGGCGCCTGGCCCGCGCGCTGATCTCCGACATGGTCTCCTACCACCCGGCCAAGCGGGCGCAGGGGCTCAAGGACGGCACCCTCAAGGAGATCTTCCGGGAGGAGATCAAGAAGAGCTACGAGGAGTTCGTCCTGCAGGTGGGCGACGACGTGGCCAAGAAGTCCACTCACTTCCAGGATGCCCTGAACGAGATCCTGGCCGGGGGGCAGCGGATCTTCTGATAGCCATCCTGGCGCTCGCGGTGGCGGCCTATCTGCTGGGCTCGCTGCCGAGCGCGTACCTGCTGGTCCGGCTCGTCCGGGGCGCCGACGTGCGCACCGTCGAGAGTGGCAGCGTCGGCGCCCTCAACGCGTTCCGCGCCACGGGCCGAACGTGGATCGGCCTCGTGGTCCTGGTGGTGGACGCGGCCAAGGGCGCGCTGGCGGTGCTCCTGGCGGGCGGTGGAGCCGGGATCCTGACCCAGGCCCTCGCGGCGACCATGGCGGTCCTGGGCCACACCCGGCCCATCTGGCTGCGCGGCCGCGGCGGCAAGGGACTCGCCACCGCCGCCGGCGGGCTGTCCGTCATCACGCCGGTCGCGGTGCCGCTGTGGGGCGTGGTCTGGGCGCTCGGCTACGTCACCTCCGGCTACATCGTGGTCGGGATCATCGCGGCGACGGTGCTTCTCCCTCCGCTCCTCGGCGTCGTCGCCGGATGGATGTACGCCGCCGGCGCCGCGCCGGTCTGCCTGCTGGTCCTGCTGCACCACCGCGACAAGATCCGGCGGCTGCTCCTGGGGACGGAGCCCAAGCACTACTGGCGTGGAAGGGCGTAACCCCTTATCTTGCCACGCGTTACTCATCCCAGGACAAGCCTGAATGATTGCCGCCACGACCCGCGATGCGCTCCGCGACCTCGACCAGCACCTGAGTGAACTCAGGAGCTATCTTTGACCTCGATACCAAGGTAGGCCGGCTCTCCACCCTGGAATCGGCGATGGCCAAGCCCGGCTTCTGGGACAGCGCCGACTCCGCCCGCAAGACCGTCGAGGAAGTCAAGTCGCTCAAGCGCTGGACGCAGCCGTACCAGGAGGTGCGCCAGCGGGTGGATCACGCGCGCGAGCTGGCCGCCCTGCTGGAGCTGGAGTCGGATCCCGGGATGGAGCGGGAGCTGGAGGCCGAGGCGGCGGAGCTGGCGGCGAAGGTCGAGCAGCTGGAGCTGCAGGCCATGCTGCGGGGACCGGAGGACGCGCTCGACGCGCTGCTGACGATCCACCCGGGCGCCGGCGGCACGGAGTCGCAGGACTGGGCGGAGATGCTGATGCGGATGTACCACCGCTGGGCCGAGCGCAAGGGATTCGGCGTGAGCGTGCTCGACCTGCTGCCCGGGGAGGAGGCCGGTCTCAAGTCGGTGTCGCTGGAGGTGAAGGGGCAGTACGCCTACGGCTTCCTCAAGGCGGAGAAGGGCGTGCACCGGCTGGTGCGGATCTCGCCGTTCGACGCCCAGGCGCGCCGCCACACCTCGTTCGCCTCGGTGTTCGTCTATCCACTGGTGGACGACACGATCGAGATTGACCTGCGCGACGAGGACATCAAGATGGACGTGTTCCGCGCCTCGGGAGCCGGCGGGCAGCACGTGAACAAGACCTCCTCGGCCGTGCGGCTGACGCACCTGCCCACGGGGATCGTGGTGTCGTGCCAGCAGGAGCGCTCGCAGCACAAGAACAAGGCGACGGCGATGAAGATGCTGCGGGCGGCCCTGTACCAGCGGGCGCTGGACGAGCAGGAGAAGAAGCGCCAGGCGCTGGAGGCGACCAAGACGGACAACTCGTGGGGCAACCAGATCCGCTCCTACGTCTTCCAGCCGTACACGATGGTCAACGATCACCGCACCGAGCTGAAGGTCGGGGACGTGCAGCGGGTGATGGATGGGGACCTGGACGCGTTCATCGAGGCCTACCTGAAGCGCTACGGCGGGACGGCCCGATGAGCGCCGCGGGCGGGGGCGGGGGCGGGGGCGCCGCGCGGCCGGCGACCCGGACGGCGGCGGAGGCGGCGCGGCGCGAGAAGCTGGCGGCGCTGCGCGGCCGGGGCGTGGAGCCGTTCGCCTACCGGTTCGAGCGGAGCCACAGCGCCGGCGAGGCGCTGACGGCGTACGCGGCCCGCTGGGGGGAGGGCGGCGCGGGCGCCCCGGGCGCCG
>JAJYLI010000078.1 GCA_021787855.1 bacterium | reverse complement strand
GTCATCCTGCTGTTCGTGTTCATCGTGATGCTGCTGATCGGCCTGATGGACATCATCCTCCAGGCGATCTTCACCAACTGGCTGCCGCGATGGTTCGGCTGATGCAGGGCACGGCGATGGAGCACCGGTGGTACGCCATCCAGACGACGGCGGGGCACGAGAACAAGGTGCGCTCGCTGATTGACCGGCGTATCCAGGAGGACCCGCGGCCGGCGGAGGAGAAGCCGATCCGCCAGGCGCTGGTGCCGGTCCAGGACGTGGTGGAGATCAAGAACGGCAAGAAGGTCAACGTCGAGCGGAAGCTGTACCCCGGATACGTGCTGGTGGAGATGGTCGCCAACCAGGAGACCCTCCACGTCATCAACAACATCCAGGGCGTGATCAAGTTCGTCGGCACGGGCCGCGACCCGATGCCGTTGAGGCCGGAGGAGGTCAACCGGCTGCTCGGCATCGCGGAGCCCGTGGGGGAGTCGGAGCCCAAGGAGGAGATTCCGTTCCTCGTGGGCCAGGTGGTGGAGATCATCGAGGGGCCCTTCTCGGACTTCAGCGGCACGGTCGAGGACGTCCTGGTGGACAAGGGCAAGGTGCGGGTGTCGGTGAGCCTGTTCGGGCGCCCGACGAGCGTGGAGCTGGATTACCTGCAGCTGCGGGCGCACTGACGAGAGGTTGATCCCGCGACCGCGCGGGCATCGCGGCAGCTGGCGGCCGGCTCAAGGCCGCGGCGTGAGGACGAGGGACGCATGCCACCGAAGAAGGTTCAAGCCGTCGTCAAGCTCCAGGTTGCGGCCGGAGCGGCGACCCCGGCGCCGCCCGTCGGCTCGGCGCTGGGGCCCCATGGCCTCAACATCATGGAGTTCTGCAAGCAGTTCAACGCGCGGACGGCCGACCAGCCGGGGATGCTCATCCCCGTCGTGGTCACGGTGTACGCCGACCGCTCGTTCACGTTCATCACCAAGACGCCGCCGGCGGCGATCCTGCTGCTCAAGGAGGCGGGCCTGGAGAAGGGCTCCTCGACGCCCAACCGCCAGAAGGTGGGCGCGGTGACCCGCGAGCAGGTCCGCCGGATCGCCGAGCGGAAGATGCCCGACCTCAACGCCAACACCGTGGAGCAGGCCATGGCCATGGTGGCCGGCACGGCGCGGTCCATGGGCATCGAGGTGAAGGACTGATGGCGACCCGGGGGAAGAAGTTCCGGGCGGCCGCGGCCGGCCTCGAGGCCGGCGCGCGCTTCCAGCCGCGCGAGGCGCTGGAGCGGGTCAAGCGGGCCGCGTACGCCAAGTTCGACGAGACCGTGGACGTGGCGCTCCGGCTGGGGGTGGACCCGCGGCACGCCGACCAGATCGTCCGCGGCACCGTGGTGCTGCCGAGCGGCACGGGCAAGAAGGTGCGGGTGCTGGTGCTCACCCAGGGGGAGCGCGTGAAGGAGGCCCAGGACGCCGGGGCCGACTTCGTGGGCACCGAGTACATCGCCAAGCTCAAGGAGGGGTGGCTGGACGTGGACGCCATCGTCGCCACGCCCGACGTCATGGGCCAGCTCGGCCCGCTGGGCCGGGTCCTCGGGCCCCGCGGCCTGATGCCCAACCCCAAGGCCGGCACGGTGACGATGGACGTGGCCAAGGCGGTGCGGGACATCAAGGGCGGCAAGATCGAGTACCGGGTGGACAAGACGGGCAACATCCACGCGCCGATCGGGAAGGTGAGCTTCACGGTGGAGCAGCTGGAGGCCAACTTCACGGCCTTCATGGACACGATCGTGCGGGCCAAGCCCTCGTCCGCCAAGGGCACCTACATCCGGACCGTGGCGCTGTCGAGCACGATGGGCCCCGGCGTCCGGGTTGATCCGGGGTTGTACCGATGAACCGCACCGAGAAGGAAACGGCGGTGAGCGCGCTGGCCGCGAAGCTGGAGGGGGCCAGCACCATGTACGTGACCGACTACGCCGGCCTGGACGTGGGGCGGGCGACCGAGCTGCGGCGGCGGCTGCGCCGGGCCGGGGTCGAGTACCTGGTGGTCAAGAACACCCTGGCGCTCCGGGCGCTCAAGGCGTCGCGGTTCGCGGTCCTGGAGGCGCACTTCGCGGGCCCGACGGCGGTGGCGCTCACGGCCACCGACGCCGCCGGCGCCGCCAAGGTGCTGACCGAGTTCGCCAAGGAGTTCGAGAAGCCCGCGGTCAAGGCCGCGGTGGTGGAAGGACGGGAAGTCACGCCCGAGCAGGTCCGGCGCCTCGCCCAGCTCCCGCCGCGCGAGGTGCTGCTGGCGCAGCTCGCCGGCGCGCTGCAGGCGCCGCTGGCCGGCTTCGCCGGCGCCCTCACCGGGCTGCTGTCCACATTCGTCGGCGCCGTGGAGGCGCTTCGCTCGCAGCGCGACCACGCTGCCTGAACCGCAGGAGAGGAACGCAATGGCAACCACGACCCTGTCGAAGGACGACATTCTCGAGGCGATCGGGCAGATGTCGGTGACCGACCTGGCCGACCTCATCGAGGCGTTCAAGGCCAAGTTCAACGTGACGATCCTCGCGGCGCCGGCGGCCGCGGCGCCGGGCGCTCCGGCGGGCGCCGCCCCCGCGGTCGAGGAGCAGACCGAGTTCACCGTCCTCCTCAAGGACGCGGGCGCGAAGAAGATCCAGGTCATCAAGGTGGTGCGCGAAGTCACCACCCTGGGCCTCAAGGAGGCCAAGGACCTGGTGGACGGCGCGCCCAGCACGGTCAAGGAGGGCCTGAGCAAGGTGGAGGCCCAGGCGATCAAGGCGAAGCTCGAAGAGCAAGGCGCCACCGTCGAGTTGAAGTAGGCAGAACGATTACGTCCGTCGCCGGCAATCGCAGGCCGACGCCCCTCGCACCCGGGGCCTTTTGTGCTGCCCGAAGGAACTGCAATGGCTGAGACGCTGAGCCCGATCTCGTTCGGCAAGCTGGAGGAGGGGATGGAGATGCCCCACCTCCTGGACATCCAGACCCGGGCCTTCGAGGCGCTGCTGGCGCACGACGAGGCGGCCGAGCGGGCCGACGTCGGCCTGGAGCGGGTGTTCCGCGACCTGTTCCCGATCACCGACGTCAACGAGAACTACTCGCTGGAGTTCGTGAAGTACGCCATCGGCGAGCCGAAGTACTCCGTCGAGGAGTGCATCGAGCGGGACATGACCTACTCGGCGCCCCTCAAGGCCACCCTGCGGCTGCTGATCCTCGAGGAGGTCGGCGGCGTGCGCCGGCCCAAGAACATCCTCGAGAAGGAAGTCTACCTGGGCGAGCTGCCGCTGCTGACCCCGCTGGGCACGTTCGTCATCAACGGGGCGGAGCGGGTCATCGTCTCGCAGCTGCACCGCTCGCCGGGCGTGGTGTTCGAGGAGACCATCCACCCCAACGGGCAGCGGCTGTTCTCGGCGCGGATCATCCCGTTCCGCGGCTCGTGGGTCGAGTTCACCCTCGACATCCACGACGTGGTGTACGTGCACATTGACAAGAAGAAGAAGTTCCCGGCCACCGCGCTGCTGCGGGCGTTCGGCTACTCGACCAACTCGGAGATCCTGGGGCTGTTCTTCGCCAAGAAGGCGCTGGACATCACCGGCAACCTGCAGGCCCGGAGCCAGCGCCGCGAGATCCTGGGGACGGTGGTGGCCGCCGACGTGCCCAACCCGGAGGAGCCGAAGGGCGCGCCGCTGGCGAAGGAGGGCGACGAGCTGACGCTCGAGACCCTGCACGCCCTGCGGCGCTCCGGCGTGACCGGGGTGACGGTGTTCGCCGGCTACACCCAGGTGAACGTGGACGACGCGGACGAGCTGCCGGCGGCCCAGCGGGAGCGCGAGCAGCACCAGATCCTGGCGTTCGACGTGGCGGACCCCGCCACCGGCGAGGTGCTGGTCGAGCGCGGCAAGGAGCTGACCGAGACGACGCGCAAGCGGCTCAAGAAGGCGGGCGTGGCCCGGGTGGATGTGTTCCTGCCCGGCGGGCGCGGCGAGTCGCCGCTGATCAAGAACACCCTGGCCAAGGACCCCACGACCACCGAGGCCGAGGCCCTGGCGCAGATCTACTCGCTGCTCAGGCCCGGCGAGGCGCCCAACGTCGAGACCGCGCGCACCGCCCTGGAGCGCCTGTTCTTCTCGCCCAAGCGCTACGACCTGGGCCGGGTGGGCCGCTACAAGATCAACCAGCGCCTGGGGCTCAAGATCCCCCCCGACCACACGGTGCTGACGCAGGACGACTTCATCGCCATCGTGCGCTACCTGATCGAGCTGCACGAGGGCCGCGGCCACACCGACGACATTGACCACCTGGGCAACCGCCGGGTGCGCTCGGTGGGCGAGCTGATCGCCAACCAGCTGTCCGTCGGCCTGTCGCGCATGGCGCGGCTCATCAAGGAGCGGATGAGCATCAACAACGATCCGGAGAAGATCACCCTCGACGACCTGGTGAACGCGCGGACGGTGAGCGCGGTGATCCAGGCGTTCTTCGGCTCGTCGCAGCTGTCGCAGTTCATGGACCAGACCAACCCGCTGGCGGAGCTGACCCACAAGCGGCGCCTCAGCGCCCTGGGGCCCGGCGGCCTGACGCGGGAGCGGGCCGGCTTCGAGGTCCGCGACGTGCACTACTCGCAGTACGGCCGGATGTGCCCGATCGAGACGCCGGAAGGGCCGAACATCGGCCTGATCACCAGCCTCTCGACCTTCGCGCGGGTCAACGATCTCGGGTTCATCGAGACGCCGCTGCGGGTGGTCAAGGACGGCAAGGTGACGGGGGAGATCCGCTGGCTGTCGGCCTCGGAAGAGGAGGACTTCGCCGTCGCGCAGGCCAACACGGCGTTGAACCCCGACGGCACGTTCCGCGACACGCTGGTGCTGTGCCGCAAGCGCGACGACTACCCGATGCTGGCGCCGGAGCGGGTGGACTACATGGACGTGGCGCCGGAGCAGCTGGTCTCCATCGCCGCGGCGCTGATCCCGTTCCTGGAGCACGACGACGCCAACCGCGCGCTGATGGGCTCGAACATGCAGCGGCAGTCGGTGCCGCTGCTGAACCCCGAGGCGCCGCTGGTGGGCACCGGCCTGGAGGCCAAGGTGGCCCGCGACTCCGGCGCGGTGGTCGCGGCGCGGCGCGCCGGCGTGATCAAGCGCGTCACCGCCGACGAGATCATCGTGGACACCGGCTCCGAGGACGGCCGGCGCATCGAGCACCCGCTGGCGCGGCTCACCCAGCACGACCGCTACCGGCTCAAGAAGTTCTGGCGCACCAACCAGGACACCGCGATCAACCAGCGGCCGGTCGTGGAGCGGGGCCAGAAGATCGCCGCGGGCGAGGTCATCGCCGACGGCGCCGGCACCGACCGGGGCGAGCTGGCCCTGGGCGCCAACGTGCTGGTCGCCTTCATGCCGTGGTACGGCCACAACTTCGAGGACGCCATCGTCCTCTCCGAGCGCCTGGTGAAGGACGACGTCTATTCGTCCATCCACATCCAGGAGCTGGAGCTGCACGTCCGCGACACCAAGCGGGGCCAGGAGGAGATCACCCGCGAGATCCCGAACGTCGCCGAGGAGTCGCTGGTGGATCTCGACGAGCGCGGCATCGTGCGCATCGGGGCCCACGTCAAGCCGGGCGACATCCTGGTGGGGAAGATCACCCCCAAGGGCGAGACCGAGCTGTCGCCGGAGGAGAAGCTGCTCACCGCCATCTTCGGCGAGAAGGCCAAGGACGTGAAGGACTCCTCCCTCAAGGTCCCGCCGGGGATGGAGGGCGTGGTCATTGACGTGAAGATCTTCTCGCGCGTCGAGGACCAGGTGGTGGAGAAGGACCGCGGCGAGCGGATCGGCGAGGTGCGCCGCCTCGAGGCGGAGGAGAAGGCCCGCGTCACCGCGGCGCTGCACGAGGACCTGCTGCACGAGCTGCTGGGCCAGGACATCGCGCTGTGCCTCAAGGCCGGCACGGTGGAGGAGTACCTCGCCGCGGGGACCAAGCTCACCAAGCCCGTGCTGGAGAGCATCAGCCTGTCGGACGTGGACCTCAAGACGCTGCGCGTGGCGAACAAGACCGCCAACGAGCGGCTGCGCCAGATCGTCGAGGCCGCGGCCGGCGAGCGCGCCAAGCTCGAGGAGAAGGCGGAAGGGCAGATTGACAACATCCTCCAGCCCGACGAGCTGCCGCCGGGCGTGATCCAGCTGGTGAAGGTGTACATCGCCGAGAAGCGCAAGATCTCGGTGGGCGACAAGATGGCCGGCCGCCACGGGAACAAGGGCATCATCGCGCGGATCGTCCCCGAGGAGGACATGCCGTTCCTCCCCGACGGCCGCCCGGTGGACATCGTGCTCAACCCGCTGGGGGTGCCGAGCCGGATGAACGTGGGCCAGATCCTGGAGACGCACCTCGGCTGGTGCGCGGCGATCCTGGGCTTCGCGGCCAAGACGCCGGTGTTCCAGGGGGCCAACGAGGACGAGATCGGGCTGCTGCTGCGCCTGGCGGGGCTCACCTGGGCCGCGCAGGCGCTGCACCTGAAGGCGGCGGCGCCGGCGCTGGACGCGGAGCGGACCGGCCGGCTGCTGGCGGACCTGCCGAAGATCAGCGCGCGCAACGGCGACCGGCCCGACCTCACCTCGGTGCGCCTGGCGGCCCTGGGCGGCCGCAACGCCAGCCCGGAGACCCGCGACCTGTTCCGCGGCGTGCGGGAGTTCCTGACCGCCGCCGCGCGGGAGCTGGGCGAGCGCACCCAGGCCGGCTGGCAGGCGGAGGCCGAGGTCCACGAGCGCCTGGGCGCGGACGAGGAGCTGACCAAGGTCCAGAAGGGGGACCTCAAGAAGGGCGCCAAGGCCATCGAGGGGCAGCTGGCCAGGCACACCGGCCCCGACGCGGTCCTGGAGGCCGACGGCCACCCGGCCCTGGCCGCGGCGCTGCGCGGCAAGGCCGAGGCGGACCTCGACGCCGCCGCCGGCGAGCTGCTGGCGCTGGCGGGCCTGACGCCCGGGGGCAAGATGCGGCTGCGGGACGGGCGCAGCGGCCAGCCGTTCGCCGGCGAGGTGACGGTCGGCCACATCTACATGATGAAGCTGTCGCACCTGGTGGACGACAAGATCCACGCCCGCTCCATCGGCCCGTACTCGCTGGTCACCCAGCAGCCGCTCGCCGGCAAGGCGCAGTTCGGCGGCCAGCGGTTCGGCGAGATGGAGGTGTGGGCGCTGGAGGCCTACGGCGCGGCGCACACGCTGCAGGAGATGCTGACGGTCAAGTCCGACGACGTGAACGGCCGCAGCCGGGTGTACGAGGCCATCGTCAAGGGCCAGAACCTGCCCGAGCCCGGCATTCCCGAGTCGTTCAACGTGCTGGTGAAGGAAATGCAGGCCCTCGGCATCCGCGTGATGCTCGGGACCACCGAAGACGGTGAGGAGTAGCCGATGATCGACTTCCGCAGCCCCCGCGAGCGCACGGGCTCGAGCTTCGATTACATGCAGGTCCGGATCGCCTCCCCCGAGGAGATCCGGGGGCCGAAGGACTCCAAGGAGCGCGAGCGCCTGGAGATGCAGGGCCAGCGCACCTGGTGGTCCTGGGGCGAGGTCACCAAGCCCGAGACCATCAACTACCGCTCCTTCAAGCCGGAGCGGGACGGGCTGTTCTGCGAGCGCATCTTCGGCCCGGTGAAGGACTGGGAGTGCCACTGCGGCAAGTACAAGCGGATCCGCTACCGCGGCGTGATCTGCGACCGCTGCGGCGTCGAGGTGACGCTGTCGAAGGTGCGGCGCGAGCGGATGGGGCACATCGAGCTGGCGGTGCCGGTGGCGCACATCTGGTTCTTCAAGACGCTGCCGAGCCCGATGGCCAACCTGCTGGACATCACGCTCCGCAACCTGGAGCGGGTGATCTACTACACCAACTACGTGGTGATCGAGCCCGGCCAGCAGGACGTGGAGGAGCGGCAGCTGCTGGACGAGGACGAGTACCTGGCGCTGCGGCAGAAGGCGCGCGAGGCGGGCGACACGGCCTTCAAGGCCGACATCGGCGCCCCGGCGCTGCGGGCGCTGCTCGACCGGCTGGACGTGGACAAGCTGTCCGAGCGGCTGCGCGGCGAGGTGGGCGGCGAGACCAGCCAGCACCGCAAGAAGCAGCTGCTCAAGCGGCTCAAGGTGGTGGACGCGTTCCGCAACTCCGGCGAGGTCGGCGACCTGCGGAACAACCCGGCGTGGATGATCCTGGACGTCGTGCCGGTCATCCCGCCCGACCTGCGGCCCCTGGTGCCGCTGGACGGCGGGCGGTTCGCCACCAGCGACCTCAACGACCTGTACCGCCGGGTGATCAACCGCAACAACCGGCTGCAGAAGCTGATGCAGCACCGCGCGCCGGAGGTGATCCTCCGCAACGAGAAGCGGATGCTGCAGGAGGCGGTGGACGCGCTGTTCGACAACGGCCGCCGCAGCAAGGCGATCCGGGGGCGCGGCAAGCGGCCGCTGAAGTCGCTGTCCGACATGCTCAAGGGCAAGCAGGGCCGGTTCCGGCAGAACCTGCTGGGCAAGCGGGTGGACTACTCCGGCCGCTCGGTGATCGTGGTGGGCCCGGAGCTGCGGCTGCACCAGTGCGGGCTGCCCAAGACCATGGCGGTGGAGCTGTTCAAGCCGTTCATCATCCACAAGCTGGTGGAGAAGGGCATCGCCGAGACGGTCAAGCGGGCCAAGAAGATCGTCGAGCGCGAGAGCCCGGAGGTGTACGAGATCCTGGAGGAGATCATCCAGGACCACCCGGTGCTGCTGAACCGGGCGCCGACGCTGCACCGCCTGGGCATCCAGGCGTTCGAGCCGGTGCTGGTGGAGGGCAAGGCCATCCGCATCCACCCGCTGGTGTGCGCGGCGTTCAACGCGGACTTCGACGGCGACCAGATGGCGGTGCACGTGCCGCTGTCGTTCGAGGCGCAGCTGGAGAGCCGGCTGCTGATGATCTCCAGCAACAACATCCTCAAGCCCTCGGACGGGCGGCCGGTGGCCGAGCCGAGCCAGGACATGGTGCTGGGCTGCTACTTCCTGACCAAGGAGCCGGTGGACTTCGCCACCGCGTTCCAGCGGCCGGGCGTGCCGGCGTTCGGCGACGTGGCGGAGGTGGAGACCGCGCTGCTGCACCGGCGGGTGCACTACCACAGCCCGGCGCGCTACTGGTGGGCGGACGCGGCGGGCCGCGGCCGCTGGATCGAGACCACGGTGGGGCGGGTGCTGTTCAACGCCATCCTGCCGCGGGAGCTGCAGTTCCAGAACGACACGATGCGCAAGAAGAGCCTGTCGGACCTGGTGTTCGCGGCGTACCGGCGGCTGGGGCTGGCGCCGACGGTGGAGTTCCTCGACCGGCTGAAGGCGGCGGGGTTCGGCTTCGCCACGCTGGGCGGCATCTCGATCGGCATCGAGGACCTGCAGATCCCGGTCGCCAAGGGCAAGATGCTCGCGGCGGCGGAGGAGCGCATCCAGCGCTTCCAGAAGGCCTACCAGAGCGGCTCGATCACCAACGGGGAGCGCTACAACCGGGTGATTGACGCCTGGACGCACGCCAACAACGACATCGCGGACGAGATGGTGCGCGGGATGGGCGGGGCGCAGGGCGGCTTCAACCCCGTGTTCATGATGTTCGACTCCGGCTCGCGCGGCTCGCGCGACCAGATCCGCCAGCTCGCGGGCATGCGCGGCCTGATGGCCAAGCCGCAGAAGAAGCTGACCGGCGGCATCGGCGAGATCATCGAAAGTCCCATCCGCTCGAACTTCCGCGAGGGGCTGTCGGTGCTGGAGTACTTCATCTCCACCCACGGCGCGCGCAAGGGCCTGGCGGACACGGCCCTGAAGACGGCCGACGCGGGCTACCTCACGCGGCGGCTGGTGGACGTGGCGCAGGACGTCACCATCACCGAGGAGGACTGCGGCACGGTGCTGGGGCTGGACGTCCAGGCGCTGAAGGAGGGCGAGGACATCGTCGAGCCGCTGTCGGAGCGCATCGTGGGCTGCGTGGCGGCGGACGACATCTTCGACCCGCACGAGCTGGACGACCACGGCGACCCCAAGGTGCTGGTGGCCGCGGGCGCGCTGATTGACGAGGCCACCGCGCAGGCCATCGAGGACGCGGGGATCGAGGAGGTGCGCATCCGCTCGGTGCTGACCTGCGAGTCCAAGCGGGGCCTGTGCCGGATGTGCTACGGGCGCAACCTCGCCACCATGGACATGGTGGACATCGGGGAAGCGGTGGGGATCCTGGCCGCGCAGTCCATCGGCGAGCCCGGCACCCAGCTCACCCTGCGGACCTTCCACATCGGCGGCACCGCCGCCCGCATCGCCGAGGTCACGGCCCGCAAGAGCAAGCTGGAGGGCCGGGTGGAGTACGGCGACCGGCTGCAGTTCGTCGAGGCGGCCGACGGGCAGCGCATCGTCACCAAGCACGACGGCGAGCTGATCCTGCTGGACGACGACGGCCGGGTGCGCTCCCGCTTCCAGGTGCCGCTCGGCGCCCGCCTGGCCGTGCAGAGCGGCGAGGTCGTCAAGCGCGACGGGCTGCTGTTCACCTGGGACCCCTACACCACGCCGATCATCAGCGACACCGCGGGCATCGTGCGGTTCCGCGACGTGGTCGAGGACGAGACCATCCGCGAGGAGTTCGACGAGCTCACCGGGCTGCGCCAGCGGGTGATCATCGAGGACCGCGAGAAGAAGCTGCACCCGCACCTCGAGGTGGTGCAGGCCAAGGGCGGCAAGGAGAAGCGGGTCCGCGACTTCGTGGTGCCGGAGGGCTCGCAGCTCACGGTGGAGGACGGCGAGGAGATCACCGCCGGCCAGATCCTGGCGAAGATCAGCCGCGAAGCCTACAAGACGCGCGACATCACCGGCGGCCTGCCGCGGGTGGCCGAGCTGTTCGAGGCGCGGCGGCCCAAGGACCCGGCGACCATCTCCGAGATTGACGGGGTGGTGCGCTTCGGCGACATCAAGCGCGGCAAGCGCGAGGTCGTCGTCCACCACATCCGCACCCTCAAGGACGGCACGGTGGTGAGCGACGACGCGCAGGAGCCGCTGCTCTACGAGGTGCCGGCCGGCAAGCACCTCCGGGTGCACGAGGGCGACCGGGTGCGCGCGGGCGACCGCCTCACCGAGGGGCCCGTCAACCCGCACGACATCCTGCGGATCAAGGGCCCGCGCGCGGTGCAGGAGTACCTCCTCAACGAGGTGCAGGAGGTGTACCGGCTGCAGGGCGTGAAGATCAACGACAAGCACATCGGCGTCATCGTCAAGCAGATGCTGCAGAAGGTGCGCATCCAGGACCCGGGCGACACCGAGTTCCTGGAGGGCGAGCACGTGGACAAGGTGAGCTTCCGCGAGGAGAACACCCGGGTCACCCGCAAGGGCGGCAAGCCGGCGTCCGCGGAGCCGCTGCTGCTGGGGATCACCAAGGCGAGCCTGACGACCCAGTCCTTCATCTCGGCCGCGAGCTTCCAGGAGACCACCCGCGTGCTGACCGACGCGGCGATCCGGGGCGCGCGGGACGACCTGCTGGGCCTCAAGGAGAACATCATCATCGGGCACCTGATCCCGGCGGGGACCGGCATCTACCGCTACCACGAGATTGACGTGGAGCCGCCGGCGGGCTTCGAGCCGCCGCCGCCGCCGCCGGTCGAGCCGGCCGGCGTGCCGGCGCCCGAGGTCGCGGCCGGCATGCTGGAGGAGTAGCCGGCGCCGGTGCCGGAGCGAGCGCCCGGGGGCAACCCCGGGCGCTTTTGTCTCCCGGGCGCGCTAACTTGGGAGCGTGGCGCACCGCCTGTCGAAGTCCCGGTTCACCGCCGGCCTGCAGTGCCTCAAGCAGCTGTGGTGGCGGGTCCACGAGCCCGACGCCCCCGAGCTGGTGCCGGACTTCCTCCTCCAGGCCACGTTCGACCGCGGCCACCGGGTCGGCGCGGCCGCCCGGGAATACGTGCCCGGCGGCGCGCTGGTGAGCCTGCCGCACCAGGCCGCGGACGCGCGCGTGGCGCGCACCGCCGCGCTGCTGGCCGGCGGGGCGCCGGCGGTGTACGAGGCCTCGTTCGTCGCCGACGACGTGTTCGTCGCGGTGGACATCCTCGCGCGCCGGGAGGGCGGCGGCTTCGCGCTGGTCGAGGTCAAGTCCACCACGTCCGTCAAGGACGAGCACATCCCCGACGCGGCCATCCAGGCCCACGTGGTGCGCCGCGCCGGACTCGACGTGTCCCGCGTGGAGCTGATGCACCTCGACCGGGCGTGCCGCCACCCCGATCTCTCCAACCTGTTCGCGCGCGAGGACGTGACCGGGCGTGTGGAAGGCATGCTGCCGCTCATCCCCGAGCGGATCGCCGAGCAGCTCGAGGCGCTGGGCGGCCCCCTCCCCGACGTCCCCATCGGCGACCACTGCGACACGCCCTACGAGTGCCCCTTCAAGAGCCGCTGCTGGCCCACGCTCCCGGAGCACCACCTCGGCACGCTGTACCGCTGGGGGAAGCGCGCCCGCGAGCTGGAGCGCCAGGGCTACGCCACCATCGCGGACCTGCCCGGCGATCTGGATCTGGGCGACATCCCGGAGCGCCAGCGGCGCGCGGTGCAGGCGGGCCGGACGATCGTCGAGCCCGGCCTGGCCGCCGCCCTCCGGCCGTTCGACCGGCGGCCCCTGGGCTTCCTCGACTTCGAGACCGTGGGCCCCGCGATCCCGGTCTGGCCCGGCTGCCGCCCGTACGACGCCGTGCCCGTGCAGTTCTCGTTCTTCCTGGATCGCGGGGCGGGCGAGCCGCGGCACCACGAGCACCTGGCGTCGGGCCCGGGCGACCCGCGGCCCCTCCTGGCCGAGCGGCTGGTCGAGGCGTGCGAGGGCGCCGTGGCGATCGTGGCGTACAACGCCGGGTTCGAGCGGCAGTGCGTCCGCGGCCTGGCCGAAGCCGTGCCCGCGCTGGCCGGGCCGCTGCTGGAGCTGGAGGGCAAGCTGGTGGACCTGCTGCCGGTGGTCCGCAACCACGTGTACCATCCGGCGTTCCACGGCTCGTTCAGCCTCAAGGCGGTGCTGCCGGCCCTGGTGCCGGAGCTGAGCTACGCCGGCCTGGC
>JAJYLI010000243.1 GCA_021787855.1 bacterium | reverse complement strand
GGCCATGGTGGCGGCGGGGCTGGTGGACGAGGTGCGGCGGCTGCTGGCGGCGGGCGTGCCGCGCGGCGCGCCGGGCCTGGACGCCGTCGGCTACCGCGAGGCCGTGGCGGTGGTGGAAGGCCGGCTCCCCGAGGGCGCGCTGGCGGACGCCATCGCCGCGGCCACGCGGCGCTACGCGCGCCGCCAGGAGACCTGGCTGCGCCACCAGCTCCGCGCCCCCGCGGCGCAATTCGACGCCGCGGACTCGCCGGAGGCGCTGGCGCGGGCCGTGCTGTCCGGGTATCGTGCGGCGGACCCCTGAGCCATGAAAATCGGCATCGTCTGCTATCCGACGTACGGCGGCTCCGGCGCGGTCGCCACCGAGCTGGGCCTCGCGCTGGCCCGGCGCGGCCACGACGTGCACTTCATCTCCTACGCCCAGCCGTTCCGCCTCAAGGAGTTCGACGAGCGGGTGAGCTTCCACGAGGTGAAGATCGGCGCCTACCCGCTGTTCGAGCACCCGCCCTACTCGCTGGCGCTGGCGGTGATGCTGCACGAGGTCGCCGTGAAGGAGCAGCTCCAGGTCATCCACGCCCACTACGCCATCCCGCACGCGATGAGCGCGCTGGAGGCGCAGGAGCTGCTGCGGGAGTCGGGGCAGCGGGTGTCCGTGGTGACCACGCTGCACGGCACCGACATCACGCTGGTGGGGCAGGACCCCAGCTACTTCACCATCACCCGGTACTCGATCGAGCACTCCGACGCGATCTCCGCGGTCTCCCGGTATCTGCGGGACGAGACCTACCGCGCCTTCGGCTGCGGCGCCTGCCAGATCGAGGTCATCCCCAACTTCGTGAGCCTGGAGGAGTTCCACCCGCGGGCGGCGGGCTGCTGCGGTGACGGCGCGGCCGAGAAGACGCTGATGCACATCTCCAACATGCGCCCGGTGAAGCGGCTGCAGGACGTGGTGCGGGTGTTCGCCAGGGTGCGGGAGAAGGTGCCCGCGCGGCTGGTGCTGGTGGGCGACGGGCCGGACCGCGCCGTGGCCGAGCGCGAGGCGGAGGCGCTGGGGGTGCGGCGCTCGGTGCGCTTCCTGGGGAAGGTGGAGGACGTGGCGCAGGCGCTGCGCTGGGCCGACCTCTACCTGCTGCCGACGCAGGTCGAGTCCTTCGGGCTCTCCGCGCTGGAGGCGCAGGCCACCGGCGTGCCGGTGGTGGGCTGCGACGCCGGCGGCCTGCCGGAGGTGGTGGAGAACGGCGTGACGGGCTGCCTGGCGCCGGTCGGCGACGTCGAGGCGATGGCCGAGGGCGCGATCGAGCTGCTGGCCGACGCGGCGCGGTGGCGGGCGGCGTCCGCCGCCGCGCGCGAGCGGGCGGCGGAGTTCTCCACCGACCGCGTGGTGCCCCGGTACGAGGCCCTGTATGCCACCGTCGTTGGAGGCTGAGCCGATGGGGGAGCAGGGGATCGCGGCGGCCGGCGCGGCCGGCGCCGCCGTGCCGGCCGTGGCGCCGGGCCCGCTGGCGCTGGTGCGGCCGCGGAACCTGGTGATCGCCGCGGGGGGCGTGGCGGTGGGCGGGTTCCTCGCGCTGGGCGCGGTGGCGATCCCCGGCCAGCTCGCCTGGGCCATGGGCAGCGCGATCGGCCTCGGCGCGGCGGGCAACGCGTCCAACGACTATTTCGACGTCGAGGCCGACCGGATCAACCGGCCGCTGCGCCCGCTGGTGACGGGGGCGGTCTCGCGCGGCACGGCGCTGGCGGTGGCCGGCGTGGCCGGCGGGCTGGGGTTGTGGGCGGCGTGGTGGGTGAACGGCACGGTGTTCGCGCTGGGCCTCGCCGCGCTGGTGGTGATGCTCGCCTACTCGCCGCTGCTCAAGCCGCGCGGGCTGGCCGGCAATCTGGCGGTGGCGGTGGTGGCCAGCGTGCCGCTCGTCTTCGGCGCCGCGGCCGCGGGCGACTGGCATGCGGGCCTGGTGGCCGCGGTGCTGGCGGCGTTCCTCCACCTGGCGCGCGAGGTGGTGAAGGACCTGGAGGACGTGCGCGGCGACATGGCGATCGGCCGGCAGACGGTCCCCATCGCCTGGGGGCTCGAGGCCGCCTTCGCCCTCGCCGCGGCGATTCTGGCGGTGTTCATCCCCGTCTCGCTCGCGCCGTGGGCGTCGGGGTCGTACGGCTGGCGCTACGGCGTCCTGGTGACGCTGCTCGACGTGGGGCTCGTCTGGCTGATCGTGCGCCTGGGCCGCCGGCGCCTGGGCGGCGCGCGGGCCGCGCTCAAGGTGGCGATGGTGGTGGGGCTGGCGGCGTTGCTGTGGGACCGGCTGTGATGGAGGGGGGATGAGCCACCCGAGGAGACGCGCGTGAACCCGTTCTGGCTGAGCGGCCTGCTCGGCGTGGTCGAGGGCCTCACCGAGTTCCTGCCCGTCAGCTCGACGGCGCACCTGAGGATCACGGAGGCGCTGGTGGGGGTGAGCCTGGAGAGCGGCTACTGGAAGATGTTCTCCATCGTCATCCAGCTCGGCGCCATCCTCACGCTGCCGATCTACTTCCGCGGCCGCATCGCGGCGTTCCTGGCGTCGTTCCCGTGGCCGGGGGCCCGGCGCGGGGCGCGGGCGGGCGCCGGGGGCCCGGGGACCGGCGGGGCGCGATCGGCCGCC
>JAJYLI010000077.1 GCA_021787855.1 bacterium | reverse complement strand
CGGGGTCGCCGGGCGCCGCGCCGCCCGCCCCGCCGGCGGGCACCAGCGCGGCCGCCAGGCGCCGGAGCGCGATCACGGGATTGCCACCGTCGCGCCCCAGGCGCCGGAACGTCGCGCCGTCCACGGCGTACACCGGCGTCCCGCCGCGCGCCAGCACCACCCGCCGCACCAGGCCGGGGAGCGGCAACTGCCGCCCCACCGCGAGCGCGGCGCGCAGCGCGTCGGCGCTGTCGCGCGCGGTGACCGCCTGAAGGTCGAGGACGAGCGTGGTGGGATCCACGTACCAGCGCAGGTGGCCCGTGAGGGCGACGCGGTCGAAGGCGGGGTTCGTGGCCAGCGCGCCGCGCACCGGATCGCCGGCCAGCAGATCGTTCGCGCCCCACACGACGACCGCCAGGAGCGCGAGCGTCAGCAGCGCCCGCCAGCGCGAGCGCCGGCGCTGCCGGCCGCGCAGGTCCTCGAGGGACGACGCGATGACCTGCTGCGAGGCGCGCGCCCGCCTCCGGTCGTCGTCGCCGTCGGTCATGGCGGCGCTCCGCCCGCCCGCCGGCGGCGCGAGACCCCGCTAGACCCCGCCCGCCGCCTCACGGCTCGGCCACCCGTAGAGGGGGAACCGCTCCGCCAGCTCGCCGACCTCGCGCCGCACGCCCTCAAGCTGCCGCCAATCGTCCCGCCGCGCCACCGCCCGGTCAATCAGCTCCGCGACCAGGCGCATCTCGCCCTCCCGCATCCCCCGGGTCGTCAGCGCGGGCGTCCCGATCCGGATGCCGCTGGTGACCATCGCCGGCTCGGTGTCGCCCGGAATGGTGTTCTTGTTGACCGTGATGCCGGCCCGGCCCAGCGTCTCCTCGACCAGCTTGCCGGTCAGCTTGCGGCTCCTCAAGTCCACCAGCAGCAGGTGCGTGTCCGTGCCCCCGGAGACCAGCGTGTAGCCGCGCTCGGCCAGCGCCTCGCCCAGCGCCCGCGCGTTGGCCACCACCTGCCGCGCGTAGTCCGCGAACTCCGGCCGGAGCGCCTCGCCCAGCGCCACCGCCTTGGCCGCGATGACGTGCATCAGCGGCCCGCCCTGGGTCGCCGGGAAGATCTGCTTGTCCACCGCCTTGGCGAAGGCGGCGCCGGCGAGGATCATCCCGCCGCGGGGGCCCCGCAGCGTCTTGTGGGTGGTGGTCGTGACGATGTCGGCGTGCGGCACCGGCGAGGGATGCGCCCGCCCCGCCACCAGGCCCGCGAAGTGCGCCATGTCCACCACCAGCGCCGCGCCGACCTCCCGCGCGATCGCCGCGAACGCCGCGAAATCAATCACCCGCGGGTAGGCGCTCCCGCCCGCCACGATGATCCTGGGGCGCTCCGCCCGGGCCAGGTCGCGCACCTGGTCCAGATCAATCAGGCCGTCCGCCTCGCGCACCCCGTACTGCACCGCCCGGAACAGCCGCCCCGACGCGCTGACGCTCGCGCCGTGCGTCAGGTGCCCGCCGTCGCGCAGCGCCATCCCCATCAACGTCTCCCCGGGACCGGCCACCGCCAGGTACGCCGCGAGGTTCGCCTGGGTCCCGCTGTGCGGCTGCACGTTGGCGTGCGCGGCGCCGAACAGCTCGCGAGCCCGCGCGATCGCCAGCGCTTCGACCTCGTCCACCACCTCGCACCCGCCGTAGTACCGCCTGCCCGGGTAGCCCTCGGCGTACTTGTTGGTGAGCGGGGTGCCCATCGCGGCGAGCACCGCCGGGGAGGCGAAGTTCTCCGACGCGATCAGCTCCAGCCCCCCGGCCTGTCGCGCCGTCTCCCGCGCCACCAGGTCGGCCACCACCGGGTCGGCCGCGGCCAGGGCCTCGGCGGGGCGCCAGGGCGGGCCGGACGGCGGCCCGGAGCGGACGGCGGAACCCGGCGCGCTCACACCCAGGTGCGCTTCAACTTGCCGACCGCGGCGATGCGCCGCTCCGCCAGCCGGTCCGCGGCGCGGTAGGTGGGAATGCCCTCGTCCTTCGCCACCCGGAACAGCCGCAGCATGGTGTCGTAGATCTCGCCGGCCTTGCGCTTCGCCCGCTCCGCCGACCAGCCTTCCAGCTCGCTGTTCACGTTGATCAGGCCGCCGGCGTTGATGACGTAGTCCGGCCCGTAGAGGATGCCGCGCTCGTGCAGCAGGTCGCCGTGCCGCTCCTCGGCGAGCTGGTTGTTGGCCCCGCCCGCCACGACGGCCACCTGGAGCTGCGGGATGGTGGTGTCGTTCAGCACCGCCCCCAGCGCGCACGGGGCGAACACCTCCGCCGGCACGCCGTAGATCTCCTCCAGCCCCACGGCGCGCGCGCGGAAGGCCTCGACCGCCCGCTTGACCTTCTCCGAGTCAATGTCCGTCACCACCAGCCGCGCCCCCTCCTCGTGGAGGTAGCCGCACAGCGCGAAGCCCACGTGCCCGAGGCCCTGGACGGCCACCGTCTTCCCGGCCAGGCTGTCGCCGCCGAACTTCTCCCGGGCGCAGGCTTTCATGCCGCGATAGACGCCGTACGCGGTCACGGGCGAGGGATCGCCCGAGCGGCCCTGCAGGCCGACCACGTGCTCCGTCTCCAGATGAATGTAGTCCATGTCGGCCGGGCTGGTACCCACGTCCTCCGCCGTGATGTACCGGCCCTTGAGCGCCTCGATGAACCGCCCGTGCGCCCGGAACACCGCCTCGCGGTCCGCCTCGCCCTTCGGGGCCAGGATGACGGACTTCCCGCCCCCCAGGTCGAGGCCGGCCACGGCCGCCTTGTAGGTCATGCCCCGCGCCAGCCGCAGCGCGTCGGTGACCGCGTCGCTCTCGCTCCGGTAATGCCAGTAGCGGGTCCCGCCCAGCGCCGGGCCCAGGGTCGTGTTGTGGATGGCGATGAGGCCGCGGTAGCCCGACGACGGCTCCTGGCAGAACATCAGCTGTTCCTGGTCCTGGCACGCCAGCGTCTCGAAGATGTCCATGGCTCCGGATGACCGGTTCAGGTGGAAGCCAGCAGGTCGCGCGCGATCACCACGCGCTGGACCTCGGAAGTCCCTTCGTAGATCTCGGTCGCCTTGGCGTCCCGCATCAGGCGCTCGACCGGGTAGTCCCGCATGTAGCCGTAGCCGCCGAACAGCTGCACCGCCTGGGTGCTGACCCACATCGCCGTCTCGGAGGCGAACAGCTTGGCCATGGCCACGATGCCGCTGGCGTGCCCGCCGGCGTCCGTGCGGCGCGCCGCCTCGAGCATGAGGCTCCGCGCCGCCTCCAGCCGGGTCGCCATGTCGGCCAGCCGGAAGGCCACGGCCTCGAATTCGGCGATGGCGTGGCCGAACTGCCGCCGCTCGGACGCGTAGCGCCGGGCGTGCTCCAGCGCCGCCCGCGCGATCCCGCACGCCTGGGCGGCCACGCCGAGGCGCCCGCCGTCCAGCGCCTCGAGCGCGTACACGAATCCCTCGCCGGGCTCGCCCAGCAGGTGCTCCGGCCCCAGCGCCAGGTCGTCGAAGTGGATGGACGCGGTGTCGGAGGACCGCAGCCCCATCTTGTCCTCGCGCTTCGCCACCACGTAGCCGGGCGTGTCGGTCGGCACCACGAAGCAGCCGATGCCGTGCGCGCCGCGGCGCTCCCCCTCGCGGTCCGTCCGCACCATCGCCAGCACCACGTCCGCCGTGCCGCCGTTGCTCACCCACTGCTTGGTGCCGTTCAGCACCCAGCCGTCGCCCCGGCGTACCGCCTGCGCCCGCAACCCGGCGGCGTCGGAGCCCGCGTCGGCCTCGGAGAGGGCGAAGGCCCCGAGCAGCTCGCCGCGCGCCATCGGCTTGAGCCACCGCTCCTTCTGCGCCTCGCTGCCGTGGCGGACCAGCATCTGCGCGGGCAGCGCGTTGTGCACCGCCATCGAGACGGCCACCGACGCGTCCGCCGCCGCGATCTCCTCCACGGCCAGCAGGTAGGTCCCGGTGTCCAGCCCCAGCCCGTCCCAGGCCTCCGGCACCAGCATGCCGAGGAAGCCCAGCTCGCCCAGCCGGTCCACCACCGCCCGGTCGAAGCGCGACGCGGCGTCCCGGGCGGCGGCCCCGGGCGCGAGATGCTCCCGCGCGAAGCTGCGCGCCAGCTCCACGACCTGGCGGCGCTCGTCGCTCGGCGGCCCGGTCACCCGCGCGCTCCCGCCGCGGGCGCGTACTCATAGAACCCGCGGCCGCTCTTGCGACCCAGCCTGCCGGCGGCCACCATGCGCCGGAGCAGCGGGCAGGGCCGGTACTTGTCGTCGCCCAGGCCGCGGTGCAGCACTTCGAGAATGGACAGGCAGGTGTCGAGCCCGATCAGGTCCGCCAGCGCCAGCGGGCCCAGCGGGTGGTTCATCCCCAGCTTCATGACCGTGTCAATCGCCTCGGCCGTGGCCACCCCTTCCATCAGGCAGAACACCGCCTCGTTGATCATCGGCATCAGCACGCGGTTGGAGACGAAGCCGGGGTAGTCCTGCGCCTCGACCGGGGTCTTGCCCAGCGCCCGGGCGATCTCCACCACGCGGGTGGCCGTGGCGTCCGAGGTCGCCTGGCCCCGGATCACCTCCACCAGCGCCATCACGGGCACCGGATTCATGAAGTGCATCCCCACCACGGCTTCCGGCCGCCGGGTACGCGCCGCCAGCGCGGTGATGGAGATCGAGCTGGTGTTGCTGGCGAGAATGGCGGCGGGCGGCGCCAGCCGGTCCAGCTCCGCGAACAGCGGCGCCTTCACGTCCTCCCGCTCGACCACCGCCTCGACCACCAGCTCGGCGCCCTGCACCGCCTCCAGCCCGCCGGCCGTCCGGATGCGGCTCAGCGCCGCGTCGCGCTGGGCGGCCGTCAGCGCTCCCTTCTTGATCTGACGCTCCAGGTTGCCGCGGACCGTCGCCAGCGCCCGCTCCAGGGCCGGCGCGTCCACGTCCACCAGGGCCACGTCCCAGTCCTTGAGCGCGAACACGTGGGCGATTCCGTTGCCCATCGTGCCCGCCCCGATCACCGCCACGCGCGCCATCGCCGCCCCCCCTCCCCCCCGAAACGAAACGCGCGCTCAGCGGAGCGCGCGTGTCAGTGGGCGGGCCCGGCCGAGTGCCAGGACCGCGACGAGGGACTTCACCAGATCGCCGACCGCGAACGGAATCGCGCCGGCCGCCAGGGCCGCCCGCGGGCTGCCCGTCAGCAGGGTGAGCTGTGCCACCCCGCCGGCGTAGATCGTCGCCATGCCGAGCAGCGCGCCGGCCACCAGGCCGGCCCAGCCGGCGCGCCGCGCCGTCACCCAGCCCACCACGGCCGCCGCGGCCGGGAAGGCCACCAGGTAGCCGCCGGTGGGGCCGACGAGCCACGCGGGCCCGGCCGTGCCCAGGGCGAACACCGGCAGTCCCGCCGCGCCCAGCAGCAGGTACCACGCCAGGCTGGCGGCGCCGAGGCCGGGACCCAGCAGCCCGCCCACCAGCAGCACGGCGAGCGGCTGCAGCGTCATCGGGACGGGCGTGCCGGGCAGCGGCACGGCGATCTGCGCCGCCAGGGCCACGAGCAGGGTGCCGGCGGCGGCCGCGGGCAGGCGCAGCGCGCTCGGCCGCGCGGCGGCGGCGCCGCCCGGAACGGCGGCGGTCGGGTTGGCCAGGGTCATGAGAGACGCTCCACGGAGAGGGCGACGGCGTTCCCGCCGCCGAGGCACAGGGTCGCGAGGCCGGTGGCGGCGGAGCGCGCCTGCATGGCGTACAGCAGCGTCGTCAGGATGCGCGCGCCGCTCGCCCCGATGGGGTGGCCCAGGGCCACGGCGCCGCCGTTCACGTTGACGCGGGCCCAGTCCCAGCCCAGCGCCCGGCCGTCGGCCAGGGCCTGCACGGCGAACGCCTCGTTGGCCTCGATGAGGTCGTAGTCGCCGATCGTGGTGCCGGCTTTCCTCATGAGGCTCTGCACGGCGACGATGGGCGCGAAGAACAGGTCCTGCGGCTCGCCGCCGCCGGTGGCGTAGGCCGTGATCCGCGCCAGCGGCGCGAGCCCGTGCGCGCGGGCGAACGCCTGGGAGGTCACCACCAGCGCGCTGGCCCCGTCGTTGAGCCCCGGCGCGTTGCCGGCGGTCACGGTCCCGTCCTTCTCGAACGCGGGCTTGAGCCTGGCCAGCGCCTCCAGCGTGGTGTCCGCCCGCGGCGCCTCGTCCGCGCCCACCGTGATCGTGCCCTTCCGGTCGGCGATCTCGACCGGCACCAGCTCGGCGGCGAACGCGCCGGCGCGCTGGGCGGCCACCGCCTTCTGGTGGCTCTCCAGCGCGAACCGGTCCTGCTCCTCGCGGCGGACCGAGGCCTTGCGCGCCGTGTACTCGGCGTGCGAGCCCATGTGGCAGTTGCCGAACGAGCACCACAGCCCGTCGTGGACCACGCCGTCCACGAGCGGCTGGTTCCCGAACTTGACCCCGCCCCGGATGCCGAACAGGTAGAACGGCGCGTTGGACATGGACTCCATGCCGCCCGCCACCACGCACTCCGCGTCGCCCGCCTTGACCGCCTGGGCGGCCAGCATCACCGCCTTGAGGCCGGAGCCGCACACCTTGTTGATGGTGAGCGCGGCGACGGTGCCGGGCAGCCCCGCGCCGATGGCCGCCTGGCGCGCCGGCGCCTGCCCCACCCCCCCCTGCACCACGTTCCCCATGATCACTTCCTCGACCTCGCCGGCGGCCACGCCGGCGCGACGCACCGCCTCGCGGATCGCGATGGCCCCGAGCTTCGGGGCCGTCAGCGGCGCCAGCCCGCCGAGGAACTTCCCGATCGGCGTCCGCACGGCGCTCACGATCACGGGCGTCAGGCGTGGATCACTCGCTGCCATCAGGGACCTCGCCTCCGTGTGCGCACCTCGTCCGTCACCCGCTCGAGGAACGCGTCCTGGGTCAGGATCTCCTGCTTCGCGCCCGCGCCGCGCACCCGCAGGGCGACCGTCCCCGCCTGCGCCTCGCGCGCGCCCACCACCGCCATGTACGGCACCTTGGCCAGCTCCGCGTCCCGGATGCGGTAGTTCAGCGTGTCGCTCCGGTCGTCCAGCGCCGCGCGGATGCCCGCCGCGTGGAGACGCTCGCGCAAAGCCCGTGCCGGGGCCGCCTGCGCGTCGCTGATCGGCAGCACCCGCACCTGCTCCGGGGCCAGCCACAGCGGGAACGCGCCGGCGAAGTGCTCGATCAGGAAGCCGATGAACCGCTCCATGGTGCCGAAGATCGCCCGGTGGATCATCACCGGCCGGTGCGGCTGGTTGTCGGCCCCGGTGTACTCCAGCGCGAACCGCTCCGGCTGCTGGTAGTCGAGCTGGATCGTGGCGCCCTGCCACTCGCGGCCGATCGCATCGTCGAACTTGATGTCAATCTTCGGGCCGTAGAACGCGCCGCCCCCGGCGTCCAGCCGGTAGGTGGCGCCGCGGCGCTTCAGGGCGGACTCCAGCGCCTGCTCGGCCTGGGTCCACTGCTCGTCCGTGCCCAGCTTCTCGGCCGGGCGGGTGGCCAGGTCGAGCCGGTACTCGAGGCCGAAGGTCCGGCCCAGCACCAGGTCCACGATGTCCAGCAGCTCGAAGATCTCGCTCTCGATCTGGTCGGGCCGGAGGAAGATGTGCCCGTCGTCCATCGTCAGGCCGCGGACCCGCAGCATCCCGTGCAGCGTCCCCGAGCGCTCGTTGCGATAGACGTTGGCGATCTCCGTCAGCCGCAGCGGGAGGTCGCGGTAGCTGCGTTGCTGCGCGGCATAGACGAGGATGTGCATCGGGCAGTTCATCGGCTTGACCCGGTAGCGCACCCCCTCGGCTTCCCCCTCCCCCGCGCCCATCGGCGGGAACTGGTTCTCCGCGTACAGCGGCAGGTGCCCCGACTTCAGGAACAGCTCCTCGCGGGTCACGTGCGGGGTATAGACCAGCTGGTTGCCGCGCGCCAGCAGCACGTCCTCGATGAAGCGGCGGAGCTGGAACTGCAGCATCGCGCCCTTGGGGTGCCAGAAGATGAGGCCCGGCCCCACGTGCTCCTGGATGCTGAACAGGTCGAGCTGTCGGCCCAGCAGCCGGTGGTCCCGCTTGCGGGCCTCCTCGAGGCGGCGCACGTACGCGTCGAGATCCTTCTGGCTGAACCAGGCGGTGCCGTAGATGCGCTGGAGCATCGGGCGCCGCTCGTCGCCGCGCCAGTACGCCCCCGCCGCGTGCAGCAGCTTGAAGTGCTGCAGCCGCCCGGTGCTGGCCACGTGGGGCCCGCGGCACAGGTCCTCGAACGGGCCGTCGCGGTACACGCTGATCACCTCGCCGTCCCCGATCTCCGCGAGCCGCTCCAGCTTGAGCGGGTCGGCGGCGAACCGGCGGGCGGCGTCCTCGCGGCCGACCTCCTCGCGGACCACCGGGTAGTCGGCGGCGACCACCTCGCGCATCCCCGCCTCGATCCGCTCCAGGTCCTCGGGCGTGAACGGGCGCGGCACGGCGAAGTCGTAGTAGAAGCCGTCCTCGATCGCGGGGCCGAAGCCGATGCCCGCGTCGGGGAACAGCCGGCGCACCGCCGTGGCCAGGACGTGCGCCGCGGTGTGGCGCAGCACGCCCAGCGCCTCGGGGTCCCGGTCGGTGAGGATCTGGAACGGGCCGGACGCCGCCAGCGGCCGGTCCAGCTCGACGATCTGGCCGCCCACGCGCGCGGCGACCGCCGCGCGCGCCAGGCCGGCGCCGATGGCCTGCGCCACGGTCCGCGGGGTGGTGCCGGCGGGCACCTCCCGGGTGGATCCGTCGGGCAGGGTGAGCACGAGTTGCACGGCCATGGGGCTGTTGGCGGCGCCCCGTCGCGGGGCGCCCTCCCTCGGAAGTGACCGGCGTGACGGGGCGCAACTTGCGACAGGAGGCCCGTTTCGCCACTCTTAAAGCCTGAAGGAAATGTAGCGAACCGCCACCTTCGTTTCCACCGGAGTGCTTTCTGTCGCGCCACGAGATCGGCTCCCGGCCTGGGATCGGCGACCTGATGCTGCTGGCCGCGGGGGCCGGCGTGGGGCTGCTGCTGGGCTACGTCGCCGGCGAGCGGGTGGGGCGCGTCAACTCGCGCCGGGTGCGGCGCGCGCTCGGCCGGTGGCGCGAGCGCCACGGCCACCGCGACGAGCCCTGGACCGAGGAGGAGGCGGAGCAGCTCGAGCGCCGGGTCCTGGACGCGCTGCGCCGCGACGTCGTGCTGGGCCGGCGGGCGATCCGCGTGGGGATTCTCGACGGCGGCATCGTGGAGCTGACGGGGCGCGTGGCGCACGCCAGCGAAGTGGCGCTGGCCGCCACGGTGGTGCGGCACGTGGCCGGGGTGCGCCTGCTGCTCAACCACCTGCTGGTGCCGGGCACCGACGCCGAGGCGCGGCCGGTCGAGGGGCCCAGCCGCCCGCTGGCCGCGCGCGGGTGAGGCGCGCGCCAGGCCGGTCCCCGGCGGCCCGCTCCCCGCGGGCCTTTTTGTGAGAGCGATCAGCGAGCCATGACGACCGGGACGACGAGCCTCGCGCCGCAGTACGACGCCGCCGATCTGGAAAGCCGGCGCTACGCGGAGTGGGCGGCCGGGGGCCTGTTCGCGCCCTCGGCCACGGCCGGCGCGCGCCCCTTCGTGATCGTGATGCCGCCGCCCAACGTGACCGGCGTGCTGCACATGGGCCACGGTCTCAACAACACCGTGCAGGACATGCTGGTGCGGTTCGAGCGGATGCGCGGGCGCGCGGCCCTGT
The DNA here is from genome assembly GCA_021787855.1 of bacterium. Lineage (GTDB taxonomy): Bacteria > Gemmatimonadota > Gemmatimonadetes > Gemmatimonadales > JACORV01 > Fen-1245. Next base: position 3,453 of record JAJYLI010000077.1, on the reverse strand, counting down.
GGGTCCCGGGGACCGACCACGCGGGCATCGCCACGCAGAACGTGGTCGAGCGGCTGCTCGCCGCCGAGGGCAGGACGCGCTTCGACCTCGGCCGCGAGGCGTTCGTCGAGCGGGTGTGGGCCTACGTGCGGACGACGGGCTCCACGATCCTCGACCAGCTCAAGGCCCTCGGCTGCTCGTGCGACTGGTCGCGCACCCGCTTCACCCTCGACCCCGCGATGAGCCGGGCCGTGCGCGACGCGTTCGTGCGGCTGTGGGACGAGGGGCTGATCTACCGCGGCCACCGGGTGATCCACTGGTGCCCGCGCTGCCACACCGCGCTGTCGGACGAGGAAGCCGAGCACCGGGACGTGGAGGGGGCGTTGTACTACCTCCGCTATCCGTTCGCCGACGCGCCGGGGCACGTCACCGTCGCCACCACCCGTCCGGAGACGCTGCTGGGCGACGTCGCGGTCGCCGTGAACCCGGCCGACGCGGCGCGCCGCGAGCTGGTGGGCCGCCACCTGGTGCTGCCGGTCGCCGAGCTGGAGATCCCCATCATCGCCGACGAGCACGTGGAGTCGGGCTTCGGCACCGGGTTCGTCAAGATCACGCCGGCGCACGATGCCGACGACTTCGAGGTCGGGCGGCGGCACGATCTCGCCACGCCGGTGGTGATGACCGAGGACGGCCGGATGGCCGACGAGGCGCTGGCGGGCAAGGCCGGCGGCCGGGTGCCGGCGCCCCTCTTCGGGCTGGACCGCTTCGAGGCGCGGGCGAAGATCGTGGCCCTGCTGCGCGAGCGCGGCCTGGTGGAGAAGGTGGAGACCCGGACGCACGCGGTGCGGCACTGCTACCGCTGCCACACCGTGGTGGAGCCGCGGCTCTCGGACCAGTGGTTCGTGACCATGGAGCCGCTGGCCGCGCCGGCGCTGGAGGCCTATCGCGCCGGCCGGGTGCGCTTCCTCCCCGAGCGCCGCGGCGAGGAGTACGAGCGCTGGCTCACCTCGATCCGCGACTGGAACATCTCGCGGCAGCTGTGGTGGGGGCATCGCATCCCCATCTGGTACTGCGACCGCTGCGCGTTCACGGGCGCGTTCCGCGACGACCCCGCCGCCTGCCCCGGCTGCGGCGGCCCGCTCCGGCAGGACGAGGACGTGCTGGACACCTGGTTCAGCTCCTGGCTGTGGCCGTTCTCGACCCTGGGCTGGCCCGACGCCACGCCGGACCTGGCGCGCTTCTACCCCACCGACGTGCTGGTCACGGCGCCGGAGATCCTGTTCTTCTGGGTGGCGCGGATGATCATGGCCGGCCTGCACTTCATGGGCCGGGTGCCGTTCCACACGGTGTACCTGACGGGCACGGTGCGCGACACCCACCACGTCCGGATGTCCAAGTCGCTGGGCAACGGCATTGATCCGCTGGAGGTGGTGCGCCGCTACGGCGCCGACGCGCTGCGCTTCGCCCTCACCAACGGCCAGGCGGCGGGCACCGACATCGTGCTGGACCCCGGCGACCTGGAGGCGTCGTTCGCCTCGGGGCGCAACTTCGCCAACAAGCTGTGGAACGCGGGCCGGCTGCTGCTGTCGGCGCTGGACGCCGGAGGCGGCGGCGCGGCGGCGCCGCCGGCGGAGCTCCCCGCCGGGTCGCTCACCCTGGCGGACCGGTGGATCCTCTCGCGGCTGGCGCGCGCCGTGCGCGAGACCACCGGGCACCTGGAGCGGCTGCGGCTCAACGACGCCCTGGCCGCGCCCTACCACTTCGTGTGGGACGAGTTCGCCGACTGGTACCTGGAGGAGATCAAGCCGCGCCTGCGGGGCGAGGCGCCGGGCGGCGAGGCCGCGCGCGCGGTGGCCCTCGCGGCGTTCGACGCGGCGCTGCGGCTGCTGCATCCGGCGATGCCGTTCATCACGGAGGAGCTGTACCGGCGGCTGCCCGGCCGCGGGGACGCGGCGGCCTCCATCGTGGTCGCGCCGTGGCCGGCCGCGGACGCGGGCCGCGACGACCCCGACGCCGAGCGCGACTTCGCCTTCGTGCAGGCCCTGGTCAACGCGGTGCGGGAGATCCGCGCGGAATACGGGGTCAAGCCCGGCCTCGAGCTGGCGGCGCACGCCACGGTGCCGGCGCCCTGGCAGGCGGCGGCGCTGGGGCACGAGACGCCGATGGTGCGCCGGCTGGCGCGGCTCCGCGAGCTCACCGCGGGAGCGGACCGGCCGGCGGCGGGCGTCGGCGCGCACGCCGTGCTGCCCGACGGCGCGGAGCTGTTCGTCGCCCTGGGCGACGTCATTGACGTCGGGCGCGAGTGCGCCCGCCTGGGCGCCGAGCGCGAGCGGCTGGACCACCAGCTCGGCGCCGTGCGGGCGAAGCTGGCCAACGCGTCCTTCCGCTCCCGCGCGCCGGCGGAGGTGGTCGCGCGCGAGACGGAGAAGGAGCAGCAGTGGTCCCAGAAGGTGGCGGCGATCGCCGCCAAGCTCGCGGCCCTGGGCTGCCCCTGACGGCGTCGCGGGGTCGGCGCCTCGCCGCCGCGCGGTTGGCGGCGACGCTGGCGCTGGCCGCCTGCGCGTCCATCGGGCCGCCGCCCGGCGGCCCTCCGCGGAGCCTCCCGCCGCAGATCGTCGCCGTGGTGCCCGAGTCCGGCGCCGTGCTCGCCGCGCCGCCCAGGCAGGCGGACATCCAGTTCGACGAGGTGATCAGCGAGCAGTACCAGTCCCAGGGCGCGGGGCAGCCGGGCCTCGCCGGCGCCATCCTGCTCTCGCCCGCCCCACCGGGCACCAAGGTCGGCTGGCACCGCTCGCGCCTGAGCATCGAGCCCCGGGGCGGGTTCCGCCCGGGCGTCGTGTACCGGATCCAGCTCATGCCGGGCGTCACCGACCTGTATGGGAACCGGACCAAGGCGGGGCGCACCATCGTCTTCTCGACCGGCCCGCCGATCCCCCACGCCGTGCTCAGCGGCACGGTGGTGGACTGGGTCGGCAACCAGGCGGCCCCCCGCGCGCTGGTCGCGGCGCTGCTGCTGCCCGATTCCCTGACGTACCGGGCGCTGGCCGACTCGGTGGGCGACTTCACGATGCCCGAGATGCCGCCGGGCGACTACCTGGTCTACGGCGTGCTCGACGCGAACGGCAACCGGCGCTTCGACAGCACCGAGGCGTTCGACACGGCGCGCGTGACGCTGCGCGATTCGGCGTCCGTGGCGCTGTACGCGTTCGCGCACGACACGACCGGCCCGCGGGTCAAGAGCGTGGACCTGGCGGACAGCATCGCCCTGCGCATCACCTTCGACCGTCCGCTCGACCCCGCCCAGCGGCCGGACACGTCGCTGGTGCGCGTCGCCCCCGACAGCGACAGCACCGCCACCCTCGCGCTCACGGCGGTGCTGACGCCGGCCGTGTACGACAGCCTGACCAGGGCCGCCGCCGCGTTGCGGGACTCGCTGCAGCGCCTCCAGGCCGCCGAGGCGGCGGCCGCGGCCGC
>JAJYLI010000242.1 GCA_021787855.1 bacterium | reverse complement strand
CGCGCACGGTGTCCGCCAGCGCCGCGGGATCCTCGCGGCCGGGCTCGATCACCAGCGGATCCTTGAGCCGTGTCTCCGGGATTTTGGCCTGGCCCTTGGTGCCGCGCATGCAGTGCTCGGGGAAGGTCTGCTTGAAGTCCGGCTGCGCCGACAGCTCGCGGTGGCCGGGCACGTGGTCGTCGGCGCTGGCCACGATGCGGATGCCTTTGCCGTGCGCATAGTCGGTGAGCCGCTTCAGGTTGGGGATGATCTGCTCGGCGTCCGGCACGTACAACTTGCCGTCGGCGTGCATGAAGTCGTGCTGCGTGTCCACGTCCCAGAAGACGACACCAGCCATGGCTCACTCCCCCCAAGCTCCGGGGCGTGAAACCTCGCCGGTCCTTCGGGCCGGGTCAATCGGAGGGGCGGGTGCCCGGCTCAGCTCCCGGTGGGCACGACGGTGGTGGACCTAGTCGTTGCTGCTGGACCGCTCGAACAGCTTGCCGTCAATCACCAGGCTGGAGCCGCGCACCACGATGCGGTGCCGCTCCTCCTTGACCGTGCTCGACTGGCCCGCGGTCGCGCCGTAGCCGCCGACCGACGCGCTCTCCGACCCGCCGATCCTCAGGATCAGCGTGTGGCCCTGGATGGCGTACTCGCCGCGGTCGTCGCTCTCGTTCCCCCCCATGTAGGAGTGGAACACCCAGTGCCGCTGGAAGCTGCCGTCCCGGTGGAAGTAGTAGGTCGTGGCGGAGCTGCCTCCACCCCCGAGTCTGAACACCGTCATCGCGATGTGGCGGCCCTTGAGGGGCGGCAGCGGCGGAGGCGGGGGCGGCGGCGGCGTGGTGTCGCGCGGAGCGGGTGGCGGCGGGGCGGCCGCGCTCTGCTGTTGGGCCGCCGGCTCCGGCGCGGCATGGCTGGGCACGGTGTCGTAGCCGAATCGCGGCGTCGCCACGCTGCCGAACTTCGGTGTCGCCACCTCGCCGTACTTGGGCGTCGCCACCTCGCCGTACTTGGGTGTCGCCACCTCGCCGTACGCGGGTGCGGTGTTGGGCTGACCGGCCGCGCCGAACGCCATCTGGCGGGCCGAAGGCTCGAGCTCGACGGTGGTGCCGTTCGGGTCGCTGGAGACGACCTCGAGCAGGTACGTGTGGCTCTGGCCGTCGTCCACCGCGTACCAGGCGCCGGCCACCAATGGCGCCACGGTCGTGGAGACCGACGCGGGAGGCGCCGGCGGCGTGGCGCCACGGCCCAGCTCGCTGACCCCGTGCGCCGCCTTCACCTGGCCGTTGTCGAACGTGACGTCGCTGGCATACTGCATCACGGGCGAGGCCGTGGCCAGCGCCAGCCCGTACTCGCCGGGAACGGAAACCCGCTGCGCGGCGCCCTGCGCCCGCGCCACGGTCACACTCGTCAACAGGCTCAGGGCCGCGAGGCCCGCGATCGGTCCGCGCATGGTCGCATCCTTTGTCGTCTTCGTGGCAGGGAGCGCCACGACCCGTAAGATACATGCTCCCCCGGCCCCGAGCGCGCTCCGCCGCGGCCGGCTAGCTTGGAGGAGACGCCCACAGCGGGAGACCCCCGATGAGCACGCTGTCCCTCGACCCCAGGACCACCGCCCTCGTCCTGATTGACTTGCAGAAGGGGATCGCCGCCCGCCAGACCGCGCCGCACGCCGCGGCGGAGGTCATCGCCCGGGCCGCGAAGCTGGCCGACCGTTTCCGCGACAGGAGATCGCCGGTGGTGCTGGTCCGCGTGGCCTACTCCGCCGACGGCGGCGACCGCCTGCAGCAGCCCGTGGACGCCCAGCCGTGGTCGGGCGCGCCGGCGCCGGACTTCAGCGAACTGGTGCCCGCCGTGGGCCCCAAGGACGGCGACCTCGTGGTCACCAAGCGCAACTGGGGCGCGTTCTACGGCACGGACCTGGACCTGCACCTGCGGCGCCGCGGCGTGCGCACCATCGTGCTGGGCGGGATCGCCACCAACTTCGGCGTCGAGTCCACCGCCCGCGACGCCTGGGAGCGCAACTACGCCCTGGTGCTGGTCGAGGACGCGATGTCGGCGATGGCCGCCGAGGCGCACCAGTTCGCCGTCCAGAACATCTTCCCGCGGCTGGGCCTGGTGCGGAGCACCGACGACGTGCTGCGCGCCCTGAAGGCCTGAGTCCCGGGCCGGCAGCAGAGGCCACCATGATCCCGGAGATCGTCATGACGCTCATCCTCACGAGCGGCGCGTTCAGCCCGGGCGGCGCCATCCCCACCCGCCACACCTGCGACGGCGCCGACCGCTCGCCGGCGCTGGCCTGGACCGGCGCGCCCGCCGGGACGGTCACGTTCGCCCTGATCGTGGACGACCCCGACGCGCCGGGTGGCACCTGGGTGCACTGGGTGCTGTTCAACATCCCCGGCGACCGCGAGGCTCTGCCCGAGGGCGTCGCCACGACCGAAAGGCTGGACTGGCTGGGCGGCGCGCTCCAGGGCCGGAACGATTTCCGCCGTATCGGCTACGGCGGCCCCTGCCCGCCGCGCGGCCCCGCGCATCACTACCACTTCCGGGTGTACGCGCTGAACACGACGCTGCCCCTCAAGGCGGGCGCCAGCCGCCAGGACGTGGACCGCGCGATGAAGGGCCACGTGCTCGCGGAGGCGACGCTGATCGGCACGTACGCCCGCG
>JAJYLI010000241.1 GCA_021787855.1 bacterium | reverse complement strand
CGCCGCCGGCGCCGCGGCCGTCCGGCGCCACGCGAGCGCCGGCGCCCGCCCCGGCGGCCGAGCCGGAGCCGGGCGAGGGGCGCACGCTGGTCTGCAGCGAGTGCGGGACGAAGAACCTGCCGACGGAGTGGTACTGCGAGAAGTGCGGCGCCGAGCTGTCGGCGTTCTAGCCCTGCTGCTTGGCCAGGAGACGGGCGAGGCGCGACTTCCTGCGCGCGGCCGCGTTGGGATGAATCTGGCCCTTCCGGGCGCCGCGATCGAGCGCGCGCGCCGCCGCCCGCACCGACTCCGGGCTCGGGTTCGCGCGGGCCTTCTTCACGGCGGTCTTGATGGCCGAGCGCTGCGCGCGGTTCACCTTCGCGTGGGCCCGCGCCTGCCGAAGCTGCTTCTTCGCCGACTTGATCTTGGGCACGACGTTGCTCTCCGGAATGCCGACCACGGCCTGGGACGAGGGCGAAGAGTAGCCGCGCGACCCCGGTCCGTCAAGCGAACCGCGAGTTTTGACAAGGGTTTGCGCGCGGATTAGGTTGCGGCTCCCAGCGACGACGAGATGCCGGCCGTCAGGTGACCGATTTCCTTCTGGTGCTTCCCGTTCTGCTCTTTTCGGTGGTCGCCCACGAGTACGCGCACGCGTGGACGGCGTACCGGCAGGGCGATCCCACCGCCCACATGCTCGGCCGGCTGACGCTGAACCCCATCCCGCACATTGATCCGTTCATGAGCGTGCTGGTGCCGGTGGGCCTGTGGGTGCTGAGCCACGGCACCTTCACCTTCGGCGCCGCCCGGCCGGTGCCGGTGAACCCGCGCAACTATCGCAACTACAAGCGCGGCGACCTGATCGTCTCCTCGGCGGGCATCGTCATGAACCTGTTCCTGGCGGTGGCGTGCGCGGCGCTGTTCGTGGTGTTCGGCATCGCGGGCGCGGCGCTGCCGGGCGCGCGCGGGCCGCTGGGCCTGCTGCAGCAGATGATGGCCTTCGGCATCCTGCTCAACTACATCCTCGCGATCTTCAACCTGGTGCCGCTGCCGCCGCTGGACGGCTCGCACCTCTTCTACCATCTGCTGCCGCCGGCCTGGGGCGCGCGCTATCGCGCCGTCGGGCGGTACGGCTTCCTGGTGCTGCTGGTGACGTTCATGGTGCCCGCGTTCGGGGTGGTGTGGAACGTGCTGCTGTGGCCCGCGGCCGGGGCGGTGGATCTCACCCGCGGCGTGATCGGCGGGTTCATTCTGCCGGGCGTGCGCCTGTGACCGGCGCGGGCGCCGGCGCCATCCCGGCCGCCGCCGGCGCGGGCCGGGCCGCGGGGGCGGCCTCGGAGGGCGGGTTCGTCGTCACGCTGGAGCGGTACAGCGGGCCGCTGGACCTGCTGCTGGCGCTGATCCGGCGCGAAGAGATCGACATCTGGGACATCCCCATCGCGCGGGTCGCCGACCAGTTCGTGCAGGTGATGCGCGCGCTGGGGCTGGACGAGGCGGCGGAGTACCTGGAGATGGCGGCGCGGCTGTTGCGGATCAAGGCGCAGATGCTGCTGCCGCGGCGCGGCGACGAGGAGCCGTGGGAGGATCCGCGCCACGAGCTGGTGCGGCGGCTGCTGGAGTACCAGCAGATCCGGGAGGTGGTGGACTGGCTGGCGGCGGCGGCGCGGCGGCGCGCGGAGCGCTACGCGCGCGGCTGGCTGCCGGGGCCGCCGCGGCTGCCGCCGGCGCCGCCGGAGCTGGACCTGACGGAGCTGATGGAGGCGGTGGAGCGGGTGCTGGCGATGGCGCCGGACCCGGTGCTGTTCCGCGTGATGCCGCGGCCGCTGGACGTGGAGGGGGCGACGCGGAAGATCAGCGCGTTGCTGGCCGAGCATGAGCGGTTCGGGTGGCGCGACCTGCTGGGCGAGCACCCCACGATCGTGGACATTCTCTCGGCCCTGGTGTCCCTGCTGGAGCTGGCGCGGCGCGGCACGCTGGCGCTGGCCCAGAGCCGGCCGTTCACCCCATTCGAAGTGTCCCGTGGACCAGCGTACCAGACTGCTTGAGGCCGCCCTGTTCGCGGCGCCGCGCCCGCTCGCCCTGGACGAGCTGGCCGTCCTGGACCCCGAGGCGAGCGAGGACGACTGGCGCCGCGCCCTCGCGGAATTGCGCGACCACTACGACGTCGAGGGCCACGGCGTGGAGCTGGCGGAGCTGGCGGGCGGCTGGCAGATCCTGACGCTGCCGCTGTTCGCCGAGGCCATCGAGCGGGCGGCCTTCGCGGAGCGGCCGGCCCGGCTGTCGGCGGCCGCGCTGGAGGTGCTGGCGATCGTGGCGTACCGCCAGCCGGTGGGGCGCGCGGAGATCGAGGACATCCGCGGGGTCTCCTGCGGCGGGGTGCTGCGGATGCTCCAGGAGCGCAATCTCATCGAGGTGGCCGGGCGCTCGGAGGGGCTGGGCCGGCCGCTGCTGTACGCCACCACGGCGCAGTTCCTGGAGCTGCTGGGGCTGGCGGACCTGGCCGCGCTGCCGCGGACCGACGAGCTGTCGGTGGCGCTCCGGCCCCTGGCCGCGCCCGAGCCGGAGCGCGCGGCGGCGGCTGCCCCGGCTCCCGCCGCCCCGTCCCCCGCGCCGCCGGAGCCGTGACGGCGATCCGGCTCGCGCGCTTCCTGGCGCGGGCGGGCGTCACGTCGCGCCGGAGCG
>JAJYLI010000240.1 GCA_021787855.1 bacterium | reverse complement strand
GAGCGGAGGGCGGCGCGGCGGCGCCGCCCTTTGCTTTTTCAGCCCGGCCGTGGTACTTGACCCCCATGCTGCGAGGCTCCGGTGCCCGCGCGCCTCGTTCCAAGCCCTCGCTCCGGATCGAGCTCCTGGTGAACCTGTCGGTGCTGGCCGGCGGGGCGCTGCTGCTGGCCTTGGCGTCGGCGACGCTGGCGCCGCTCCTGGGCCCGGGGACCCCGGGGCTGGCGCTGCTGGTGGTCCTGGTCGGCGCGGACCTGCTGATCTTCGTCGCCTTCGGGCGCTACCTGATCGCGCGGCTGGTGACCCGGCCCATGGAGGCGCTGGTGGAAACGACGCAGGCGGTCGCCGCGGGCGAGCTGAGCCGCCGCGCGCCCGAGGGCAACACCCGGGAGCTGGACCGCCTGGCGGCCAGCGTCAACCGGATGACCGAGCGGCTGCTGGACGCGCAGGGCGCGCTGGTGCGTGCCGAGAAGCTGGCGTCGGTGGGGCGCCTGGGGGCCGGGGTGGCCCACGAGATCGGGAACCCGCTGGCGGCGATAGAGAACTACGTCGAGCTGTTGAGGCGCCGAGGCGCCGAGCCCGAGCTGGTCGGCGCGCTGGAGCGCGAGGCGCAGCGCATTGACGCCATCGTGCGCAGCCTGCTGGACTACGCGCGGCCCCGGGACGCCGCGCGCGAGCCGCTGGACGCGGGCGAGGTCGCGCTCGGCGCCGTCGAGCTGCTGCGGACGCAGGGCGCGCTCAAGGGGGTGGTCGTCGAGACCGACCCGGGCCGGGACCTTCCCCGGGTGCTCGCCGACCGGGGGGCGCTGGAACAGGTGTTCGTGAACCTGCTCCTCAACGCGGTGGACGCCGCGGCTGAAGGCCCGGGGCGGATCGCCGTGGCCGCGAGCGCGGGCCGCCTCGGGCCCGCGGCGGAGGCCGCCCGGCGCCACTCCGATCCCGGCTCGGCGGCCCCCTCAGCCGTCACGGAGCGGCGCGAGCACCGGGCCGAGCGTCACCTGTGGGGCAAGCCCGACGGCGCCGCCGTCGTCCAGGTGGTGATCGGCGACAGCGGGCCGGGCGTCCCGCCGGAACTGACCGAGCGGATCTTCGATCCCTTCTTCACCACCAAGCCGCCCGGCCGGGGCACCGGGCTCGGGCTCGCCATCGTCCAGCGCATCGTGCACGACCACGGCGGCCGCGTGGACGTCGCCCGGGCCCGCGAGGGCGGCGCGGCCTTCGTCGTGACCCTCCCGGCCATCGAGCGGTGACACCCGTTCCGGGTCGGATCCAGCGGGCGGCGCAAGGGCTGCCGCGCAGCCCGGCCGGCGTCAGGCCGGCGCCATGAAGCTCCTGGTCGTTGACGACGAGCCCGGGCTCCGCCAGTCCCTGCGCCTCATCCTGGCCGAGGAGGGCTTCGAGGTCGCCGAGGCGGCGGACGGCGAGAAGGGACTGGAGCGCGCGCTCCGCGAGCCGTTCGACGCCGTGCTGTGCGACGTGCGCATGCCCGGCCTCGACGGCCTCGGCTTCCTCGATCGGTACCGCGCCGCCGGCGGCACCGCGCTGATCATCATGATGAGCGCCTACGGCTCCGAGGACGCGGCCATCGCCGCGATGAAGGCCGGCGCCTACGACTACATCCCCAAGCCGTTCCGGGCGGACGAGGTCGTGCTGGTCCTCCGCAAGGCCGAGGAGCGCGAGCGGCTGCGGCGCGAGGTGGAATCCCTGCGGTCCGCGCTGGGCGCCGCCGCCGCCTCCACCGAGATCGTGGCCGTCTCGCCGGCCATGCGCGCCGCCCTCGACGTCGTGGCCAAGGTGGCCCCGCACTCAACCACCGTGCTCATCAGCGGCCCCAGCGGCACCGGCAAGGAAGTGCTCGCGCGCGAGCTGCACCGCCTCTCGCCGCGCGCCGAACGCTCCTTCGTCGCCGTCAACTGCGCCGCCATTCCCGAGGCGCTGCTGGAGTCGGAGCTGTTCGGGCACGTGCGCGGCGCGTTCACCGGCGCGGTCGGCGACCACCGGGGGCTGTTCGAGGAGGCCTCCGGCGGGACCCTGTTCCTGGACGAGATCGGCGAGCTGCCCGGCGCCGTCCAGGCCAAGTTGCTGCGCGCGCTCCAGGACGGCGAGATCCGGCGCGTGGGCGACCGCCACACCCGCCGGGCCGACGCCCGGGTCGTGGCCGCCACCGTGCGCGACCTCGAAGCCGACGTGGCCGCGGGCCGGTTCCGCGAGGACCTGTACTACCGCCTCAACGTCATCGCCATCCGCCTGCCGCCGCTGGCGGAGCGGCCGGAGGATGTCGCCGCCCTGATTGACGCCCTGCTGGCACGCCACTGCGCGCGCCTGAAGATCGGCGTCCCGGAGGTGGAGCCGGACGCTCTCCGCGCCCTGCTGGACTACGCGTGGCCGGGCAATGCGCGCGAGCTCGGCAACGCGCTCGAGCGCGCCCTGGTCCTGGCCCGCGGCGGCGCCATCCGCCGCGCGGACCTGCCACCCGCCGTGCTCGGAGGACAGGCCAGCTCCGCGCCCGGCCGGGCTCCGGTGCCGGCGGCCCAGGCCGCCGCGACCCCGCCGGGAACCGCCGGTGCACTCGCCGGCGACCTCACCCTCAAGCGGCACGAGGGCGCCCTGGAGGACACGATCATCCGCGAGGCGCTGCGCCGCGCGCGGGGCAGCCGGCGCGAAGCGGCCGCCCTCCT
>JAJYLI010000076.1 GCA_021787855.1 bacterium | reverse complement strand
CGACGTGGTGGAGCGCGCCTACATCCTGTGGGTGCTGCAGAACGAGGGCGGCAACAAGACGCGCGCGGCCGAGGTGCTGGGCATAGACCCGTCCACGCTGTACCGGAAGCTGGCGCGCTACGAAACCGCCCCGTGACGCTCCGGCGGGCGCCGCCGGCTGGGCGCTCGCCGCGGGTCTGGCCGTGGGCGGCGTGGTGGCGCTCCACATCACCGGCGCCCTGGTCGGCGTGTTCTTCGACGACGGCGTCTATCTGGCGCTGGCCAGGAGCCTCGCCGGGGGCCACGGGTATCGCCTGCTCTACCTGCCGGGGCAGCCCGCGGCGGTGCACTACCCGTTCCTCTACCCGCTCTTCCTGGCGGCTCTGTGGAAGCTGGCGCCGGCCTTCCCCGCCGGCGTGGCGCTCTTCAAGGCCGCCAACGCGGCGCTCCTGGGGCTGTTCGCCGCGCTGCTCGTGCTCTACCTCCGCCGCAGCCTGGGCGGCCGCGCCTGGGCGTGGGCCGCGCTGGTCGCCGGGTCGGCGACCGCGGTCCCGCTGGTGATCATCGGGACGATGCTGCTCTCGGAGCCGCTGTTTCTGGTGCTGCTGGTCGCCGCGTGCTGGGTGGCCGACCTCGCCCGCGAGGCGGAGACGAGGCGGCGGGCGCTGCTCCTGGCCCTCGGGGCCGGCGCCGTGGCGAGCGCCGCCGCGCTCACCCGCTCGATCGGCGTCGTGGTCGCGATCGCCGTCCCGCTGTCGCTCGCCCTCGCGCGCCGCCCGCGGGCCGCCCTGGCGGCCGCCGCCGGGGCCGTCCTGTGCCTGGCGCCCTGGCTGCTGTGGGTGGCGCGGCACCAGGGCGACGTGGATCCGGTGCTGCTGGCGAACTACGGCACCTACACCGGTCTGGCGGCGCAGGCGGGCTGGGCCAGCCTGTCGCCCGCGAACCTCGCGGACCTCGCGCGGCCGCTGGGCGCGGTGGCGCTGGCGCCGGTTCACGGCTGGCTCCGCTTCTACCTCGGGGTGCCCGCGCTGTTCGTGCTGGCGGCGGGCTTCGTGCCGCTGCTGCTCGGGGCTCCGGCGCTCGGCTGGAGTCTCCTGGGCTACCTCGCCGTGATCGCGGTGTGGCCGGTGAGGCCCGACCGGTTCCTGTGGGCGGTCTGGCCGCTCCTGGCCGTGGTCTTCGCGCTGGGGGTGGGGCGCGTGTGGCGGTGGGTGTCCGCTCTCGCGCCGGCCTTGGCGCGGCTCGGTCGGTGGTGTGTCGCGGCCGCCGCGGCGGTCGTGGTGGTCGGCTTCGGCTTCTACCAGGTCCGGGGCTTCCGCCGCGGCGACGCGACGAGCCTGCAGGACGGCATGTCCGCGACCTTCGCGGCGGTGCTGCCGTGGGTCCGCCAGAGCACGCCGCCTTCCGCGGTGATCGCGGGCGACGACGAGGCGCTGTGGTGGCTCTACACCGGGCGGCTGGCCGTGCCGTGCTACCTGTGGCGGTACGACGGGCGGGCGGAGGTGAGCCTGGGCGCGGATTCGCTGCGCGCGTGGCTGCTGCGCTCCGGGGCCACGGACGTCGTGCTCACGGGGTCGGCGCCGGTTGCGGCGGGGACAGTCAACCGGCTGCTCGGGGAGGATCCCGGCTTCCTTCGGGTGGTGCGGATCTGGCCCGGTGCGGCGGTCGCGCTGGCGGTGGCGCGGCCGGCCTCCGGCGTGTCCGGGCCGGCCGCCCCGCCGGGGCGGAGTCCCGCCCGTGAGTGAGGTCGCCGCTGGGCTCGTGTCGCCCGAGGTGTCGGTCGTCATGCCGTGCCTCAACGAATCGGCGACGGTCGCCTCGTGTGTCCGCAAGGCGCGGGCGGCGCTGGAGCGCGCCGGTCTCGACGGGGAGGTCGTGGTGGCCGACAACGGCTCCGACGACGGCTCGCCGGCGCTGGCGGAGGCGGCGGGCGCGCGGGTGGTGCCCGCGCCGGTGCGGGGGTACGGCGCGGCGTACCTGGCCGGGCTCGAGGCGGCGCGCGGCGACTACCTGGTGCTGGGGGACGCGGACGACAGCTACGACTTCGGCGCCGTGCCGGAGTTCGTGGCGGCCCTCCGGGCCGGCAACGACGTGGTCCTGGGCTCCCGGTTCCGCGGGCGGATCCTTCCCGGGGCGATGCCGTGGCTGCACCGCTACGTCGGGAATCCCGTGCTTTCGGGGCTGCTGAGCCTGTTCTTCGGCCGCCGTGTCTCCGACGCCCACTGCGGTCTCCGGGCCATGACCCGCGAGGCCAGCCGCCGGATGCGGCTGAGGAGCAGCGGGATGGAGTTCGCGTCGGAGATGGTGGCGCTGGCCATCCGCCAGGGCCTCCGGGTCGCGGAGATTCCCGTCACGTACTATCCGCGCGGCGGCCGCTCGAAGCTGCGCAGCTTCCGCGACGGGTGGCGGCACCTGCGCTTCATGCTGCTGCTCTCGCCCACGCCGCTGTTCCTGCTGCCCGGCCTCGCGGCGCTGCTGGTGGGGCTGCTCGGCCTGGTGGCGCTGCTGCCGGGGCCGGTGCGGGTGGGCGCGGTCCGCCTCGATTACCACTTCATGTTCGTGGCCAGCGCGGCGGCGATCCTGGGGCTGCAGCTCGTGGTCCTGGGCCTGGCGGCGAAGACCTATGCGCGCGGCGAGCTGGCGATCGCCGGGGACCGCTGGCTGGCCCTGCTGGACGGCCACTTCAGCCTGGAGCGCGGGCTGCTGGTGGGCCTGAGCCTGGTGGCCGCGGGGCTGGGGATCAACGGATGGATTCTGGCCTCGTGGCTGCGCTCGGGTCGCGGCAGCCTGTTCGCCGTGCGGCCGGCGCTGCTGGGGCTGAGCCTGGTGGTGCTGGGCGCCCAGGCGGCCTTCGGCTCGTTCTTCCTGAGCATCCTGCGCGACGATCCGCGCCGGTGACACCGGGCCCGGGTGGGGATCGGGCGGCCGGCGCGAAGGCCGCGACGGAACCCGTTCCGGGTCGGGCCGGCGCGGCGGGCGCCATGCGCGTGTCGGCCGTCATCCCGACGCTGAACGGCGCGGCGACGTTGCCCGCCCTGCTGGCGGCGCTCGCGCGCGAGCGGGACGCGGCCCGGGGGCTGGTCGAGATCGTCGCCATTGACTCCGGCTCGCGCGACGGCACGCGGGACCTGCTGGCGGGGGCGGGCGCGCGGGTGCTGGATCTGGGTGGCGCGCCGTTCGGGCACGGGAGCGCCCGCAACCGCGCCGCCGCCGCGGCGGTGGGTGACGTGCTGCTGCTGCTCACGCAGGACGTGGAGCCCGTGGGGGACGCGTGGCTGGCGCCGCTGCTGGAGGCGCTGGTGGAGCCGCGCGTGGCGGGCGCGTTCGGCCGGCAGGTGCCGCGCGGCGCCTCGCTCGAGGAGGCGTTCCTGGCGCGGGTGAACTATCCCGGCCGGCCGCGCTGGCTGGGCGGGGAGGCGGTGGCCGCGCCGGCGGCGCGCTTCGGTCCGGGCGCGACGCTGTTCTCCGACGCGTTCGCGGTGGTGCGCCGCGCCGCCTGGGAGGCGGTGCCGTTTCCCGACCTGGTGATGAGCGAGGATCAGGCCTGGGCGCTGGCGGTGCTGCGGGCGGGGTGGGAGATCCGCTACGAGCCCCGGGCCGAGGCCTGGCACGGGCACCGCTACGGTCTGGCCCGCGCGTTCCGCCGCAACTTCGACAGCGGCTCGTCGCTCCAGCGCCTGGGGCTCGCGGGCGGCGCCTGGGGGGCGGGGGCCGGGCACCTGCTGCGGGAGATCCGCTGGGTCACCGCCCAAGGCGGCGCCGCCGCGCTCCCCCACGCCCTGCTGTACGAGGCGGTCCGCATGGCGGCGTTTCAGCTCGGGCGGCTGGAGCGGTTCTGGCCGCGGGCCGTGGCGCGCCGGCTGGGCGAGGCGCCGCGGGTCTAGCTAGCGGGCGGCGAGCGAACGGAGCTCGCGTCGCTCCGCGGCGTCCAGGCCCATCGTCCAGTACAGCGCCGCGAACACGACCACGGTGAAGAGCACGCCGGTGGCCGTGCCCGCGAGGCTGGGGGCGCTCGAGCGAGACAGGAGCCAGGCGACGCCTCCCGCCGCCAGAGCGGGCGCTACGCTCGGCGAGAGCACCTTCCGGCCGTAGATCCCGAGTCCGATTCCCAGCTCGCGGCACGCCGCCCGCGGCGCGATCCACGCGTTGGTGGCGGCGCCGGCGAGCAACGTGCCCAGCGCGACGCCCAGCACGCCGAGCGGCCGAACGAGCGCGAGGGACAGCGCCAGATTGCAGGCCGCTTCGATCCCTCCACCGATGGCCGGAGCCCGGTGGCGGCCCAGTCCGGCCAGAACTAGGGAGGCGCTGTGGATCGGTGTCGCGATCAGCAGCATCACGCAGAACACACTGAGCACGCCGTGACCCACGAAGCGATCGGGGCCGACCCACCAGCCGATGACGGTTCGGCCGAAGGCCGCGATCCCGACGGAGGCCAGCGCCGTCCCGGCGAAGGCGTACTTGGTGGCCCGTAGGAACGCCGCCCGGAGCGACTCCATCCGATCCTGCGCCCCCCAGCGGGCGAAGAACGGAAGCAGGACATCCACGCCCGCCCACAGCAGAGCGGTGGTCATCGCGTACAGCTGGAAAGCGACGGCGTACGGGGTGACGCGGGCGACGCCCAGGAACGCGCCGATGACGAGGTTGTCCGTTCCCATCACCACCAGGGCGGCGAGCTGCATCAGGAAGAAATAGGCCGCAGGCCGGCCGGACCATCGCAGGGTGGCCCAGGTCGCCAGCCGCGGCGATATCCGGATCTCGGGATGCGCTGCGCGCAGCAGCAGGTAGAGTGCCAGCCCCGATACGGCAGTGGCGGCCAGCAGGCCTTCGAGCAGCGCCTCGAGGTGGCCTCCGGACCAGAGGATGCCGGCGGCGAAGCCCAGGTTGAGGACGGTGCGGCCGCTGCTCGCGAGATTGGCGAGGTGCACCTCACCTAGGCCGGTGAGCAGCGAGCTGAGCAGGCCGGCCGCGAGTCCCAGCGCCCACCCGCCGACCACGAGCCGCCAGGCGGGAGCGACCGTGCCCGTCAGGGTCGGCGGGACGCTGATCACGGCGGTGAGCCGGGGCGCGAGCGCCAGGCCGACCCCCAGCCCCGCCAGCGCGACCGCTGCGAAGAACGTGAAGTAGGTGGAGACCACCCGGTTCAGTGCCTCGGCTTCGCCGCGCGCGGCGTGATCGGCGACGAACCGCGGAACCGCGAGCGAGCTACCGAAAGTCAGCAGGCTGAAGTATCCGACCACGGACGTCAGCGCGGCGTATAGGCCATACGTCTCGTCGCCCAGGTGCCGCAGGAGCAGGGGGACCATCACCAGCTGGATGGCCCACGTCACGCCCAGATTGAGGTACCCGGACCAGACCCCAAGGCGGATGGCGCGTGGCTCGGCGGCCTGCCTCGCGCTCGGCGTCGAGGGGGGCACGGGCTAGGCGCCCGGGTGGTCGGGGGCGGCCGTCCGCACGGCGCGGGCCACCTCGTCCACCTGCGCATCGCGCATCTCGTTGAAGATTGGGAGGCAGAGGATGCGCCGGTACACGTCCTCGGTGCGTGGCAGGGGCCGGGTCGCCCAGCGCCGGTAGGCGCGCATGGTGTGCGTGGGCCGGAAGTACCGCTTGGTCTGGATGCCGGCCGCCGCCAGGCGTGCCTCGATGCCCTCGCGCCCGCCGGCACAGAGGATGGCGAAGTCCTTGTAGGTGGAGCGGTCCCGCCCGTCCACCACCTGAAAGGCCAGGCCCGGCGTTCCGCCCAGTTCGGCGTGGTACCGAGCCGCGATGGCCTGCCGCCGTGCGACCGCGTCCTCCACCGTCTCGAGGGTGAGCGCCCCGAGGGCGGCGTTCAGCTCCGAGATCTTGGCATTGATGCCGACCATGTGGGATTCGTAGTCGTCCTGGAAGCCGTACGCGCGGAGGTAATCGAGGCGGCGCAGCAGCGCGTCCTCCCGCGCGACCACCAGCCCCCCTTCGGCGGAGGTCACCAGCTTGGTGCCGCTGAGGCTGAAGACCTCCAGGTCGCCGAGGGTGCCGGCGTGGCGCCCCCGGTACAGACTCCCGAAGGCGTGCGCGGCGTCGTACACCACCGGCGTGCCCTCGGCGGCGGCCCGGATCGCGTCGTGGTCGCACGGGTTCCCGAAGACGTGCGTCGCCACGACCGCTGCGGTGCGCGGGCTCCGGAGCCGCGTCACCTCTTCGGCATCGAGCGTGAGGCGCTCCGGGTGGATGTCGGCGAAGACGGGCGTGAGCCCGTTCCAGAGAATGGCGTTGACGGTGGAGTTGAAGGTGAACGACGGCACGATCACCTCGCCGCCGGCCGGAAGCTCGAGGGCCGCCAGCGCGATCACCAGTCCGAGGTCACCGCTCGCCACCGCCCGGACGCCGGCGGCGTCCAAGTAGCGCGCGGCGCCGGCCTCGAGCCGCCGGGCGTAGGGGCCGAAGTTCGAGAGCATGCGCGAGTCCCACACGTCGCGCAGCAGCTCGACGTACCGTTCCAGCGGTGGCAGCTCGGGGCGCGCGATCGGGATCACGGCCGCAGCCCTTCGAGGATCAGCTTCGAGTCGTCGCGGGTTTCCAGTCCGCGCAGCGCGGGCTCCGGGCTCTCGCGAAGTTGGCACCGCCGAACCGGGGTGAAGCCGGCCTCGCGCATCCGCCGCTCCAGCTCCTCGCCGTCGTACAGGTACCGGTGTTCCCACCAGCGGAGGGCGACGTTCAGCATCTCGGCCGGGGTCTTGATGAAGGCATACTCGGGCAGCGTGAGCCAGGCCTGCTCCCGCCACGGGCCCCGGTAGCGCTCCACCAGGTACGCCAGGTCGGGAGTGGCGATGCGCAGCACGCCGCCGGGGCGCAGCAGGCGGAACCAGTCGCGCAGGCAGCGTTCGCCTTCCTCCACCGTCAGGTGCTCCATGAGGTGCTCGTGGTAGATCACCCGGGCAGCCCCGTCTGCGAACGGGAGGGGGCGGCGAATGTCGAGGTGGAGGTCCGCGGGGCCGGCGCGGTCGATGTTCACCCAGCCGTCGAGGTGCACGGCGCCGCAGCCGAGATGCAGCTTGAGGTCGTGACGCGGCAGGCGCCGGGCGCGGAGCCCCGCCAGCCAGCTCATGTCAGCTGCTTGATGACGCGGGCCGGCACCCCCACGGCCACCACCCGGGGCGGCACGTCCCTGGTCACCACGCTCCCCGCGCCGACGATCGCCCCTTCGCCGATCCGCACCTTCTCGATGATCACGGCCCCCGAGCCCACGAAGGCGCCGTCCTCGACCGCGACGTGGCCGGAGACGTTCACGCCGGGAGAAAGCGTAACGAGGCGGCCCAGGGTGCTGTCGTGGCCGACGGTGCAGGCGAGGTTGATGATGGTGTGCGGCCCCACGTCGATCTGCACCGTGAGAATGGTGCCGGCGCAGACGATGCAGCCCTCGCCGATCCGCACCGACGGCCCCGCCAGGACGGTGGGGTGAACCACCGTGTCGAAGCCGAAGCCGAGGCGCTCGGCCTCGGCGATCAGCCGGCCCCGCTCCGCGGAGCCGATCGCGCCCACGAAGCGCGCCTCGCGCGCCCACCCGCCGATGGCCGACCACGCGAAAACCGGCTTCCCCTCTACCACCTCGCCGGGGCGCCCGTACGCGTCCTCGACCACGAACCCCGCCACCTCGCCCTCGCGGCCGGCATCGCGGTAGAGGTTCAGCGTCTCGCGGCCGAAGCCGCCGGCGCCAATGATATAGACCGGGTTCACCGCCCCCATCCGCCGTACTCCTGGTGATGGATCGTGAGCACCCGGGGCACGAAACCGATCCGGACCCCCGCGGCCCGCATCCGGCGCCACAGGTTCCAGTCGCCCGGCTCGCCCAGCTTCCAGGCGTTCACGTCGTGTCGCATGAACCGCAGGCCGCTCCAGTAGAAGACGGCCGAGTGGCAGACGTGGTCGGCGCGCAGCGGGAGCGAGCCGACCTCCCGCCACTCACCCCAGGCAAGCTGCATGCGGGCGACGCCAAAGGCCATCTCCCACCGCTCCCGCTGGCAGGCGTCGAGCAGGGCCTCGACGTGGTCCGGGGTGAACTGGTCGTCGTCGTCCAGCGGTGCGACCCACTCGCCGCGCGCCGCCCCGAGAGCGTAGTTCATGGGGGCGGCGCCGGCCACCATCCAGCGCTTCCACGGCGTCTCCGGGTAGCGGCCTCGCTCCGGGAGGTTGACGAACCGGATGCGCGGGTCGGCGACGTGGTGCAGCCGTCGCTCGGTGTCGTCCGTGCAGTGGTCACCGACGATGAGGATCTCGAGGTGCGGGTAGGTCTGCGCCAGCACCGTGGGCAGGGTCCGCTCGACCAGGATCTCGGCGCGATTGTAGGTCGCGATGCGTACCGTGACCAGCGGCGGGGGGCCGGCCGCGAACGCCGCGGCGGCTACCGGGGACTTCCTTGCCTCGGCGAGAAGCGTCCTGTATTGATGAATGACCGCGATTTCCCTGATCCAGAGGTCCGGCCGCCGGTAGCGGCGATAGCGCCGGCGCAGTTGGACCCGCAGGTACTCCCACGCTGTTGGGTGTTCGGGAGGAAGATGAGTGGTCTCGGACACGATGGGCGCTATCGTAAGTCTTCACCGACCTGCTGTCCAGCCATCCGGCCCGCCTGTCTGACCGGGTGCCGCGGGTCAGTGTAGTCATCCCGACCTGGGACGGCGCGGAGCTCCTGGGCGCCTCACTCCGCTCGCTCGCGAGCCAGACGTTTCGCGATTTCGAGACGATTGTGGTGGACAACGGCTCACGCGACCGCACCGCGCTGATGCTGGCCGCGGAGTTCCCCGCGGCGCGCGTGGTGCGCTTCCCGGAGAACCGCGGCTTCGCGGCCGCGGTCAACGCCGGCATCCGGGTCGCGTCCGGCGACGTCTTGGTGCTGATGAACAACGATGTCGAGGCCGAGCCGGGTTGGCTCGGCGCACTCGTTGCCGCCCTCGACCGGCGTCCGGACGTGGGTTTCGTGGCCTCCAAGATGTTGAGCGCGCGCGATCCGTCCCGGCTCGACTCCGCCTGGGATGCGATGGGGCTCGTCCCATACAACGTCGGCCGTGGCGAAGCGGACGGCCCCGCGTTCGGCGCCGGCCGCTACGCGCTCAGCGCCTGCGCGGGCGCCGCCGCCTACCGCCGCGTGTTCTTCGACCGGGTCGGCGGGTTCGATGAGACCTTCTTCGCGTGGTTCGAGGACGTGGAGATCGGCATCAGAGGGCAGCTCGCCGGGTTCCGCTGCTGGTACGAGCCGTCGGCTGTGGTGCGGCACCTGGGGTCAGCGACGGCCGCGCGGATGCCCGACCGGAAGATCTTTCTGCTGGTCCGCAACAACCTGATCCTCTTCTTCCAGACTATGCCGTTGCGGCGCGTCCTGCCGTGGGCGCCCGTCATCCTGCTGTGGCCGTGGCTCGATCCGATCATCTACGGCCGCCCACTGCGCCTGACGGCCCCGGCTTGGTTCGCCTTCTGGGGCGTCGCTCCGCGCGTGCTGCGGAACCGGCGGCGCATCTACGCAGGACGCCACGACGTGGCGGCGCTGCTCGCCGTGCTGGAGAATCCGTGGGACGACGTGCGGCGGGCGGCGGTCGCACTCCTGCGGCGGCTGCGCGCGCTGTTCGGCGCGCCCGCGGCGTCATGACCACCCGGCGCGCGCTGGGGTGGATCGCGATCGGCGCGCTGGCGCTCCGCCTGGTGCTGATGCTCGCCCGCGGCGACTACATCGTCTTCGACGAGGGCTACTACCTGCTCCTCGCCCGTAGCCTCCGGGCCGGCCACGGCTTCACCCTGAACGGCCTGCCCCACGTCGCCCTGTCGCCCCTGCAGCCGATCCTGGTCGCGGTGCTCTCCGCCCTGGGCCTGCCGGCGCTGTGGGCCTCGCGCCTGCTGGCCGCCGCGTGCGGAGCCCTGCTGGTCTTCCCCGTCGCGGCCCTCGCGCGGCGCCTGGCCCCGGAGAGCCCGCGAGCCCCGCTCGTCGCGGCGCTCCTGGTCGCCTCGAGCCCCGCGCTGATGAGCTTCGTGCCGTTCTTCCCCGGCCGGAGCTGGAACCTGTACTTCGGCAGCGAGCCGCTGTTCCTGCTGCTGGCCTTCGGCGCCGTCGCCGCCGCCACGCGCGCGGACGAGGGTCATCCAGCCTGGTGGCCCGCCGCGGGCGCCATGGCCGGCGCCGCGTACCTGACACGGGCAGAAGGCATCGTCCTGGGTCCGGTGCTGCTGGCGACGCTGGCCACGCGCGCGGTGGCCCGGCGCGGAAAGCGCGGTGCCTGGCGCGGTGACTCCGCGTCCGGGCAGGACCGAGCGCGCGGCGCGAGGGCCGCGCGGAACGGCGGTCCAGGTGCCTCCTGGCGCGGCCTGGCCGCGGCGACGCTCACCGCGCTCGTGGTCGCGGCGCCGTACCTGTGGTACCTGCATCCCACCCTGGGGCGGTGGGCGCTGACCGGGCGCGTCCAGGCGGCGCAGACCGGCGGCGCCCCGGCTTCCCCGGCGCTCGCGAACGCGCGGACGGGAGGCGACGTCCTCCAGGCGTTCGTGTGGCAGGGCCATCCCGGAGCGTTCCTCCGCTCGCTGTACGCGCTCGACCCGTCGGGGACCCGCATGGCCTCGCAGTACTGGGGCGTGCACCGCACCCCGGCCCCGCCCGCCGCGGACTCCGGGACGGCCGCCACAGCGTCCACCGCGGTTGCGCGGGCGACCGCGCCCGCGCTCCCGGAGGAGCCCGCGCGCGGGACGCTGGCGATCTGGTGGGACGGCCTCGGCACCGTGATCCCCTGGTGGCTCGGCGTGCTCGCGCTCGCCGGCCTCGTGATGTCACGGGGGGCGGGCTTCTGGTGGGTCTTCCCCCTCGCCGTCTGCGCGACACTGCCGTCTGCGCTCACCTACGTCGAGCCGCGCAGCCTGCTGACCCTGGCCCCGCTCGCGGCGGCGTACGCCGCGCTCGCCGTCGAGTGGATCGCCGGCGGCGTGCCGCGCCGCTGGCGCCCGGCGGCCGGGTGGGTGCTGCCCGCGCTCACGGCGCTGGCGCTGGTGACGCTGGCGCTGCGGGAGCTGGTCGTGTCCTGGCCCCAGACGACGCCGCTGCAGCGGGTGTCCACCGCCCGGCGCGCCGTCGGCGAGTATCTCGGCGCGCACCTGCCGCCGGGCGAGTCCGTGATGAGCTGGCACCCGGCCATCGCCATCTGGGCCCGCCGCCCCTGGCGGGTGCTGCCCGACGCGCCGTTCGACCGGATCGCCCGCTACGCGACCCTGGAGCGGGCGGGGGCCATCGTCTTCTCGCGCTTCGAGCCGTCCCCCCTGTCCCGGCCGCCGCGCCCGTTCACCGTGCTGCTGCCGGACAGTACCGGCGCCTTCGGCGCCGGGCCCGGATCCATGGTGCGGATCCAGCCGGTGACGGAGACCCCGCTGCTGTTCGTGGGGCGGATGACCACGGCCGCGGAGCGCGCGCCGTGAGGCGGGGAGAGCGCTGGCCGGGGATCGTGGTGCCGCTGGTCGCCGGCCTGGCGGCCCTGTGGTCCGTGGTCCCGGTCGGGGTGTGGTTCGCCGGCGCGGATGCACATGCCGTCGCCGAGATGTGGCGCGCCTGGCTGTGGGGCTCGCTGGTCGCGGTGCTGGGGACGGCGACCGTGCTGCTGCTGTCGCGCGGCCGCGCCGGCGTGCTGGCCTACGCCTGGTGGCGCCGCCTCGTGGGCCGGCCGCCGGCCGCCCTGATCGTCGCCGTGGCCGTGGTGCTGCTCGCCGGGTTCGCCATGGCCATGTGCCTGCTGGCGTTCGCCGGCAACCCCCGCAACGTGGACGGATTCGCCCAGCTCTTCCAGGCCCGCATCTTCCTCTCCGGCCGGCTGTGGGCGCCGCCGCCGCCCCCCGCCGAAGTCGCGAACTTCGCCATCCTGCACGTGATCACGGGGCCGCTGCGGTGGTTCTCGCAGTACCCGCCCGGCCAGTCGCTGGTGCTGGCCGCGGGCCTGGCCCTGGGCGCGTGGTGGCTGCTGAACCCGCTGTTCGCGGCCGTGCTCATCGTCGCGACGTACCGCGTCGCGCGGTGGTGCGCGGACGAGACCGCGGCCCGGCTGGCCGTGCTGCTGCTGTGCCTCTCGCCGTTCGTCGTGGCGGTCTCCGGGAGCGAGTTGAGCCTGCTCCCCGCCGCGGCGCTCGGGATGCTCGCCGCAGCCGCCGCCACGGCGGCAGGCGCGGAGGGCCGCCGGTGGGTGGCGGCCGTCCTGGGCTCGGGCGCGGCGCTCGGCGTGATGGCGGCGTTCCGGCCGCTGGACGCCGTCGCGGCCGCGGTGGCGGTCACGGCGATCCTGTGGCTCGCGGCGCCGGCGGACCGGCGCGTCGCGGCCGTCGCGCTCGCGGGGCTGGCGGGTGCCGTGCTCACCCTGCCCATCCTCTGGTACAACAGCCGCACCACGGGCTCCTGGCACCAGTTCGGGTACACCTACCTGTGGGGGCCCGGGCATTCGCTCGGCTTCCACCCCGTACCCTTCGGCGTGCCGCTGACCCCGCTCCGGGCGGTCGGGCTCACGGGCAACGACCTGTACCAGGTCAACAGCTACCTGTTCGACGCACCGTTTCCGGTGCTGCTGATCGTCTTCGCGGGTCTCTTCGCGGGCCGCCGCCGGCTGGCCGCGCGGGACGCGGTGCCGGTCGCGGGCGCGGCCGCGCTGAGCGCGCTGCTGTTCTTCTACTGGTGGCGCGACACCTTCTACGGCCCGCGGTTCCTGTTCGCCGCGGTGCCGTGGCTGGTGATCCTGCTGGCGCGCGCGCTGGTGCTGCTCAAGCGCTCCGGGCGCGAGCTGGCGCCCGGCTTGAGCCGCGGTGCCGCCGCGGTGCTGTGCTACGGCGCCGCCATGGCGCTGGGGCTCGCCACGATCGAGCCCTCGCGGCTGGCGCTGTACCGCAGCGAGAACCGCGTATTCGATCTGCATCCGGACCGCGACGCCCGCCGGGACGGCATCCACCGCGCGGTGGTGGTCATCCCGGACGGCTGGGGGACCCGGCTCATCGTGCGCCTGGAGGCGCTGGGTGTGCCGCCGCCGCGCGCCACCAGGCTGTACGCGGCGATTGACGCCTGCACGCTCGAGCAGACGCTCGACCGCGCGGCGCTCGACACGAGCGGCGCGGCGCGCGCGCGGCTGCTCCCCGTGCTCGACTCCCTGGCGGCCCTGAGAAGACCGGGCGTGCGGCTGGACTTCTCCGCGGACCCGCTGCTCCGCCTGCCCCCGGTGCCCGCCGCCGCCGACCTGGCGCCGGTCTGCCGGGAGGAGCTGGCGCGGGACGCTCGCGGCTTCCTCCAGTTCGCGCCTTACCTCTACCTGGACCGGCCGGGCCTCCACGGCGACATCGTGTGGGCCCGC
>JAJYLI010000075.1 GCA_021787855.1 bacterium | reverse complement strand
CTCGGGGCCGCCCGTGGGCGGGGTCGGGCTCTGACGCCCGGCTAGGCTCCGGGGGCGCCGGTCCCCTTGGAGCCCGCCGCCTTCTTTGCCACCGGCGGCGTGCCGCGGCGCGGCCAGTGACGGTCCTGGTCCCTCTGATTGCGGCGCGCCATATGATTGGCGTAATAGGCCACGATCCGGAGCTGCGTGGCTGCCCGCCGGTCGCGCGGTCCGGCGGGGAAGGGCGCGTACCGGTTCTGGTCGTGCGTGACCGTGAACCACCACCACACCTCGTCCCCCGTGCCCTCGCGCCGCTCGGGCTGGCAGGTGTAGGTCCGGTTCTCGTGCACGAAGGAGAATGGTCCGATCATCGGTTCCTCGTAGGAAGATCTGCAATCTACATCAATCCGGGCCGGAACCTGACATTCCGCGTTCCTGGTTCTGGGGTAGCACCCGCGGCGCGGGCGCCGTACCCCATGCGCGGTCGCCGGGGGCTGGCGCCCCGGGGGACCGGCTTGACAAACGCTTGCCCGGCCGTATGTTCCACTAACCAAGTTAGTGGAGCGCGCATGCCGCGTCATCCCAGCGAGCTGCTGTACGGCACCCTCGACGTCCTGGTTCTCAAGACCCTCACGTGGGGCCCCAGGCACGGCTACGCCGTGGCCAAGTGGATCGAGGAGCGCACCGCCGGCGAGCTGGAGATCGTGGACGCCGCGCTCTACAAGGCGCTGCACCGGCTGGAGCGGAGCGGGGCGGTGCGCGCGGAGTGGGGGCTCTCCGAGAACAACCGCCGGGCCAAGTACTACTCGCTGACGCCGCGCGGCCGCCAGGTCTTGCGCGCCGAGGCGGAGACGTTCCGCCGTTTCTCGGCCGCCGCGGCGCGGGTGCTCGAGGCGAGGTAGGCGCGGGCGTGGCGGACTTCCCGACGCCCAGACTCCCCGCCGGCGTGCGGCGGCTGTTCCGCTGGCCGTTCCGGCGCATGCGCGACATCGAGCGCGACGTAGACGAGGAAGTGCGCTTCCATCTGGACCAGCGCACCGAGGAGCTGATCGCGGCCGGGGCGCCGGCGGCGTCGGCACAGGCGGAGGCACGCCGCCGCTTCGGGGACCTGGAGGACCTGCGGGCGTTCTGCCGCGCGGTCGAGCGTCCGACGGTCATCCGGAGCCGCCTGGCGAGTTGGCTCGCGGACCTGGCTCAGGACCTCCGCTTCACCGGGCGGCAGTTCCGGCGGTCGCCGGGGTTCGCGGCGGTGGCGGTCGCGACGCTCGGCCTCGGGATCGGGGCCACCACGACGATCTTTTGTGCCGTGCACGACATCCTCTTGACCCCCTTGCCGTACCGCCACGCGGACCGGCTGGTGTCCATTGACGAGTCGGGATTCCACGGGAAGGTCTGGCTCGCGCCCGCGCGCGGGGTGGTGGACGCGTGGCGCAGCGGGAACCGGACACTTGAGGGCATCGTCGAAACGAGCGGCAAGCAGTGGACCCTGGGCGGGAGTGGCCAGCCGGAAGCCGTGGATGGCGAGGCCATAGCGCCCGATGTCCTGCCGTTCCTGGGTGTATCGCCCCTGCTCGGGCGGGCCTTCACGGCGCAGGACGCTCGCGCCGGTGCCGCGCCGGTGGCGCTGGTCGCCGAAGGCCTGTGGCGGCGGCGCTTCGGAGCCAGCCGCGCGGCTCTCGGACGTGAAATCACGCTCGACGGGCGCCCGTACACGGTGGTGGGAGTCATGCCGCGGTTGTTCGGGATCGGCCTGTTCTACGGTCTCGATGGCCCGCAGGTGATGGTGCCGCTCACCTCCGGGCCGCCGAGCGACCGGGTGGACGCGCTGGGGCGCCTGCGGCCCGGCGTGACGATGGACGAAGCAGCGCGCGACCTCGGCGCCATTCGGGTGAGCGATCCCGGCATGGAGACCCCGGGCGCCCATCTCACCGGCGTGGGTGACGACTTCCGGACCTGGTACCAGAGCACCCTCACGCTGCTTCTGGGGGCCGTTGCGCTGGTCCTGCTCATCGCCTGCACGAACGTCGCGAACCTGCTGGTGATGCGCTCGTGGTCACGCATGCGGGAAGTCGGAATCCGGGTCGCGATCGGAGCCGGACGCGCCAGGCTCCTCCGCCAGTTGCTGACGGAGAGCACCGTCCTCGGCCTGTCGGGTGGCATGCTGGGGACGCTGATGGCCTGGAAGGCCATTCCTGTCCTCGCGGCGCTCCGGCCGCGCTCGCCGACGACCGCAGCCCTGGCCACGGTGCGGCTCGATCCGGCGGTCCTCCTCTTCGCCGTCGGCGTGGCCCTCGCCGCCGGGGTCGCGTTCGGCTTTGCCCCTGCGTTCGTGGCCGCCCGCCCCGACATCGGTGACGTCCTTAAGGGCGCGGCCCCCGCGGCGGGCAGCCGACCGGCGGCGCGCCGCCTGCGCTCCGCTCTGGTGATCGCGGAGATCGCCGTCTCGGTCGTGCTGCTCACCGGCGCGGGCCTGCTGGTGCGCTCGCTGCTCACTTGGACTGCAGCCGGTCAGGGCCTCTATCCGCGGGGACTGTCTGCAGTGCAGCTCGCCTTTCCCCCAGACCGGTTCCCGTCTCCCTCCGCGCGTTCGGAGATCCTCGCGCGCATCGTGGACCGGGTGCGCGGGATGCCGGGCGTCGAAGCGGCGACGGAGGCGCTCATGCCGCCATGGGGCCGGGGCGCCATACTCCCGGATCTTCACGTGGAGGGTCGCCCGCAGACTCCGGCGCCCGGGCCGGGCCTCGTCGGTTTCAACTGGGTCGCGCCGGAGTATTTCAGGATCGCCGGGATCCCCTTGCTCGCGGGCCAGCCGTTCGATCCCGATACGAGCGAGCACGGAGCGGTAGTCGGTCGTGCGTTCGCGGCGCGCTACCTGCCGAGCGGCGCCTGGCTCGGTGCCCGAATCCGCTTCGGCGACACGGGGCCCTGGTCAACCGTGGTGGGCGTGGTCGCGGACCCGCGCTTCCCCGGCGACACCGGCGCGCCGTCCACGCCCATGGTCTATGAGCCCTTCCTGGGCAACTTTCCGTCGGTCACCATCCTGGTCCGGTGCGCCAACGCCGCCGCCCTGCTGCCGTTCATCACGCGATCCATCATGCTGATGGACCCGGGCGTTCACCTGGTGCGGGCGCAGACGGTGCGCATGGCCCTGGCCGAGATGTGGACGGACCAGCGCTTCCTGATGACGGTGCTTTCGGCGTTCGCCGTTCTCGCCCTGGTCCTGGCGGCGGTCGGCCTCTACGGGGTCGTCGCGTATTCAGTCCGGCAGCGCACGCATGAGATCGGCGTCCGTGTCGCCCTCGGGGCGGCGGGTCCCGACGTCGTCGGGATGGTCCTGCGCCAGAGTATCGGGCTGGCACTGTCGGGCGTAGTTCTCGGCCTCGCGGGGGCGGCGGCGGCCACACGTCTGATCCGGAGCCAGCTCTACCACGTTCGAGCTACTGATCCGCTGACCTACCTCGCGGTTGGGGGGATTCTCGCCGCCGTGGCGCTGCTGGCATCCTACGTGCCCGCCCGCGCCGCCCTGCGGATTGATCCCGTGGACGCGCTGCGCGGCGACGGGTAGCGGCCTCGGGCCCGCCTGCCTAGCTTGCCCTCGGAAGCTGTCCTCCGGAGGCCCCCCGTGATCTGGCACTGGATCGCCGACTTCCTCGGCGGCGCGTTCGTCGTCAACGCCGTCCCGCACTTCGTCAACGGCATCTCCGGCCGGGCGTTCCCCACGCCGTTCGCCAACCCACCCGGCCGGGGGAAGTCGTCGCCCACGGCCAACGTGCTGTGGGCGGCGTTCAACCTCGTCGTCGGCTACGTGCTGCTCCACTGGCTCGGCCGGTTCGAGCACCGGCACGTGGGCGACGTCATCGCCGCGGGGTTCGGAGGGCTGGCGATCGCGTTGCTGCTGGCGCGCGCGTTCGGCGCCGCGGGCCCGGGCGACGGGGAGCGGAGCTAGATCCCGAGGGACCGACGAGCGTCCGCAGCGGCGCGTCACCTGGGGCTGAACGTTCGAGGCCGGGGGTGTTCCCCCCCGGCCTCGCTGTGGTTTCGGGAGTTGTCAGCGCTCGAGCAGGCCCTTGACCTCGCCTGCGGCCGCGATGCGGCGGTCCACGTGCTCGCCGATCTCGCGGGCGCGCTCCAGCCAGGTGGTGAGATCGTCCAGCGTGCCCGAGCCCGCGCGCAGCTTGAGGAGCGAGAGGCGGATGTTCTCGAGCGCGGCCACGGTCACCGCCAGCCGCTCCCCCGTCTGGCCGCGGGCGCGCAGCGCCTCGGCCTCGTTCTCCAGCCGCGTGACCACGTCCGGCACGTCGCGGACCTGGGCGCGCTCCGCCTCCGGCAGCGCCTCCCAGGCCGCGAGCACCGACCGGCCGAGCACCAGCTCCGTGGCGTCGGCCGAGGCGATGGCGCGCCGCTCCGGCTTCTTGAGCCGCCACCCGGCGACCCGGAAGAACCAGCGGCCGAACCGGCCGGCCCACACGCGGTGCCAGACGTCGTTCAGGCGCCGGATCCACTTCCCCGAGCGCATCTCGTCGGCCTCTTCACGCTGCACCTGCGCTTCCGCCAGGAGCGCGGTGCGGATGTCCTCGAAGGCGTAGCCCTCGCGCAGCAGCCGGCGCGCCACGAAGAGCAGCTGGAAGACGAGGATCGTGCCGATGATGCCCAGGCCGCCGGAGGCGGAGACGCCGCGGTTCCCCACGCTCACGCTCTGCCCGCCGAGCAGGGTCGCCAGCACCACCATCGTGGTGACCTGGGCGTTCCGCAGGAACGAGCGCACCAGCGGCGGGGCGCGGAGGTCGCGCCCGCGCAGCTCGCCCGCGATCCGCGCCAGCTCGTCGCCCGTCTGCACGCGCTCCGCCGGGTCCTTCCGGAGGCAGCGGTCCACCGTCTCGGCGAGCCGGGCGGGCAGCTCCGGGCGGAGGGAGAGCACCGGCGGCGCGGGCTTCGACACCTGCTGCGTGATGATCGCCGGCAGGTTGGCGCCCTCGAACGGCGGCCGGCCCGTGAGCGCGAAGAAGACGGTCGCGCCCAGGGAGTACAGGTCGCTGCGCGCGTCCACCTCCTCGCCCAGCGCCTGCTCGGGGCTCATGTAGCGCGCCGTGCCCACCACCTCGCCGGTGCCGGGCCCCGGCCGGCCGCGCACCGCGATGCCGAAGTCGGTCACCAGCGTCCGGTCGGTCGCCCGCTCGAGCATGATGTTGTCGGGCTTGATGTCGCGGTGGATCACCCCGCGCTGGTGCGCGTAGGCCAGGGCCCACGCCACCTCCTGCATCACCTTCATCGCCGCGCGAGGCGACAGCGGGCCGGCGCGCGCCACCCGCTCCTTCAGCGTCTCGCCGTCCACGAAGCCCATGACGAAGAACACCAGGTCGCCCTGCTGCTCGACGGCGTGGATGGGCACGATGTTGGGGTGCGACAGGCCCGCCGCGGTGCGCGCCTCCCGCAGGAACCGGTCGCGTGACTCCGGGTTCGCGGCGAGCGGCCGCGGCAGCAGCTTGATCGCCACCAGCCGGTCCAGGGCCACGTCGCGCGCCAGCAGCACGACGCCCATGCCGCCGCGCCCCAGCTCGCGCTCGATCGAGTAGCGCCCGGCCAGGGCCTGCTGCAGCGCCAGGAATTCCGAGCTGACGTCAGGGCTCATGCCCCGAACCTAACACGCCCGCGGCCTGACCGTACCCCGCACACTGGAAGGCCGGGGCCACCGTCCCGGCCTTTCAGCTACGGGGCCTCGGCGAGGCCGGGCGGTGGCCCGCGACCGTCCGCGCCCGCCGCCTCACGAGCTGCCGATCAGCACGCCCGCCGCGAACACCAGGATCCCGCCCAGCATCACCTGCACCGCCGCCGAGAACGCGGGCGTGTCCATGTAGCGGTTCCTGACCCAGGCGATGACGGTGAGCTCCGCCAGCACCACCGCGATCGCCACGGACATCGCCACGGTGAACTGCGGGATCAGGAAGGGCAGGGTGTGCCCGATCCCGCCCAGGGTGGTCATCACCCCGCAGACCGCGCCCCGCAGCCACGGATGCCCGCGGCCCGTCAACGTCCCGTCGTCCGACAACGCCTCGGCGAAGCCCATGCTGATGCCGGCGCCCACCGAGGCCGCGAAGCCCACCAGCAGCGCGTCGTGGCTGGCCCGGGTCGCCAGCGCCGCGGCGAAGATCGGCGCCAGCGTCGAGACCGAGCCGTCCATCAGGCCCGCCAGCCCGGGCTGGATGATCTGGAGCACGAACAGGCGCCGCTGCGATTCGGCTTCGGTCTCCTCGGCCCCGGCGCCGAGCTTCTCCGACTTCAGCTTCTCGGCGCGGTCGGCGTGGGTGATCTCCTCCTGCGCCAGGTCGCCCAGGAGCTTGCGGATCCCGACGTCCGCGGTGCGCGCCGCCGCCCGCTCGTAGAAGCGCCGGGTCTCCATCTCCATCGCGCTCGCCTGGGCGCGGATCTTGTCCAGGCGCAGCGGCTGCATCAGCCACACCGGCGAGCGCTCGACGAAGCCGCGCACGTCCTGGCGCCGGATCAGCGGGATGTGGTCGCCGAACTTCTGCCGGTACAGCTCCAGCAGGCGGCGCCGGTGCACCGACTCCTCGCCGCGCATCCCGTCGAAGATCGCCGCCGTGGCGGGGAAGTCCGCCTTCAGCCGGTCGGCGAAGTCCGCGTAGATGCGCTCGTCTTCCTCCTCGAGCGTGATGGCCAGCGCCAGCACTTCGCGCTCGCTGAGGCTGTCGAACTTCCGCATGGTCGCCGCTCCTCGTGGCAGGGACTCGTGGCTCGCCATAATCTGGCGGCCCGGCGCCGACCTCGCGACGGGGGCGGCGCCGCGAGGCGGGAAACGGAACCTCCGCGTCCCCTATTCGGCCGGCGGCGCCGTGCGGCTCGCGGCGGCGCTGAGCGGCGCTTAAGATGAATCGCATGATCAAGGTCATCGCGACACTCGCTCTCGCCGCCGCCGCCGCCGCCGTGCTCCCGGTCCGCCTCGTGGCGCAGGGCGCGCGGCCCCCGCAGCCCGACATGGTGAACCCCGCCATGGACACGGGGCCCGGGCCGTTCTCCTACTACAGCCGCCCCACTGACGAGATCGGCGTCATGGGCGGCCGCGGGACGGAGATCACGCCCGAGGGCTACCTGTACACGGGCTACGGCGAGCTGATGTTCCTCGTGGGGCCCACGCTCACCCCGGTGTCCCAGCGCGTCCGCACGCTCGTGGACGGCTGGCTTCCGGTGCTCCAGTACGAGGTCCGCCGCGGCGGCGTGGCCTACCGCTTCACCATGTTCGCCACGACGCTGGACAGCGGGACCGTGGCGCCGGTCGCCGATTTCGTGCGCGTGGTCATGACGAATAGCGGAACCGCGCCGGCGCTGGCGCGCCTCGCGTTCGCGGCGCGCTACACCGGCCCCTCGACCAGCGGCGCCGGCGTCGGCGACAATCGCTTTCCGCGCCCCTACGAGGCGCGCAAGATCGGCCAGTACCAGCAGCAGGGCGTGGCGTTCGATCCGGCGTGGACGTACGGCTTCGCGCGCGGCGCGTTCCTGAGGGGCGGGAAGGTGTTCTACCTGTTCCCGACCGATCCGGCGCCGGAGCTGCGGCTGGCCATCGGCGCCTCCGGCGAGCGCGCCGACAGCGTCGCCCCCGCGCGGCTCCGCGTGCAGCGGACGACGCCGGTGGGCGCGGCGGTCTTCGACTCGCTGCTGGCGCCGGGCGCGGCCGTGTCGCTGGTCGTGAAGCTCCCCTACGCGCCGGTCGCGCCCGACGATCCGTGGCTGGCGCGGCTCCGCGCGGCGGACTTCGACGACTACCTGGCCCGGACGGAGACGTACTGGCGCGACGTCGCCGGCCGCGGCATGCAGATCGTCCTGGCGGAGCCCAAGGTGGTGGACGCGTTCCGCGCCAGCCTGGTCTACGACCTGATGGCGCTGAACCGGCGCGACTCGGTCTGGGTCCAGACCGTGAACGAGTTCCAGTACCACGCCTTCTGGCTCCGGGACGCGTCGTTCATCGTCCGCGCGTACGACGTGACCGGCTATCCCGACATCGCGGCCGACGCCCTGGGCTTCTTCGCCCGCTGGCAGCAGCCGGACGGCAACTTCGTCAGCCAGGGCGGGCAGTACGACGGCTGGGGTCAGGCGCTGTGGGCCTACGGCCAGCACTACCGCCTCACCCGCGACCGCGCGTTCGCGGAGCGGGTCTTCCCGGCGGTGCTCAAGGCCGTGGCGTGGCTCGACAGCGCCCGCGCCCGCGATTCGCTGCACCTGGTGCCCGCGACCACGCCCGGCGACAACGAGGACATCACCGGCCACGTCACCGGTCACGACTTCTGGGCGCTGGCGGGCCTGCACGGCGCCATCAGCCTGGCCGTGGGCCTCGGCCGCGCGCGCGACGCGGCAGCCTTCCGGCGGGACTACGCCTCGCTCCGGGACGCGCTGCTGGCGCGGCTGCGGCGCGTGACCGCGACCACCGGCGGCTACATCCCGCCCGGCCTCGACGTCAAGGGCGGCCAGGACTGGGGCAACATGATGGCCGTGTATCCGGAGCGGGTCCTCGATCCGCACGACCCCATGGTCACCGCCACCCTGGACACGACGCGCGGCAAGTACGCCGAGGGCATCATGACCTACGGTGACGGCTACTGGCTGCACGACTACCTGACGATGAAGAACACCGAGACCGAGGTGATCCGCGGCGACCAGCGGCTCGCGCTGGACGAGCTGTACGCGGTGCTGCTGCACACCAGCTCCACGCAGGGGGGCTTCGAAACGTCCATCCGGCCCTGGGGCCGGCGCGACTTCCACGACAACCTGGCGCCGCACGGCTGGTTCGCGGCCTCGTACCGCACCCTGCTCCGGGACATGCTGGTGCGCGAAGCGGGCGACACGCTCCACCTGCTGTCGGTGCTTTCGCCCGTGTGGCTCGGGCCCGGGGACAGCGTGGTCGTGCGCGACGCGCCCACCGACTTCGGCACCGTCGCATTCGCCCTGCGCGTCGAGGGCGACAGCGGCGCGACGCTCGCGCTGGATCCGCGCTTCACGGCGGCTCCCAGGGCGCTGGTCGTGCATCTCCCGTGGTTCATGGACGTGACCCGCGTCACGGCCGACGGCCGCGCCGTGCCCGTCACGGACGGCGAGCTGCGCCTCTCTCCGCGCACCCGCAGCGTGGCGCTGCGCTGGACGCGCCGCGCCGGCACGCCGGCCGTGAGCTACGACGCCACGGTCGCGGCCTACGAGCGCGAGTACCGCGCGCGCTGGGAGCGGTGGGTGCGGGGCGCGGGGCGCTGACGGGGCCGGAAGCTCCGGCGCCGCCCGCCCGCGCCCGCGGCGCTCAGGTCTTTTTGGCTTTCGGGGCCTTCGGCAGCAGGGTGCTGTCGGCCGGAACGAGCTGGTTCACGTTCCAGTCCTCCAGCCGGTAGGTGGTCACGCCACCCTGCCGCCGCGCGAAGTAGCCCGTCCTGATCGAGTCCACCCCGAGCACCAGCAGGGGGCGGCCGCCCGCGGCCAGCAACCGGATCGCGCGGTCGTCCTTCCAGCGGCTCAGCGAGCTGTCCTCCGCCGCCGTCGGGAAGCCGTCCGCCACGAGGTTGCGGTACCGGTCCAGCAAGTCCGCCACGGCGGTGGAATCGGCCGGACGGCCTCCGAGCCGCCACTGGCCGCCGCTCAGGGTCAGCGTGTAACGCTCCCGGCCGCGCCGCACCTCGACGGCCTGGACGCTGTCGGGATGCACTTCCGCGATGGTCTTGTCCCGCCAGAAGTTCAGCCCGCGCACCACCAGGTCCGCCAGCCGGCCGTTCAGCTCGTACGAGCGGGCGTGTCCGGGCAGCCGCACGTAGACCGAGGGATACGGCTCGCCCTGGTTCCCCACCCGCAGGTCCGCCACCCGGTGGCCGGCCTCCAGCAGCGTGAAGGTGCGCGCGTCCGCGCGGTCGAGACCGAGGCGCTTCTCGGAGGCGGCGCTCTCGGTCGCCAGGGAGGTTCTGGCCGAGGTGTCGGACAGCGCGCTCACCAGCTCGCCGACCAGCAGCGGGTCGGCGCGGAGGCCGTTGACCGCCCAGCCCCCGGGCCGGCGCTCGAACCGGAGCGTGTCGGCGCCCTTGACGATCAGCGCCTGGTCCACCGACGCGGGCTGGTAGCGCGGCAGCGCCAGGCCCGCCGCGGTGTCGGCGCGCGCGCGGCGCAGCAGGCCCAGGCCGAGCCAGACGACGACCAGCGCGGCGACGATCACCGCCAGCCGCTTGAGGGTGCGGGCGTTCATGCGTCGGCCTCCCGCCGGTAGGGGATCGCGGCCAGGCGCCGCCGCTTGACGAGCCGCACCAGGCCCCAGGCGGCCACCAGCACCGGGAGCACGATCAGGTTGGCGTACTTCACCGCGTCCCGCAGCGCGTTGCTGCTGAACAGCAGCGGCGGCGGGAGGCGGTTCTTGGCGCGGATCTCGATGAGGCCGTTCTGCTGCGTCAGCCAGTCCACCGCGTTGAGGGCGAAGGCCAGGTTGGCGGGGGAGCGCTCCACGACCATGTCGTTCGCCGCCATCGCGTCGCCCACCACGACCAGGCGCGGGCCCGTCCGGCCCTTCTTCGGCGTGACGCCCACCGCGAGGATGCGCCGCGCGAGGTTGGTCGTGGCGTAGTTCTGGTCGGGGTTGATCATCGCCTCGCCGGCCTCGTCGCCCGCGGCGGTGGTGGTCACGAGCAGCGGGACGGCCACGCAGGTCTTCGAGGCGAGCGTGTCCACGCTGCTGGTCCACGGCAGCGAGATCTCGCTCAGGTCGGCGTCCACCGGCGACGCCCGGGTGCTCACCGCCCGCAGGAAGAACGGATAGGGGCGGAACACCTGTCCGAAGCTGGTGGGCACGCCCACGAGCTGGTTGGCCCGGAGGTCGTACACCATGTCGTGCCCGACCCGCACGCCGTAGGGCTCCAGCACCGCGTTCCAGTCCAGCTTGCGCTGCCGCGCGAAGGGCACCTGGGGGATCACCACCATCCCGCTGGCCAGGAACAGCGCCTTGCCGCCCTTCGCCAGCCAGGCCGCGACCTTGAGCTGCTCGGCGGCGGGCACGGTGTCGAGCCCGGAGGCGATCACCAGCGTGGACACGCTGTCCAGCGTCGCGGCGCTGTCGGACAGGTCCGGCGTCTCCACCGTGTAGTTCTTCTCCAGCTCCTGCCGGAAGTCCGCGTACGAGCCCGCGGCGGAGTCGGCCAGCAGCGCCACGACGGGCCGGCGGGTGCGGGTCATCTCCTGGATGTCGGAGGCCAGCGTGTACTCGAGGTCGTTGGTCTCGCGGACGAAGGGGATGGTGCGGTGCTTGTCGGCGTACTGCACCACCAGCCCGAAGTAGCCCTCCTTGACCTGCAGCGACGACTGGCCGACCACGTTGAACTGCACGGGCACGATGCCGAGGGCCTGGGCGTCCCGGGCGGCGGCGGAGTCGCTGGCCGGATCGCGCTCCAGCACGCGCACCTTGCCGCCCGACGCGCTCTTGAGGTCGTGGAGCAGGTCCCGCACGTCCCGCTCGTTGAGCGTGAACTGCTCCGGCAGCGCGGTGGACGCGTACAGCGTGATCGTGACGATGTCGGGCGCCGCGCGCGCGATCTTCCGCGTGGCCGGCGAGAGCGTGTAGGCGTGCCCCGGCGTCAGGTCCAGCCGCCCGCCGATCTCGCCGCCGGCCAGGTTGAGGCCGATCACGACGGCCGCGAGCAGCACCGTTCCGAGCCGCAGCTGCCGGGTCGCGGCGCTCCCCGGCGCCAGCCGGCGGCGCATCAGCACCGCGTACGCCAGGACCAGGAAGATCGCGGCGACCGACAGGAAATACAGCACGTCCCGCAGGGCCAGCACCCCGCGGCTCATGGACTGGAAGTGCGACAGCACGCCCAGGCGCGCGGCGATGCCGCCCAGCGTCGGCCCGAGGCCCACCAGCAGCGGGTCGAGGCCCACCAGGATGAGCACGAACATCACCGCGACCGACAGGATGAACGCGGTGATCTGGCTCTTGCCCAGGCTGGAGGCCCACACGCCGATCCCGGCGAACGCCGCGGCCAGCAGCCCCGCGCCCGCGTACTGCGCCACCACCGGGCCCCAGGGCAGCCGGCTGCCCAGCGTGAGGCCGAGCGGGATCGGCAGGGTGACGGCCAGCGCGATCAGCAGCACGATCACGCTGCCCAGGTACTTGCCGAGCAGCAGCTCCGCCTCGGAGAGCGGCTGGGCGAGGACGACCTCGAGCACGCCGCCGCGGTTGTCCTCGGCGATCGTGCGCATCGCGACCGCGGGCACGAAGAACAGGAAGATCCACGGCAGCATGTCGAGCATCGGCCGCAGCGACGCCACGTTCATGATGTACGCGTTGCGGAAGAACAGGAACGCGTTGACCGCGAGGAACACGATCAGCAGCACGTAGCCCGTCGGCTGGTCGAACAGCGCCTTGACGTCGCGGCGGGCGATGGTCCAGATGCGGCTCATGCGGCGGCCTCCGCCCCGGTGGTGGTCAGCTCGCGGAACAGGTCCTCGAGGCTGCCGCCCTCGCGGTGCAGCTCGTACAGGGTCCAGCCCTTCTCGACGGCCAGCCGGAACAGCGCCGGCCGCGGGTCCTCGCCCGTGACGGTGAGGCGCAGCCGGGTGCGGCCGTCGTGCCCGCCGCCGGCGCTCTCCACGCGCGCCACGCCGGGCAGGCCGCCCGCCGCGGCGGCGATCCCCTCGCCCCGCGCCTCGAAGGTCACCGTGGCGGCCCCGTGCGCCCGGGTGATCAGCTCGTCCACGGGCCCGTCGGCGGCCAGCTTCCCGTGGCTGATGATCAGCAGGCGCGTGCAGGTGTGCTCGACCTCGGAGAGCACGTGGGTGGAGAGCAGCACCGTGCGGTCCTTGCCCAGGTCGCCGATCAGCCGCCGGATCTCCACCCGCTGGTTGGGGTCGAGGCCCTCGGTGGGCTCGTCGAGGACCAGGAAGTCCGGCCGGTGCAGGATGGCGGCGGCGAGCCCCACGCGCTGGCGGAATCCCTTGGACAGCTCGGCGATGGGGCGGTAATAGACCGACTCGATGGACGTGGCGCCCACGGCCTCGTCAATCGAGCGGCGCGCCTCGCCGGCCGGGAGCCCCCTGAGCCGGGCCACGAACGCCAGGTACTCGGCCACCAGCATCTCGGCGTACAGGGGATTGTTCTCGGGCAGGTAGCCGATCCGCCGCTTGGCGCCCTCGCGGGCCTCGGCCAGCGGCACGCCGTCGAAGGTGATGGCGCCGTCGTCGGGGTCCAGGTACTGGGTGATCATCCGCATGGTGGTGGACTTCCCGGCGCCGTTGGGGCCCAGGAACCCGACCACCTCGCCGCGTCCGATGGAGAAGGACACGCGGTCCACGGCGGTCACGCCGCCGAAGCGCCGGGACACCTGATCGAGCTGCAGAAGCGTCATGCCGGCCTGCTCC
>JAJYLI010000239.1 GCA_021787855.1 bacterium | reverse complement strand
CCCGCGACTTCAAGGATGCGGTCTTCGAGCAGCTCGCCCGCGTGGCCGGGGCGTTCGCCAGCCCCAAACGGCTCGAGCTGATTGATCTCCTGGCCCAGGGGGAGCGCCACGTCGAGGCGCTCGCCCGCGAGGCCAACCTGACGGTGGCCAACACCTCCCGGCACCTGCACATCCTCAAGGCGGCCAGGCTCGTGGCCACGCGCAGGGCGGGGCTCCAGGTCTTCTACCGCCTGGCGGAACCGCTGGTGGCGCAGGGCTACCGGGCGCTGCAGCAGGTTGCCGAGGCGCGGCTGGCGGAGATGGGACGCCTGGTGGACGACTACTTCTCGAGCGCGGACGGGTTGGAGCCCGTGGAGTCGGCGGAGCTGCTGCGCCGCGCCCGACGCCGCGACGTGGTGGTGATTGACGTCCGGCCCGCCGAGGAGTACGCCGCCGGGCACATCGCGGGCGCGCGCTCGGTTCCGCTGGGGCAGCTGGAGCGGCGGCTGCGCACGCTGCCCCGGGGCAAGCGCGTGGTCGCCTATTGCCGCGGCCCCTACTGCGTGCTGGCCGCGGAAGCGGTGCGGCGCCTGCGGGCCCGCGGACGCAGCGCGGCGCGTCTCAAGGACGGCTTTCCCGAGTGGCGCGACGCCGGGTTTCCGGTCGGCGTCGGCGCCGCATTCCCCGATCCCATCGAAGGGCCCTGAGCATGCACATCCTGATGATCCTGAACGACCCGCCCTACGGCACGGAGCGCACCTACAACGGGCTCCGGCTGGGGCTCAATCTCCTGGCCAAGGCCGAAGGGGCGTCGGTCACCGTGTTCCTGATGGGGGATGCCGCGGCCGCGGCGAAGCGCGGCCAGCAGACCCCCAACGGCTACTACAACCTCGAGCGGATGCTGCGCGGCATCCTGACGCGCCAGGGAGAGGTCCTGCTGTGCGGGAGCTGCATGGACGCGCGCGGCCTCCGCGATGAGGAAATCGTCGAGGGCGCCAGGCGCAGCAGCCTGGACGAGCTCACGGAGCTGACGGCCGCCGCGGACAAGGTGCTGGTCTTCTGACGGACGCTTTTCGAAGGAGCCGTTCCATGCGCGGACAGACGGTCTTGATCCTGGGCGGCGGTGTGGGTGGCGTCGTGGCGGCGAACGCCCTGCGCCGGCGCCTCTCCCGCCGCCACCGAGTCGTGCTGGTGGACCGGGAGCCCGCGTTCAGCCTCGCGGCCTCGTTCCTCTGGGTGATGACGGGCGCGCGGAGGCCGGATCAGATCTCGCGGCCGCTCGCCGGCCTGGCGCGGAAGGGCATCGAGGTCCTCCGCGGCGAGGTCGAGCGGATAGACCCGGCCCGGAAGGAGGCCGTCGTCGGCGGGCAGACCCTCGCGGCCGATCACCTGGTGGTGGCCCTCGGCGCGGACTTCAGGCCCGAAGCGATCCCGGGGCTCGCCGAATGGGGCCTCACCTTCTGCACGTTGGATGGGGCCACCCGATTGCGGGGAGCGCTCGAGGATCTCCGCTCCGGCCGCGTGGTCGTGCTCACCGCCGCTCCGGCCTACAAGTGTCCCGCCGCGCCGTACGAAGCGGCGATGCTGATTGACGCGTCGCTCCGCAAGCGTGGCGTGCGGCCGTCCACCGCGATCGAGCTGCACTCGGCGGAGCCCGGCCCGATGCCCGTGGCTGGCGCGGAAGCCTCCGCGGCGGTGCGGGCGATGGTCGAAGGCAAGGGGATCGCCTACCAGCCCAACCATCAGATCGCGCGCGCCGAGGCCGGCCGGGTGACCTTCACCGACGGAGCGAGGGTGGACTGCGACCTCCTGGTGCACGTGCCGCCGATCGCGCCCCCGCCGGCGCTGCGCGG
Organism: bacterium; assembly: GCA_021787855.1. GTDB lineage: Bacteria > Gemmatimonadota > Gemmatimonadetes > Gemmatimonadales > JACORV01 > Fen-1245. The sequence goes on along the minus strand of JAJYLI010000239.1, from coordinate 860 downwards.
CTCGGCGCTGGTGGACGAGACGGGCTGGGTGCGCGTGGATCGGCACACGCTGGAGACGGGCTTCCCCGGCGTGTACGCCCTCGGCGACGTGACCCTGATCCCGCTCGCCATGGGGAAGCCGCTGCCCCGGGCGGGGGTGTTCGCGCATGCGCAGGCCCGGGTGGTGGCGCGCAACATCGCCGCGAGCGTGGCGGGCAGGGAGCCGGCCGCGCGCTTCGACGGCCGCGGCTCCTGCTTCGTTGAGGCCGGCGACGCTCGCGCGGGGTTCGCCAGCGGAGACTTCTATGCCGAGCCGCGGCCCGCGCTGCGGATGCGGCGGCCGTCGTGGTACTGGCACGCGGGGAAGGTGGCGTTCGAGCGGCAGGTGATGTGGGGGTGGCTCTGACGGACGCTGCGTCGGCGAGAGGCGTGGCGTCCACGCCCCCGGCGGCCCCCGGCTTCGATCCGGGCGCCTACGGGGCGTGGTTCGAGTCGCCGCTCGGCGCGGTGGTGTGGCGCGACGAGGAGCGGGCGCTGCACGGCGTACTCGAGCCCGAGCCGGGGTGGCGCGTGCTCGACGTCGGCTGCGGGGACGGCCGGTTCCTCCTGAGTCTCGCGCGCCGCGGCCTGCGGGTCGTCGGCGCCGACGCGAGCGCCCCGATGCTCCGGGCCGCCGCCGAGCACGCCCGGGCGGAGGCGCTCCCGCTTTGTCTGGTGCGCGCGGAAGCCGGAGCGCTGCCGTTCGCGGACCGGGCGTTCGACGCGGTGGCCGCCGTGACCGTTCTCTGCTTCACGGCGGATTCGGCGACCGCCCTGCGCGAGATGGCGCGCCTGCTCAAGCGCGGGGGCCGGCTGGTCATCGGGGAATTGGGGTGCTGGAG
>JAJYLI010000074.1 GCA_021787855.1 bacterium | reverse complement strand
TCCTCGCCGTGGTGCGCGACATTGACGACCGCGTGGGCGCCGAGGAGCGGCTGCGTGTCCAGGCGGCGGCGCTGGACGCGGCGGCCAACGAGATCCTCATCGTGGACCGCGACTTCCGCATCGAGTGGCTGAACCAGGCCTTCGCCACCGCGACCGGGTACACCCTGGACGAGGTGGCCGGGCGCACGCCGGAGTTCCTCCGCGACGGCACGCCGGACGCGGGCAGTTTCGCCGATACCACCAGGGCGCTGACCTCGGGCGCGTCCTGGCACGGTGAAGTGACGAGCCGCCACAAGGACGGCGCGACCCGCCGGGTGGCCGTGTCGTTCTCGCCGATCCGGGACGGCCGGGGCGCGGTCGTGCGGTTCGTGGGGGTCGGCCAGGACGTGACGGAGCGGCGCGCGCTGGAGGCGCAGCTCCGCCAGGCCCAGAAGATGGAAGCGGTGGGCCAGCTGGCCGGCGGCATCGCCCACGACTTCAACAACCTGCTCACCACCATCTTCGCCGCGAGCGGCCTGCTGGAAGAGCAGCTGCCGGAGGCCGCGCCGTCGCGGGAGGAGGTGCGGCTGGTGCGCTACGCGGCGGAGCGCGGCGCGGAGCTGACGCAGAAGCTGCTCGCCTTCAGCCGCCGCCAGCGGCTGGAGATCGCGCCCCTCGACCTGGCCGCGGCGGTGGCGGGCTTCGCCCGGATGATCCGGCGGGTGCTGCGCGAGGACATCGTGGTGAGCGTGGCGCCGGACGCGGATCCGGTGGTGGCGCGGGCCGACGCGGGCGCGGTCGAGGAGATCCTGATGAACCTCGTGACCAACGCGCGCGACGCGATGCCGTCCGGCGGACGCCTCACGATTGCCACGGAGCGCCGCGCGCTGGACGCCGCCGCCGCCGCGCTGCACGGCTGCCCCAGGGCGGGCGACTACGCGGTGCTGTCGGTGAGCGACACCGGCTCCGGCATGAGCGCCGAGACGCAGCGCCGGATCTTCGAGCCGTTCTTCACCACCAAGCCCGTGGGCAGCGGCACCGGGCTCGGCCTCTCGATGGTGTACGGCCTGGTGAAGCAGCAGGGCGGGGGCGTGAGCGTCTACAGCGAGGTCGGCCGCGGCACGGCGTTCCGGGTCTATCTGCCGGCTGCCGCCGCGGCGGAGGCGGTCCAGGGGGCCGGCGGGCGGCCCGCGGCGCGGGAGGCCCGCGGGGGCACGGAGACCATCCTGCTGGTCGAGGACGAAGTGGGCCTGCGTCGCGCGGCCCAGCGGGTGCTGGAGCGCCACGGCTACACGGTGGTGGTCGCGGAGGACGGCGCGGAGGCCCTGAAGATCCTGGCGCGCCAGGACCTCCAGGTCGCGCTGGTCGTCTCCGACGTGGTGATGCCGCGGATAGGTGGCGCGCAGCTGTACCGGGCGCTGCGGGAGCGCGGCAGCACGGTGCCGGTGCTGCTCACCAGCGGCTACACGGCCCGCGACGTGGAGGCGGCGGCGGAGCTCAAGGACCGCCTGCCGTTCCTGGCCAAGCCGTGGACCGTGGCCGAGCTGCTGAAGGGCGTGCGCGGGGTGCTCGACACGCCGGAGGGCGGCCCGCGCTCTTGACCCGCCGCGCCCCGCGGCGGAGCTTCCGCCTCCCATGCGCACGCTGATCCGTGGCGGCACCGTCGCCACCGCGGCCGGGATCTTCCCCGCGGACGTCCTGATCGAGGGCGAGACCATCGCCCGGGTGGGCGCGGGGCTCGGGGCGGAGGCCCAACGCGTCTTCGACGCGCGGGGCAAGTACGTCCTGCCCGGCGGCATTGACGTGCACACCCATCTCGACATGCCCCTCGGCGAGATCGTCACCGCGGACGACTTCGAGTCCGGCACGGTCGCGGCCGCGCACGGCGGCACCACCACCGTCGTGGACTTCGCCGTGCAGACCCCGGGCCAGCCGCTGCGGGAGGCCTGGGAAACGTGGATGCGGAAGGCCGAGGGCAAGGCCGCCGTGGACTACGGCTTCCACCTGATCGTGACCGACCTGCCGCCCGCCCGCCTGGTCGAGATGGACGTGCTGGTCGCGGAGGGGGTCACCACCTTCAAGCTGTTCATGGCCTACCCGGGCCGCCTGATGGTGGACGACGCGACGATCTACCGCGCGCTCCGGCGCGCCGCCGGGAACGGCGGCCTGGTGCTGATGCACGCGGAGAACGGCGGCGTGATCGAGGAGCTGGTGCGCCGCGCGCTGGCCGAGGGCAAGACGGCCCCGCGCTGGCACGCGGCGACGCGGCCGGCCGCCGCCGAGGCGGAGGCCGTCCACCGGAGCATCGCGCTCGCGGAGCTGGCCGGCGCGCCCGTGTACATCGTCCACGTCTCCTGCGCCGAGGCCGTCGAGGAGATCGCCGCGGCCCGCGGGCGCGGCGCGCGGGTGCTGGGCGAGACCTGCCCGCAGTACCTGTTCCTGTCCGAGGAGCGCTACGACGCGCCGGGCTTCGAGGGCGCGAAGTACGTGATGAGCCCGCCCCTGCGCCCCCGCCCGGGCCAGGAGCGGCTGTGGCGCGCGCTCGCGGCCGGCGAGCTGCAGGTGGTCGCCACCGACCACTGTCCCTTCCGGATGCGCGACCAGAAGTCGCTGGGCCGCGGCGACTTCTCCAGGATCCCGGGCGGCGCGCCGGGGATCGAGACCCGGATGAGCCTGCTCCTGGACGGCGGGGTGCGCGCGGGCCGCATCTCGCTGGAGCGGTTCGTCGAGGTCACCGCCACGGCGCCGGCGCGGATCTTCGGGCTCCACCCCAGGAAGGGCGTGATCGCGCCGGGCTCCGACGCCGACCTGGTGGTGTGGGATCTCGATCGCGAGCACACCTGGAGCGCGGCGACCCACCACATGCGGGTGGACTACAACCCGTACGAGGGCATGGTCGTGCGGGGCGTCCCGGAGCTGGTGCTCTCCCGCGGCAGCCCGGTGGTGGAGGGCGGCCGGTTCGTCGGCCGCCCGGGCGCCGGCCGGTTCCTGAAGCGCGCGCCGCGGTCCGACTGAGCGCGGCGCCGCGGAGCTACCGCGGCACCGCGCTCCAGCGCAGCACGCCGTCCGGGTCCGCCGCGCGGAGCTGGAACGCCCAGCCCCCGGTCAGGTTCGCCACCTTGATCAGCACCCGGTTCCAGCCGCGCTTCAAGGCCACCGGCACCGCGACGTCGTCCGGCAGGGAGATGTGCTCGCCCTGGCGCTCCGAGACCTTGACCCCGTTCACCCACAGCGCGTCGCCATCGTCGGCGCCCAGGAGCAGGGTCGCCGCACGGGCCGTCGGCGAAAAGAGAAACGCCTCGCCGTAGGCCAGCATCCAGTCGCCCGGCTTGAACAGGCGCGTCAGGTCCACGCGGCCGTCCGCCCCGGCGGCGGCGCGCCGCCAGCGGACCCGCGCGCCGCCCAGGCCGGTGTAGCTCGCCCGGAGGTCCGGATCGCGCTCGGGCCCGAAGTCGTGGCCCAGCGCCGGGCTCGAATCCCGGCCGGCGGCGGGCGGGCTGGGGAAGGGGCCCGCCACGTTCCACGCGCTCGCCCACTCGCGGACCGGCCGCGCCTCCACGGCCTCCGGCAGCCGGCCGGTCACCGTGACGCGGAGGCTGTCGCGCGCCGCCACCGCGGGCCGCACCACGGGCGTCAGAGGCCCGGGGTCGTCCCACGAGGGATACAGCACGGGGGTGTAGCGGTCGGGCCGCGGGACCGGGACGGCCAGGACGGTGGACGTGCCCCGGCGGCGGGGCCGGAGCGAATCCACCATCACCGCGCTCACCGGGATCGCCACCGGCCGCACCCGGCGCTCGTCCGGCGGCGGCAGCGCGGGGAGTCGCGCGTGCGGCTCGGTCTGGTACCAGAACGCCGTGGTCGCGTAGTCGGCCACCTCGCCGTTCTCCGCGCCGTGCTCGATCTGCAGGCGGAACGAGCGGTGGAACGGGATCCGGTCGGCGAGGAACCAGCGGTAGGCCGCGATGCGTCCCAGCGTGTCGTTCTTGATGAGCAGCCCGTGGTAGGGTCCCGCGAACGTGCCCTCGTCGAAGTACCACCCCGAGTTGAAGAAGTCCTCGGTCCCGGTCCCCTCGCCGCGGCGCTGCCCGTCCACGGTGTAGATCTCGTTCCCCTCGAGGAAGGAGAAATTGCGCGCGGCGCTCTGCACGTCGAACGTCAGGCCGACGAAGCTGCCGCTGCCGCGGGCGTCCACGATCAGGAACGGCGACTTGGAGGTGGTGCGCGGGTCGCGGTGCCACCAGGCGTGCAGCGTCTCCACGTTGCGCGGCAGCACGACGCCGGTCACCACGTCAATGTTGTAGTAGAAGGCGTCAATCCGGCGCCCGGTGCCATTCACCACCACGATGCGCGCGTGGCGCGCGAACGGCATCGGCAGGTAGCAGTAGAACCCGCCGCTCGATTCGCCCATCACCAGCGCGGTGTAGTGCTTCTTGGCGAACCCGTCGCCGAAGAAGTCCCCCAGCGGCGCCTCCACCGACGGGCTGAGCTCGCCGTCCCAGTACATCTCCAGCGCGATGCGCCGCAGGTAGTCCGGGTCGGAACTCGCCACCGTGACCCACAGCCGGCGGACGATCCCGGGGCCCGGCAGGTCCAGCAGGGTCGCGCTGTCGCCGGCCGGAATCTCCAGGTAGTCGTGATTGTGTCCCTTGGGGTCGGTCGAGGACACATGGACGAAGCGCCCCTCGGGCGGCGAGTACAGCTCGCTCAGCGGCAGCTTGGGGCCCGGGCGCTCGCAGGCCGCGAGCGGGGCCAGGGCCAGGACCAGCGCGAGCGCGAGACGGCGGTGTGCCATCGCAGTGCCTTTCAGCAGCCGCCGCGAGCGGCGGGTCGGGGGTGTCGGCGCGGGGCGGCCGTGGCTAGGGCGCGGCCGGAAGGTAGCCGCCGCCGCCGGGCAGCGAGTCCGGGAGGGAAGGGCGGATGTCGTCCGCGGTGTGCGGCTTCCCGTCGGGCCCCGCCGAGTAGAGATCGTAGCTTTGCCCGTCGGCCGCCACCCGGTAGCGGTACGTGCGCGGCAGCCCGAGCAGGCCGCCCGTGTGGTCGTGGATGTTCAGGATCCGCTCGGGAACCCAGTAGGCCACCAGCGCGCTCAACGTCGGCGGGTAGCGGCCCGTCCGCGCGTGATAGTCGTCCAGCGCCCGCACCAGCCGGTTCAGGTCGGCCCGGGTATCCCGCGCCTCGACCGCGCGGATCTCGCGGCTCGCGTGGAAATGCCGCATCACCGCGACGGCGACGGCCACGTTGAACAGGACTCCGGCCGCGGCCACGACGACGGCCGTCCTGGCGCGGGGGCGGGAGCCCACGAACGCCCACGCCAGCGCCGCGGCGGCCGCGACGATGCCGGCGGCGGGGACGAACGAGAGCGCCGCCACCACGATCAGCGGCCAGGCGCTCCGCTCTCCCCGGTTCACCTTCGGCATCGCGGGCCTCCTGGGCCGTCGAACATTGCGCCCGGCGCCCGGAAGTGTCCAGGCGGGCGCGCTCGCGGGTAGTATTAGGCGTCCCGCTCGCCCCGGGTTCCGGGAGCGAGCCGCCGCATCCGCACCGCCACCGGAGAAAGCTCATGCGCCGTTCGCGTCCTGTCCTCTTCCCGGCGTTGCCGCGCCGCCGGCCGTTCCTGGCCGCCGCGCTGCTGGCCGCCGTGCCGCTGGTTCTGTCGGTCCCCCGCGCCGCCCTCGCGCAGGCGCCGGCGCAGGGGGTGCAGCGCCCGCCCTTCTACCTCGGCGCGGACATCTCCTTCCTGGCCTCCCCGATGCGGCGGCCGGGCATGCCGGCACGGGTGTACCGGGACGCGAACGGCAAGCCGAGCGACGAGCTGACCGTGCTGATGCACCACGGCTGGAACGCGTTCCGGCTGCGGGTGTTCGTCTCGCCGGTGCGGCAGGCGCCGGACAACTCGCTCCAGAACACCATCCCGCTGGCGCGGAAGATCAAGCGGGCCGGGGCGCTGTTCCTGCTCGACTTCCACTACTCCGACACCTGGGCCGACCCGCAGCACCAGGAGATCCCGGTCGCCTGGCGGCACCTGAGCTTCCCGGCGCTGGAGCGGCAGGTGGAGACCTACAGCCGCAACACCATCCGGGCCTTGAAGCGCGCGGGCGCCATGCCGGACTGGGTCCAGGTGGGCAACGAGATCACCCGCGGAACCCTGTGGCCGCTGGGGCAGGTGGAGGAGCCGGGCGACACGTCCTACCTGCCGCCGCAGCCCTACGACTCGACGCTGCAGTGGGCGCGCCTCACCGGCCTCTTGAAGGCCGCCATCCGCGGCGTGATGGAGGGCGCCGGGAACACGCCGCCCAGGATCGCGATCCACATTGACCGCGGCGGCGACTGGCCGAAGACCCGGTGGTTCTTCGATCACCTCGAGGCCGCCCACGTGCCGTTCGACATCATCGCCGAGAGCTACTACCCGGAGTGGGAGCACGGCACGCTGGAGCAGCTGTGGCGGAACATGGACAGCTGCGAGGCCGTCTTCCACAAGCCGTTCCTGGTGGCCGAGACCGGCTACGGCCCGTCGCACTTCAAGAACAACCCGGACATGCTCTGGCCCGAGACCCAGCAGGGCCGGCTGCAGTTCATGGTGGACCTGATCAACACCGTGAAGGCGGCGCCCAACGGGCTGGGCGTGATGTACTGGGCGCCGGAGTTCGGCGTGTGGAACCGCGACGGCACGCCGGGCCCGACGGTGTTCGTGCTGGATTCGCTCCAGGCCCTGCGGACCGGTCCCGGCAGCCATCTGCCGCCGGAGGTGGCCCGGTAGGTCGGGGGCGGCCGGACTCCCGGGCGGGGCGCTTCGGCCTCGCCTGGGCGCCGGGGCCCGGGTCGCCGGATCACCCGCCCCAGTGGTAGTACCGGATCAGGTAGTAGATCACGTAGAGCCACCCCAGGATCCCGTGCACGATCACCCACAGGATCGAGTGGTTCGCGGTCCACGAGATCGTGATGGCGAGGGCGGTGCCGAAGCCCACCCCGACCTTGGCGGCGTTCCTGGTGTGCGTCGTGGCCGGCATGTGTCTCCTCCCCTGGCGGCCGAGTCCGCGCTTCGCTCCCCGGGCTCCCCTACGGCTGCACCTTCGCGGCAGGGATCTCCTGGCCGCTCTGGTGAATCACCAGCCCGGTGGTGTTGCCGGCGGCGTCCCGCCGGAAGCTGACCTGCACGTCCGCTTCTTCGATGGAGAACTCGGTCTCGGACGTCGGCCGCAGCCGGAAGCGGTCCTGCCCGGCCGGCTGCGCCCACAGCGTCGTGTCCTCGCGGGTGATGTACAGCGCGCCGAGTCCCGGCACCTGGTACGTCCCCGCGTAGCGATCCAGCACGGCCGCGCTCAGCTGCAAGGGCTGCGGCTGCGGCCAGACGTTGTCGCGCGGGTTGGAATCGGGAAAGCGGCGGTGCGGATCGAGCGTGATGCTGGTGATGGGGCGCCGGCCGAAGCGCAGATCCGCGTCGTACGTGCGGCTGCCGCCGAACCAGACGTCCACCGGGAAGGTGACTTCGGCCGTGGTGGAGTCCGTCATCACGCTGTTCCGCATGGGTGTGATGGCCGGCCCGCGGGGCGCGAACTCCACCTTGAGAACGACCGGCGAGGGCATCTCGCCGTCCTGCCGGACCGTCACCACGGTGTGCGAGCCGCGCGTCCTCACGCTCTGGATCGAGCCGTCCACGGATTCGGTCGTCCACAGCCAGTAGTACCAGAACCAGCCCAGGTCCCGGTGCAGCGCGTTGCTCATAAAGAACGCGTAGTCCCACGGCGTGGGATGCTTGAAGCGCCAGGCGCGGGCGTAGGCGGCGTGCGCCCGCCACACGGCGCTGTCGCCGGCGATGCCGCCCAGCATCGAGAGCATCATCGGGGCCTTGTTGTACGCCACGAACCCGTACATCGGGCCGGCGTAGTTCTCGGGCCACATCATCGGGGGCTCCAGCTCGTTGCCGCTCATCCGGCCGTAGGCCTGCCCCGGCCCGTCGAGCCCGGCGTCCGGCGCGCGCCCGCCGAGATCGTTGGCGGACAGAATGGTCATGTACACGTCGAAGCCCTCGTCCATGAAGCCCCACCACGTCTCGTTCACCCCCACCATCATGGGCCACCATTCGTGGCCGGTCTCGTGATCCGCCGCGCCCAGCGCCGACATGATGAACATGGGGTACTCCATGCCCAGCTCCGGGCCGTCCGCGATCGTCATGCGCGGGAAGGCGTAGGGCATCCAGAGCTGTGAGTAGAACTCGAGCGCGTGGCGGACCCGCGCCCCGGCCGAGTCGAACTGCAGCGGCGCCCCGGCGTGACCGGGCAGGTAGAGGACATGGACCGGGATGTAGCCCCTGCCGGGGATGGCGGCGCGCGTGGCGTCCCAGGCGTAGCTCCGCGCCGTCGCCCAGGCCACGTCCGCGACGCTGTCCGCGACGAAGTGCCACTTCAGGCGCGTGCCCGCGGCCGTGGACTTCCCGGGACCCAGGTTGTCCGGCGCGACGACGTGGATCTGCGCGTCGGAATCCAGGACCCGGGCCAGCCGCTCGCGCGCGTCGGGCGTCAGCACCTCGTCCGGATTCTGCAACACGCCGGTCGAGCCGACGATCCAGCCCGCCGGCACGTCGTACGTCACGTCGAACCGGCCGAAGTTGTTGTAGAACTCCGCGCCGCCCAGGTAGGGCTCGGTGTCCCAGCCCTTGTAGTCGTCGAACACCGCCACCCGCGGGTACCACTGCGCGACCTGGTACACCGTATCGGCCGTGCGGCCCATGCGCACGCCGCGCCCCGCGGAGATCAGCGGCACCGCGAAGTGCCAGGCGATCTCCAGCGTCGCGGAGTCGTGGGCGGCGATCGGCTTGCCCAGGCGCACCCGCGCGCTGGTCGCGTTGAAGTCGAAGGCCAGCGGCTCCGTCGGCGGCCCCGATGGACGCCGGAACCCGCCCTGGCCCCGCGCGGCCGGAGTGCCGAGGTCCACCCGCTGGCCGTCAATGCTCAGGTTCGTGACCGTCATGCCCCCGGTGATCTCCGGCACCAGCGTGTTCCGCTCCACGTTCGCCGCGAAGATGTTCTGGTCGAGGCGGAAGAAGATGTCCCGCATCGCCTCCGGGCTGGTGTTGCGCAGGACGATCGTCTCCCGGCCCGTCACGACCGACGTGGCCGTATCGAGGCTGGCCTCGATCGTGTAGTCCGCGGAGGTCTGCCAGTAGTCGCGCCCCGGCCGGCCGGTGGAGTCGCGGGTGCCCGCCCGGTAGGCGCGGCGGATCGCGTTGGTGATGGGGATGGTGCGGCGGATCGCGCGCCGGGGTTGCTGCGCGGCCGCGCGGCCGCCCCAGGTCGGAGCGAGAAGCCCGGCGGCGGCGAGGATCAGAAACGCTTGTCTCATGGTGCTGGCCCGGGTGGGAGTCACGGTTGCGATACGGCCAACGGCCGGAGATACGCCATCAGGACGGCGGCCGCGAGGTACGGGTTTCAGATCGGCTGTCGCAATCCCGACGTATGTCTCGGCATTGGCCGCGCCGCGGCTCCGGCCGGCCTAGTACGCCCCGATGGGATCTCCGGGCGGCAGCGCCACGGGCGGGGCGATCTTGAACGTCGCCGGATGCTCCTGGAACTGGCCGATCTGGAAGAGGGCGTAGAGGTACTGCGCCTTCACATCCGGATCGGTGACGCTCGGGAGTCGCGAGCCGAGCAGCCGCTTCAACACGTCAATCCGGTCGTACGCGATGGCTCTCGCCTCCCGGGACGCGCGCGGATCGGTCGCGAGACGCATGAGGCCGTCGAGGACGATGCCGTCCACCGACCGCTGAATCGCGCCGTCGTACCCGGTGTCCGGCGCCGCCTTCCAGGTGGCGTCCAGCAGACTGTCCAGCACTTCGTCGAGCCCGGGGTAGCGGCCGTCTTCCGCGTGGTATTCGACCAGCCGGTCGTCCCGTTCAGGATTCAGGATCTGGCTGACCGTCAGCTCCGCCGCGCTCCGGGCCGGCGCGAGGGCGTCGAAGGTGACGCCGGTCCCGCTCCGGAAGTCCTCCCGGGTTCTCGCGTAGCCGTCGGGCTGCGGCGGAATGATCTTCAGGAGAGCCGGCGGAAGCGCGAGCACGCCGGGCCGGATGGTCGCGAGCAGGGCCGCCAGGGCCCGTCTCTGCTCGGCGGGCGGAACCATCGCCGTCGGCGCCTGCCCGTCCCCCCGCACCGCGTAGGTGTAGTCGAGTCCGCCGAGCACCTTCGAGGCGGCGACGACCTGGTAGCGGTGGAACATGAAGACGGGCACCAGCACGTCCTCGAGGTGCGCGAGCGGCGTCCCCACCGGAACGTTGTCCTCGCCGAAGTTCTTGAGCGCGATCGCGCGCACCTGCATGACGTGGTCGAGTTGCGCGACGGCGTCGGCGCCGTTGTCCCACAGATGGGCGATGGGACTGGCGCTCCCCGCGGGCCGTGCCGCCTCGTCGGACAGGAACGGGAGCCCGCGCTGAATGCCCTGCCGGACCAGCGCGTTCAGCTCGGCCGGCTCGTCCGAGCCGGCGGGGAACTGCTCGTAGCCGTACTTGATGGCCTGGATGTCCCACGGGCCGACGCCGGTCGCGTACGCGTTCGAGAGATCGAGGCTCCCGTCCGGCGTGATCGTCACCTGCGGGTAGGGGTAGTCCATCACGGAGGCGCGGTCGTCCGTGCTGGCCGCGAAGTTGTGGGCGAGGCCCAGGGTGTGGCCCGTCTCGTGCGCCGCGAGCTGGCGGATCCTGGCCATCACGAACTGGTGGATGAGGTCCTGGAGGTGCTTGCCCCTGGCGTACGGGGCCAGCAGCCCCTCGGCGATCATGTAGTCCTGCCGGACCCGCAGCGCGCCGAGCGTGACCTGGCCCTTGATGATCTCGCCGGTGCGCGGGTCTATGACCGACGCGCCGTACGACCAGCCCCGGGTGTACCGGTCCACCCACTGGATGACGTTGTAGCGGATGTCCATCGGGTCCACGCTGTCGGGCAGGACCCTGACCTGGAACGCGTTCTTGAAGCCCGCGGCCTCGAACGCCTGGTTCCACCAGCTCGCGCCCTCGATCAGCGCGTCGCGCACGTCCCGTGGCGCGCCGTTGTCCACGTAGTAGATCAGCGGCTTCACGGGCTCGCTCAGCGCGGCGCGCGGGTCCCGCTTCTGCAGCCAGTGGCGGGTGATGAACCTGCGGTGGAGCGGCTCGCCCAGCGGGGCGGAGAAGTCCATGTAGTCCATGTCGAAGTAGCCGGCGCGCGGATCGTACGCGCGCGGCGTGTAGCCGTCGTCGGGCAGCTTCACGAACGAGTAGTGCTCGTGGACGGTGATGTGGTCCGGGCTCGGCACGACCTCGGACACGTAGCGGCCCGGCTGGTCGCCGGTGTACGTGAGGATCGTCTCGAACTCCGCGTTGTCGGGGAAGTCCCTGGTCCGCGGCAGGAACATCGCCGACCGGTCGGGGTCGAGCTTGTACGTCCCCTGGTGCTCGCGTTGCAGCGTCTCGACCACGTGGTGCCAGTCGTGGAGGAAGAAGCCGGTCGCGTCCACCAGCACCGTGTCGCCGCTCTCGGCGCCGACCGTGAAGCCGTACAGCACCGACTGGGCGAACGCCTCGCGCACGGCCGCCCTCGCGGCCTCGTCGCCCTGCGTGGCCCGGAAGCCGTAGTTCGGCTCGAGCAGGAGGATCCTGGGCCCGCTCCGGACGAACTCGACGATCCGCTCGTCCCCGATCTGCCCGCGGTCGAGGCCGATGTCGTTCGAGCCGACGCCGTGGGCCAGCTCGTTGACGAACAGGAACTGGCGGTCGAGCGAGTCTATCCGCAGCCAGATCTTCCCGTGCCGCGCGTCCCAGTAGAAGGTGAAGAAGCCGGCGTAGCGCGTCATGCCGGCGGTCTTGGCCGCGATGGTCGGGATGGGGCCATCGTCCTGAGCCGCGGCGGCGGCGGTCGGCAGGAACAGGAGCAGCAGCAGCGCCAGGGATCTTCTCATCGTCGTTCTCGCCCCTTCCGGGCATGGATCGCGCGGGGGAGCCAGTCACTCGGCTCTGTGGCGACCCGCCAAGCTGCGCGGTAGCTGCCTTGGAGGCAACCCCCGCTCAGCGCCGCGGCGGATTCGCCCGGCGCTCGCGCACTTCGTGGTGGGCCGAGCGCGCGTCGAAGTGGTGCAGGGCGGCGCGGGCCGGGGCGGGCGCGCGCGGCAACGGGCTAGCTCCGGCCGTCCGCCGGAACCACGGCGTCGGCCTCGATCTCGACCAGCCACGCGGGGTCAATCAGGCGGCTCACCTCGACGATCGTGCTGGCCGGTCGAATGTCGCGGAAGACCTCGCCGTGCACCGCCGCAACCGCCTGCCAGTCCTCTATCCGGGTGAGCAGGATCCGCGTGCGCACGACGGCGCTGAGGCTCGCGCCGGCCTGCTCCAGCGCGGCGCGGATGATCTCCAGGCATCTCCGCGCCTGCGCCGCCGGATCTCCGATGCCCACGGTGCGCCCGTCGGCGCCGATTGGGGCCGTGCCGGAGACCGTCACCAGGGGGCCGAGCCTCACGGCTCGGCTGAATCCGATGCGCGGCTCATAGGGGCTGCCGCTCGAGATGGTGCGCCGCTCAGATGCCATTTCCGTGCTCCGGAGGAGAAGGTCCCGCGCGAGGCGGCCGCGGTCGGGTCACGCCGCGGGGCCGGGGCCCCGCCGCGACGGCGAGCAGACGGCGTCCCGCGGAAGCTTCCCGAGGCTCGGACACAGGGCTATGGCGGGTTCCCGGCGGCGCCGGCTATGGACTGGCGAGCAGGACGTCGAGCCCCGCCCACAGCAGCGCCGCGTTGACCGCCAGGAGGCTCGCGAAGAACGCCAGGGGGGAGATCCACGCGCTCCTCACGACGGACTTGCGCCGGTAGGCCAGGCCGAAGAGCACGCTCAGGACGATCCAGAACAGCACCGCCCAGTGCCAGGTGAGCAGCACCCGGCCGTGGTGGGCGACGGTGGGAAAGACGCGCTGGGGAAGGTGCAGGGCCCCCTCGGCGAGCCAGCCGGGAGCCTTCGCGGGCAGCTCCACGCGCCGGATGACGCCCGCCAGCACCAGGGCCGGCCACAGGGCGAACGTGGCGCCGCGCAGCGCGGCGCTCAGCACGGCTCCGACGACCTCGCGTCCGTTGATCATCGGCTCCGGGGGATGGCGGGTTGAGCGGTCGCGCGCCGGCGGGACGGAGAGGATCACCGGTGGGCGGGCTGGCGGCGCGCCGGGAATCCGGCCGGTCCAAACTACGTCGCGTCGCCCGCGCGCGCGAGCGGCGGCCTCCCGCCACGTGCTCGCGCCCTACCTCTTCACCTCGTACCGCATGGCCACGGCCCCCGAGCCGAGCTCCAGCCGGCCCACGAGCTTCAAGTCCACATACTGCGACAGCCCCGCGAACAGCGTCGGTCCGTGGCCCGCGATCCTGGGGTGCACCACGAACTCGTACTCGTCAATCAGCCCCAGCTCCGCCAACGCCAGGGGGAGCT
>JAJYLI010000238.1 GCA_021787855.1 bacterium | reverse complement strand
GCAAGCAGGCCGAGGCGGGCAACCTGAACCTCGGGTACGACGTGATCAGCGGCCAGTACGCGGACATGCTGACGCTCGGCATCGTGGACCCGGCCAAGGTGACGCGCTCGGCGGTCGAGAACGCGGCTTCCATCGCGGCGATGGTCCTGACCACCGAGGCGATGGTGACCGACAAGCCCGAGCCGAAGGGTTCCGCCCCGGCCATGCCGCCCGGTGGCGGGATGGGCGACTTCTAGTCGAGCACCCGGACCGGGTCGCGAGGCCGGTCCGGCCGGCCCCAGGTGGGCCGGAGCACGTCGCGACGCTCGAGGACGGGCGGCGGGTTTCCGCCGCCCGTTCTTCCTCTCCGGGGCCCGGGGTCCGTGGCGGGCGGTTCGCGCTGGTGACCGCGCGGTATGCTGTCGTGAGCGAGCGGCCGCGCCACGCGCATTCAGGCCGCGTCCGCTCAGCCCGTGCATGGGACATCGCAGCCAGGGGGAAGTCCGCTGACCACCGACCGCCCGCAGGATCCAGCAGCACCCGGCCCCGGCAGTCCACCGCCCGCGGGTGAGCCCCCGCGCCCGGCGCCCGGCGTTCGGGAGCAGTTCGGGCGCGTCCGCGCGGCGGCGATGAACCTGGCCCGGGCGCACGTCGACCTGCTCAAGGCGGAGCTCGACGGGATCCTCGCCGAGATCAAGGTCATCGCCGCGCTGGCCGGCGTGATCCTGGCGGTGGCGTTCTTCCTGTCGCTGCTGCTCGCCGTCGGCGGGACGCTGTTCCTCGGCGAGTGGCTGTTCGGGTCCATCGGCTGGGGCGTGGCGCTCGGCGCGATGGGCTCGATCGCCCTGATCGTGGCCGCGGCGATGGTGCTGGTCGGCGCGCCGCGCCGCGTGGTCGTCACGCCGCTCGGATGGGGCGTGACGATGGGCGTCGTCGTGGCGGTCGTCCTCGGCGCGAACCTCGCCCGCCGCGCGGCCGAACAGGTGGGGAACCAGCTGCGATCCGGTGCCCTGCCCCACCTCGATCCGGCCTGGGCGCCGGTGGTGGTGGGCATCGTGGCCCTCGCCATCGTGCTGGGATTGATCGGGCTCATCGCCCTCGGACGGGTCGGCGGTCCGGGTGGCGCGGTCGCCGGGCTCATCCTGGGCGCCATCGCCGGTGGGCTGATCGGGTGGGGCTGGGCAGGCCTGACGTTCAGCTGGCACGGCGCGGTGGCGATCGGGATCGCCGTCGGGCTGGTGGCCTGGATCGCGCTGATGCCGGCCTGGATGCTGCGGGCCGGGGTCGACCCGTCGGCACGGTTCCGGCGGCTGTGGCCGAAGGAGTCGTACGAGACCGCAATGCAGACGAAGGAATGGCTGGAGACCGAATGGCAGAAACGACGCGCCGGGCTCGGCAGGACGTAGCGCAGGCGCGCGAGCGGCTCGTCGCGGAGGCCGACGAACTCGAGCTCGCGGTGCGCTCGGCCGTCGACATCCCCGCCAAGATCCGCCGCAACCCGGCACGTGTGGCGGCGCTCGCGGGCAGCGCGGTCTTCCTGGCCGCGGGCGGTCCCAGGCGGGCCACCCGGCGGTTTGCCGGGTTGATCCGGCGCCCGAATCCGGCCGCCGTCGCGTCGCTCCTGCCCGACGAGGTGGAGCGGATCGTGGAGCGGGTGGGCGCCGGGAGCGGCGACGTCCGGGCCGCGCTCGAGCGCGGGTTCGCCGACTGGCTGGAGCAGAACCGCGCCGGGACGAAGGGCCGGAAGGGCGAGCACCGCACGGGCAGCGAGACGTTCTGGCACCTGTTCGACACGGTGAGCGCGCCGCTGGCCTCCCGCGGCGCGAAGCGGGCCGCGGAGCGCCTGTTCGCCGCGGAGCCGGATCGTACCGGTGGACGCCCGGACGAGGTCCGGCGCTCCTGATCCTCGGCCACGCCCCGCCTCGGGCGTCCGATAGACTTGCCCGTGGGCGAGTGGCGGAATGGCAGACGCGCCGGCCTTAGGAGCCGGTGCCGCGCGAGCGGCGTGTCGGTTCGACCCCGACCTCGCCTACCAGCAGAGCTGGTCCTCGGAAGTTCGCAGTCCCGAAATGAGTGGATTGATGCAGACGCTCGTGGCCGCGGTGCCGGCCTTCCTGGCCTCGGTGGTGGAGTTCGTGGAGGCCCTCACCATCGTGCTCGCGGTCGGCGTGACCCGCCAGTGGCGCTCCACGCTGATCGGCGTGGGCGCCGCCACGCTCGCCCTGGCCATCATCGTGGGCGTGTTCGGCACCGCCATCGTCGTGCTCGTGCCGATCGGGATCCTGCGGCTGGTCGTCGGCACGTTCCTCCTCATCTACGGGCTCCAGTGGCTGTGCAAGGCCATGCTTCGCGCGGCGGGGGCGAAGGCCAAGCACGACGAGGCGTCGATCTACCAGCGCCAGATCGCGCAGCTCACGGAGGAGCCGCCGGTCCCGGCCCGGGGCATGGACTGGATCAGCTTCACGGTGGCGTTCAAGGGCGTGCTGCTGGAGGGGCTCGAAGTGGCGTTCATCGTGGTCACCTTCGGCGCCTCGGCCGGGCAGCTCGGGCCGGCGGCGCTCGGCGCGGCGGTGGCCGGCGTGCTCGTGCTGTCCGTGGGCGCCGCCCTGCACCGGCCGCTCGCCCGGGTGCCGGAGAACGGCCTGAAGTACGCCGTGGGGCTCATGCTCGTCACCTTCGGCACGTTCTGGGCGGGCGAAGGGGTGGGGATCGCCTGGCCCGGCAGCGATGCCG
>JAJYLI010000237.1 GCA_021787855.1 bacterium | reverse complement strand
CTCCCGGGGCCGCGCGGGTTCGGAGCTCAGCGCCGGTCGCCGGGAGGCCGGCGGCGGCGCCGCCCGGTGCGGTCCTGCGGCTTGGCCGGCGGGCGAGCCGGGGTCTTGCTCTCCGCCTGGGGCGCCGGCCTGCGGGCGGGCTCCGCCCTCGGGACGGGGGTGCGGGCGGGCTCCGCCCGGGGGGAGGGGCGCCGCTCCGGCGCGGCGCGGCGCTCGGGCCCGGGGGGCGGCGTACGCGTGATGAGCACGGGCCTCCGGTCCGGCACCGCCTCCCCGCGCGGCACGGCCCGCGGCTGTCCGGCCGCGACCCCGGCGCTCGGCGGTGCCGCCGCGCCCGGCGCGGGCGCGACGATCCAGCTCGGCCGCCGCGGGGCGGGCGGGCGCCGCTCCGGCGGGCCCCCGGCCAGCTCGCGCGGCGTGGGCCCGAGCAGCGGCCGCCGCGCGATCCGCGCGCCCGCGATCGCCGACGGCTTCACGCGCAGGGTGCGGCGCACCAGGCTCTCGCCGCTCCGGAAGACCCTGCCGGAGACGACCGTGGTGCCCACGGCGCGGTTGCGGTACTGGATCCGCGTGATGTAGGAGTCGTCGGTGAGGATCGCGGGATCCCGCACCCGCCGCAGGTTGGTGAGGTTCACGCGCCGCAGGTAGGCGGGGTCGTGGTCGTACCAGGGGTAGTACGGCTCGCCCGGACCGAGCGGGATCCAGCCCTGCGCCCCGGGGCCGAACGAGCCGCCCTCGACGAACACGACCAGCGCGGGCGCGTAGCAGGGATTCGGCACCAGCGGGCCGGGGATCCACGCCCACCGCGCGCCGATCAACACCCACCGGCCATAGTGGAACGGCACGTACCCCCAGTGCGCGTTCTCGACCCAGGTCCAGCCCCACGGCGAGACCCAGACCCAGCGCCCGAAGCGGTAGGGAACCCAGCCGGCCGGAATGGCGCCCGGGTACCACACCGGCCCGTAGGTCGCCGTCACCGCCCAGGTGCCGGCGTCGTCCAGATCCTGGTAGCCGGGAACGTCGCTGCTGACGTAGCGCGCCGTGACCGACGAGGTCACCGCCCCGTCCCGCGCCGCGCTCCAGCGGTCGAAGGCGTCCGGAGCGGGAGGCGCCACGCTGGCGACCTGGATGGGGTCCATGCCGCTCACCAGGATGGCCTGGCCGCTCGCGACGTTCTGGGCGACGCCGCCCGCGGTCCACTGGAAGCTCCCGCCCCGCTCCGCGCCGGCCTCGAGCCCGCTGTCGCCCTGCGAGGCATCCACCCGGTAGTCGCCGGCGGCGAGCAGCACCAGCGCCCCGTGCGGCGTGTCCACCTCGACCGAGTCGTCCGGCGACAGGTGATACACGCTCACGCGGATGGCGCCCTGGGTGAGGCCGAGCTGCATGAGGTGGTCGGTCAGGTTGACCACGGTGAGGTCGGCGTACTCGGCCAGGCGCACCGTGTACGGCCCGGCCTGCACCTCGGCCCGCGCGTCGCCGCCGGCGAACAGCCGGTCGCCGGTGGTGACCGGGTAGTTGAGAATCGCCGCAGTCCACAGGCTGTCGCCCGCCGCCTGGAACGAGACGTCGCCCTGCAGATAGGAGAGCCGCGCCACCCGCGCCGGCGGTTGGGCGGTATCGGGCGAGGGGGCCGCGATGTCCTGCCCGCGCGCCGCGCTCACCAGGAGCGGAAGCAGGGAGCCGATCAGCAGGGGAAGACGCCTCATGGGACCCTCCGTGGTGCCGGGACCTACAAGCCTAGACCCGGTGCCGGCCCCGAATGTTACGCCGCGGCTTCCGGAGGCGACAAGAAGAGCGGCGGCGAGGCGGGCCGCGGATATGCAACGGCGAGGGTCCCGTTCGCGGCGGGCGCCCGCCGCCGCCCGCGCCTGCGGCCTGGACAGCGCGGTGGTGACCTGGGGATAATGCGCGCATGCCTGCGACATCCGGGATCTTCACGAGCGCCAGCCTGGCGTTCCTGCGTGGCCTGGCGCGCCACAACCGCCGCGAGTGGTTCGAGGCGCACCGCGCGGACTACGAGGCGGCGATCCTGCGGCCGATCCGCGAGCTGGTGGAGGAGCTGGACGTGCGGCTGGCGCGGTTCGCGCCGGAGATGGTGGGCGACCCCCGGCGATCGGTGTTCCGGATCTACCGCGACGTGCGGTTCTCCGCGGACAAGTCGCCGTACAAGGTCCACGCGGCGTGCTGGTTCTTCCATCGCGACGCCAGCCACCGGGTGGGCGTGGAGAGTCACGGCGGGGGCGCCGGGTACTACTTTCACCTGCAGCCGGGCGCGTCGCTGGACGCCGGCGGCATCTGGATGCCGCCCCGGGAGGCGCTGGGGAAGATCCGCGACGCGATGGCGGAGAAGCCGGCGGCGTTCGAGCGCATCGTGACGGCCCCGGCGCTGCGGCGGCGGTTCCGGGAGCTGGACACCGACGCGATGCTCACGCGGGTGCCGCGCGGCTACGCGCCGGACCACCCGGCGGCGCGGTGGCTGCGCTACCGGACGTTCACGGTGAGCCACGGGCTCAGCGACGCGCAGGTCACGAGCGCCCGCCTGCCCGCGCTGCTGGCCGACGACTTCGAGCGCATGCTGCCGCTGGTGCGCTGGCTGAACACGGCCCTGGGTCTGAAGCCGGCGCAGCGCCGCTAGGCGGGCGCGGGGGCGCCGAGGGCGGACGCACGGGGCGCATGGGGGCGCGGACGAGCGGGGACACTGAGGCACGGGAGAACGCCGGCGCGGGGCCGGGCGGCACCGAGCCGGTGCG
>JAJYLI010000073.1 GCA_021787855.1 bacterium | reverse complement strand
CGGGTGGGGCGGGTGGCCGGCGCCCGGCCGCGCCGCGCGCGGCGTCCGCGGTCGCGGCCCTGGTCCTGCTCGCCGGCTGCGGCTCGCACCCGGTGACGACGGCTCCGCCCCCGCCTCCTCCTCCGCCGGCCGCCACGCTGCCGGCCGGCGCCTTCGTGGGCGCCGACATCTCCTCCCTGGCGCGGATCGAGCAGGCCGGCGCCGTGTTCCGGGACTCGGGCCGGGCCGGCGACGCGATCGCCATCCTGCGCGCCGCGGGCGCGAACACCTTCCGGCTGCGCCTGTTCGTGACCCCCCCCGATACGGACGTGGTGGTGAACGACCTGCCGTACACCGTGGCGCTGGCGACCCGCATCAAGGCGGCGGGGGCGAAGCTGCTCCTCGACCTGCACTACTCCGACACCTGGGCGGACCCGGGGCACCAGGCCACGCCCGCGGCCTGGGCGGCCCTGCCGCTCGATTCGCTGGAGCTGGAGGTCGAGCGCTACACCGACAGCGTGATCACCGTGCTCAAGCAGGCGGGGGACCTGCCCGGCATCGTGCAGGTGGGGAACGAGATAGACGACGGGATGCTGTGGCCGCTGGGCCGGCTCTACGTGCCGGGCGCCGACACGCTCGCCGCCTGGACGCAGTTCACGGACCTGCTCAAGGCGGGGATTCGGGGCGTGCGGGACGCCCTCGGGCCCGCCGACACCGTGCGCATCATGCTGCACTACTCGCAGGGCGGGAGCGCCGGCGGCACGCAGTGGTTCTTCGACCACATGGTCGGCTACGGCGTGCCGTTCGACCTCATCGGCCTGAGCTACTACCCCTGGTGGCACGGCGCGCTGAGCGCGCTCACGGCCAACCTCCAGGCCACGGCCGCGCGCTACGGCAAGGACATCATCGTCGTCGAGACGTCCTACCCGTGGCGGGCCGGCGGCTGGGAGAGCATGGTGACCGACGCGAACGCGATGGCCTGGCCCGCGACGCCGCAGGGGCAGAAGCAGTACCTGAGCGACCTCGTGGCGGCCGTCGCCGCGACGCCCAACGGCCACGGCGCCGGCGTGTTCTGGTGGTACCCCGAGGCCGTCCAGGTGCCGGGGCTGTACATCTGGGGCGGCGGCTCGCTGTCCCTGTTCGACTCCACCGGCGACGTCCTGCCCGCGGCCTCACAGCTCCGTACGCAATAGCAGGCTCCGGCTCGCGTCGGAATCTCGGACGGAGGGCGGCGGGCCCGCGCCCGGGGGGCGGCGCTCCGGCTAGGCCGCGGCCGGCGCGTCGTCCTCGTCGGTCACGCGCAGCGTGAGCGCCGCCGCCAGCACCAGCGACACGCCGCCGATCAGCAGCGCGTAGATCGCCTCGCCGGCGAAGAACCGCCCGACGATGAAGCCCAGCACCGCCGCCGCCACGATCTGCGGGATCACGATGAAGTAGTTGAACACGCCCATGTAGTAGCCCATCTTGGACGGCGGCAGGCTCCCGGTCAGGATGGCGTAGGGCATCGCCAGGATGCTCGCCCAGGCGATCCCGATCCCCACCATCGAGCCCAGCAGCCACCGCGGCTGCGTGATCACGAAGATCGAGAGCAGCCCCACCGCCCCCAGGACCAGGCAGATGGCGTGGGTGATCCGGCGGTTGGTCCACCGCGCCAGCACCGGCAGGCCGAACGCCACCAGGGCCGCGACGCCGCTGTACACGGCGAAGCACACGCCCACCCAGTTCGCCCCCTCGTTGTACGCCAGGCTGCTGGTGTCGGTGGTGTGATAGAGGTGCGCGGTCACGGCGGGCGTGGTGTAGATCCACATCGAGAACAGCGCGAACCACGAGAAGAACTGCACCCAGGCCAGCTGCTTCATGGTCCGGGGCATGTCCTGGAAGTCGTTGACGATGGTGACGAAGCCGTTGGCGTAGCGCCCCGCGCGCTGCATCACCCCGGCGAGCATGAGCAGCAGCCCGACGACGCCGAGGCCCGCGGAGAGGATGATGACCTGGTCGGCCCGCTCGCGCGCCAGCCACAGGCTGAGCAGCGCTCCGACGACCACCAGCGCGGCGCCCACCAGCAGGTGCCGCCGGCCGTTGGCCGCGTAGGCCTCGGCCGTGCGGTGCCGCACGGCGGACTCCTCCTTCTTCTGGTTCTCGATGAACGAGGCCATCTCCTCCGGCGAGTACTCCTTCGAGCGCAGCACCGTCCACAGCACCGCGAGGAAGAAGACCGCGGCGCCCAGGTAGAAGGACAGGCGCACCGACGCGGGGATCATGCCCTGGGGGGCGGTGTTGGCCACCGCGAACCCCCGGGTCAGCAGCCACGGCAGCGCGGACGCCACCACGGCGCCGATGCCGATGAAGAAGCTCTGCATCGCGAACCCGATGGTGCGCTGCGCCGCCGCCAGGTTGTCCCCGACGAACGCGCGGAACGGCTCCATCGAGATGTTGATCGAGGCGTCCATGATCCACAGCATGCCCGCCGCCACCCACAGGACGGGCGAGTTCGGCATCACGATCAGCGCCAGCGACGCCAGGATCGCCCCGCCCAGGAAGTAGGGGCGCCGGCGGCCCAGCCGGCTCCAGGTGCGGTCGCTGAAATAGCCCACGATGGGCTGGACCACGAGGCCCGTGACCGGCGCGGCGATCCACAGGATCGGGATGTTCTCGACCTTCGCGCCCAGCGTCTCGAAGATCCGGCTCACGTTGGCGTTCTGCAGCGCGAAGCCGAACTGGATCCCCAGGAAGCCGAAGCTCATCGTCCAGATCTCCCAGAACGTGAGCTGCGGCTTGGGCCTCAGGCGCTCGGTCGCCGTCTGCAGCGTGCCGTGCGGCATGGCGCGGGGGGCGGGCGTGTCGGGATTCCAAGAGCTCATGGGAGCTCGCTGATAGGAAAGGTTAGGGGTTAGGGGTTAGGGGTTAGGGATTAGGGGTTAGGGGCTCCACCGCCGCGGCGCGCGGCGTCGAGGCGGCCGATCAAGGCCCCAATCTGCGGGTCGGCGAAGATCTCGTCCAGCAGCTTGCTCATCGGCACCTGCCAGTTGGGCCGCACCGAGGACGGCGTGCCCGGGAGGTTCACCCCCCGGGTCTCGAGCCACAGGTCCTCGAGCCACGGGACCACCAGCGGGCTGTCGGACCGGCCGAGCCACTCCAGCAGCGCCGCGAGCAGCCCCCGCGGGTCCTCGACGCCGCCCTGGAGCTTGTGGGCCAGCCGCCCGGCGGCGGCCGCGCGCTCCTCGCGCACCTTGGGCGCCGCCTCCGCCGCCAGCAGCTTGTAGCGCACCCGCTCCGCCACGTCTCCGCCGGCGAGCCACCCGGCGAACGGCGGCGTGTCGTGCGTGCCGATCAGCGCCATGTCGCGGGCCGCCGGCGGCTTCACGTCCTTGTCACTGCTGGCCTGGAACTCCGCCAGGTACATGCCCCAGATCCGGTGGCGCTCCAGCGCGGCGTTGATCTCCGCCGGCACGTTGCCCAGGTTCTCGCCCACCACTTCGCACCGGCCGCGGTGCGACTCCAGCGTGAGAATGGCGAACAGCTCGTCGGCCGGGTACGAGACGTAGGTGCCCTGGTCCAGGCTGAAGCCGTGCGGGATCCAGTACAGCCGCGTCCAGGCCATGATGTGGTCCACCCGGAGCACGCCCGCCGTGCCGGCGAGCTGCGCGATGGAGGCGGCGAGGTAGCGGTGCCCCTCGCGGCGCGAGGCCTCCGGCAGCACCGGCGCGAAACCCCAGTCCTGGCCGCTCGGGAAGCCGAGGTCCGGCGGCGCGCCCACCGAGATGCCGTGGCCGAACAGCGCCTGCCGCGACCACGGATCGTAGCCGTCGGGGTGCACGCCCACGGCGAGGTCCAGCCCCAGCCGCATCCCCTCGGCATCCAGCCGTTCGCGCAGCGCGTGGAGCTGGCGCCGCGCCAGCGTCTGGGCGACCAGGTGGAAGCGGACCTCTTCGGGGTCCACGTCGCCCGGCCCGGGGTTCCCGTCCCGGGCCGCGGCCGGCCACGCGCGCCAGTTCCGGCCCAGCCGCGCCTGGGCGCCGCGGAACCGCGCGTAGCGGGCCAGCTCCTCGTCCACCTCCCCGGGGTCCGGCGCCGGGCGGAACGCCAGCGCCGCGCGCACTTCGGCGTCGGCGCGCGTCACGTCCAGGCTGGCCGGCGGGCTCACCGGCCGGTGCGCGTCGCCGAGGTCCAGGAGCAGCTCCGACCAGAACAGCCGGCTCACCGGCGAGTAGGGGCTCGGCTCGGCCGGCGCCGTGTTGAACGTGGGGCCCAGCGGAAGGACCGTCACCAGATCGCCGCCCCGCTGCCGCACCCAGCGGCACAGGGACTCCAGGTCCCGCAGGTCGCCCAGCGTGCGGCTGCGGCGCGAGCGCAGCGCGGCCAGCTCCGAGCCGACCCCCCAGCTCCGCGGCTGGCCGTCCGGCCGGCGCCACGCCTCGACCGGCGCGGCGATGACGGTGCTGGCCTCGACGCGGCCGGCCGCCTCCACCGTGAGGCGGTGGTAGCCGAAGGGCAGGGGAGGCGGGACGCGGATCTCGCCGCCCGCGACCTCGATCGGGGCCGCGGTACCGTCCTCGAGCCGCAGCTCCGCGTGCCGGATGGCGTCGCCCGCGACGCGCACGGGCGCCAGCGCGCCGTCCCAGGCGACCAGCACCGGCGGCAGCGGCGCGGCCCCCGCCCGCTCCCGGTGCGCGCGCAGCGCCGCGTCCGCGTCGCCGGGGCCGGTGACGGCGGCGCCCATGGCGGCCAACACCTTGACCAGCGTCTCCGGTGCCACGGTCACGTGGCGCCCCAGGCCGTCGGTGTAGCGGGTGTGGATGCCCATCGCCTTGGCGAGGGCATGCAGAGCCTTCAGCTCGTCCATGGTCGCGGCGCGGAAGCGGCGGGAGGTCTTGTCAGTCGGCGCCGGGGCTGCCCGGCCGGCGGCCGCCCCGGATCGCGAAGGCGAGCATCACCCCGCCGAACACCAGCAGCACCAGTCCCCACCACAGGTTCACGTCGATGCCGAGGGAGGCGGCGTAGATCGCGCGGCTCGAGGTGAGGCCGAACACCACCAGGATCAGGCCGAACAGGCCGAACATCAGGCCGATGGGGTAGCGGATGTCGAGTTTCATCCCCGGCTCACCAGAAGATCACGTTGAGGACGAGCGTGAGCACCAGCACCAGCACCGCCAGCGTGGCCGGCTGCTTGTACCACGGGAGGTCGCGGTCCCGGACGCGCGGCGTGAGCGAATACACCAGCCCCTTGAGATCGTCGTCCGACTTCTTGCGCGTCGTCAGCAGCGAGATCACGATCGTCGCCACGAAGCACGCCGTCCACGCGAAGATGGCCGTCCAGAAGTTCTGCGCCATCTCGCTGGGATACACGTGCAGCACCGCGCCCAGGTACCCGCCCTTGAGGCCCACGTGGTCGCCCAGCGGCAGCACCAGCCCGTCGTGCACCGCGGCCGTCAGCGTCCCGATCAGCAGCCCGAAGAACGCCCCGTGGCCCGTGGTGCGCTTCCAGAACATCCCCAGCAGGAAGGTCGCGAACAGCGGCGCGTTGACGAACGCGAACACCAGCTGCAGCATGTCCATGATGTTGTTGAACCGCGTCGTCACGTAGGCCGCCGCCACGCTCAGCAGGATGCCGAACACCGTGGCCGCCTGCCCCATCCGCAGGTAGTGCCGGTCCGGCCGCCCCGGCTTGATGTACGACTGGTAGATGTCGTAGGTCCACACGGTGTTGAACGCGGTGACGTTGCCCGCCATGCCCGACATGAAGCTCGCCATCAGCGCCGTGAGGCCCAGGCCCAGCAGCCCCGTCGGCAGGTAGTGCGCCAGCAGCACCGGCACCGCGAGGTTGTAATTCGGCGTCCCGTTCGCCTCCAGCGGCAGCAGCCCGCCGCGGGTGACCTGCAGCGCGATGGCGATCATCCCCGGCACGATCACCAGGAACGGGAACAGCATCTTGGGGATGGCCGCCAGCAGCGGCGTGCGCCGCGCCGCCGTCATCGAGTCCGCCGCCATCGCCCGCTGGATCACCAGGAAGTCCGTGCACCAGTACCCGAACGACAGCACGAACCCGAGCCCCATGATCAGCCCGAACCACTCCACCCCCATCGGGTTCGCGTGCGCGTTGCCGACGTGCGCCCACGAATCCGACCACGCCCCCGGCGCGAA
Source organism: bacterium (assembly GCA_021787855.1). Taxonomy (GTDB): domain Bacteria; phylum Gemmatimonadota; class Gemmatimonadetes; order Gemmatimonadales; family JACORV01; genus Fen-1245. The sequence continues at coordinate 7,516 of JAJYLI010000073.1, read as the reverse complement.
CCCCGACTGCGTCGCCACCACGTGCAGCTTGGCCGTCAGCCCCGACCACCCGCCCACGTCCTTGAGCCCCAGCAGCACCAGGGGCAGGAAGCCCAGCACGATGAGGAAGAACTGCAGCACCTCGTTGTAGATGGCCGAGGTGAGCCCACCCAGGAAGATGTAGATCAGCACGATCAGCGCCGAGAGGATGATGCTGGCGTTGAAGTCCCAGCCCAGCACCAGCTCCAGCAGCTTGGCCAGCGCGTACATCGAGATGCCGGAGGAGAAGATCGTCATCACCGCGAAGGTCATGGCGTTGAAGCCGCGCGTCTTCTCGTCGAACCGCAGCTTCAGGTATTCCGGCACCGAGCGCGCCCGCGAGCCGTAGTAGAACGGCATCATGAACACGCCCACGAACACCATCGCCGGGATCGCGCCCAGCCAGTAGAAGTGGCTGGTCATCATCCCGTACTTGGCGCCCGAAGCCCCCATCCCGATGACTTCCTGCGCGCCCAGGTTGGCGGAGATGAACGCCAGGCCCGCGATCCACGCCGGGATCGAGCGGCCCGAGAGGAAGAAGTCCTCGCTGCTCTTGATGAACCGCCGCAGGACCCAGCCGATGCCCAGGACGAAGGCGAAATAGACGATGAGAATCGTGTAGTCTATCGGACCGAGTTGGATATGCTGCACGGGCAGTGCTCTCGGTGGGCGGATGGATATGGGACGACCTGCGGGTCGCCGCGTCCCGGCCACGCTACGCCGGAACCGCCGAAAAACCTTGCACATCTACCCTTGTCGGGGCTCCGGCGCAAGCGCGCTACCTCGAGCCTCCAGCGGCGGCGCGGGCCACGCCCCCCGCACCCGCTCGAACGCGGCCGCCACGGCCAGCAGGCGGCCCTCCTGCCCAGGCCCGCCGGCCAACTGCAGGCCGATGGGTAGATGGTGTCGCGACAGTGCGCATGGGACGGAGATGGCCGGCAGGCGGCTCAGGCTGAACGGGTAGGTCAGCCGGGTGAGCGCGTGGCGCGGCAGCTCCCCGCCGGGCAGGACGGGCCGGAAGGCGTCGGCGTTGGGGAAGGCCAGGATGGGCACCGTAGGGCCCGCCAGAACGTCCACGTCGGCCAGGGCGCGCTTCAGGGCCAGGGTGATCTGGCGGCGGGTCTGTTTGGCCGCGGCGTGGGCGGCCGGGGTGATGTCCCGGGCGCCGGCCAGGGCCTGGGCGACGTCCTGGCCGTATTCGTCCGCGCGCTCCGGGTACCAGCGGCGGTGATAGGCGAGGGCTTCGGGCCGGACGATGGCGATGCCGACGTCCACGCAGCCCACGAGCTCGGGTACGGTGATGGTCCGCACCTCCGCACCGGCGTCGGCCAGGGCCCGGAGCGCGTCGCGGACGGCGGCCTCGACCTCGGAGTCCACGCGGTCGAAGACGTAGTGCTCGGGGACGCCGATCTTCAGGCCCCGCAAGCTGAACCCGCGGTCGTCCGGCTGCTCCCCTGGCCCCCAGCCCCCGGCCCCCGACCCCTCTCTCTTCAGCACCTCGAACGCCTTCCTCGCGTCCTCGACGGTCCGCGCCAGCGGCCCGATGGTGTCGAGGCTCCTGGCCAGCGGCACGACCCCGCGCGCCGACAGCGCGCCGTAGGTCGGCTTGAGGCCCACGGCGCCGCACAGCGCGGCCGGGATGCGGATCGAGCCCGCGGTGTCGGTGCCGAGGGCGACGGGCACGAGCCCGGCGGCGACGGCGGCCGCCGAGCCGCCGCTCGAGCCGCCGGTCGTGAGGGCCGGGTTCCAGGGGTTCCCGGTGGCGCCGTAGTGCGGGTTGTCGTTGGTGGTGCCGAAGGCGAACTCGTGGGTGTTGGTCTTGCCGACCATGACGGCCCCGGCTTCCCGGAGCGCCCAGACGACCTCGGCGTCGCGCGTGGGTACCCAGTCGCCGAGGATGCGCGAGCCGGCCGTGGTGCGGACGCCCTGCGTGGCCACCAGGTCCTTGACCGCGACGCACACACCGTGGAGCGCGCTCCGCGGCGCGCCGGCCGCCAGCTCGCGCTCGGCCTGCGCCGCTTCCTCGCGCGCGGATTCCGCCGTGATGGTGATGAAGGCGTTGAGACGCGGCTGGGCGCGCCGGATGGCGGCGAGCGTGTCCTCGAGGCGCCGGGTCACCTCAGGTGGTGCGGCCACGCCGCAAGGTATCACCCTGCCGCCGGACCGGCACGGGCGCGCGGGCGCCCGGCGCCCGGGCCCCGGAGGGGGAGGGCGGGGGGCGCGGGGATGGACCGGAGGTGCAATATGCACATTCAACAGCATACAGATTGCACGACTATGAGTCATATGTGCGCTATATTACCGAGGCGCATGTAATTGGCACGCATATTGCTTGACAAAGTGCATCCCAGGAACTAGGCTTGGCCCATGAAGCTCATCACGACCATCGTCCGACCCGAGCGCCTGCCGGAGGTGAAGGCGGCGCTGTTCCGGGCCGGGGTCACCGGCATCACCCTCACGCGGGTCGCCGGCCACGGCGGCGAGCAGGAGGTGCTGAGCCAGTACCGCGGCAGCCGGGTGGTGATGGAGTTCCACGAGAAGGTGAAGATCGAGATGGCGGTCTCGGAGCCCTTCGTCGAGGCCACGATCGCCGCCATCCTGGCCTCGGCCCGGACCGGCGAGGTGGGAGACGGGAAGATCTTCGTGCAGCCGCTGGAGCGGGTGATCCGCATCCGGACGGGCGAGCGGGACAACGACGCGCTGACGGCGGTCAACGCAAACGAGGTGCAGCGGGCCGCCCTGGACACGCCGGTGGACTTCGGCGCGATGGTGGCGACGGGGGCGGTGCCGCGCGGGCCGGCGGTGGGGGAGGGCCGATGATGGCGCCGCCGCCGCCGGCGATCTCGGCGGGCGACACCGCCTGGGTGCTGACGTCCGGGGCGCTGGTGCTCCTGATGACGGTGGGCCTGGCGCTGTTCTACGGCGGCCTGGTGCGTCCCAAGAACGCGCTCAACACGATGATGATGAGCGTCGTGGCGCTGGGCGTGATCGGCGTGCAGTGGGTGGTGATCGGCTACTCGCTGGCGTTCGCCCCGGGCACCTCGTGGCTCGGCGGCCTGGGCTGGGCGTTCCTGAGGGGCGTGGGCTTCGCGCCCGATCCGGGGTACGCGCCGACCATCCCGCAGACGGCGCACGTGCTGTTCCAGGGGATGTTCGCGATCATCACGCCGGCGCTGATCTCCGGCGCGATCGTGGAGCGGATGCGGTTCCGCGGCTACGTGATGTTCCTGCTGCTGTGGAGCCTGCTGGTCTATGACCCGCTGGCGCACTGGGTGTGGGGGCAGGGCGGGTGGCTGGCGCGCCTGGGCGCGCTCGACTTCGCGGGCGGCACCGTGGTGCACATCAGCGCCGGCGTCTCGGCCCTCGTGGCCGCGCGGCTCCTCGGGCCGCGGAAGGAATTCCGGCGCTCACCCCTCGCGCCGCACAGCGTGCCGCTGGTGCTGCTGGGCGCGGGGCTGCTGTGGTTCGGCTGGTTCGGCTTCAACGCCGGCTCGGCCCTCGCCGCCAACGGCGTCGCCGCCCTGGCCTTCCTCAACACCAACACCGCCGCGGCGGCGGCCCTGGTGACCTGGGCGCTGCTCGATTCCGCGCGGATGGGCAAGGTCACGGCCGTCGGGGCGGCGACGGGCGCGGTGGTGGGTTTGGTGGGGATCACGCCCGCGGCGGGGTTCGTGAGCCCCGTGGCCGCGCTGGCGATCGGCGGGCTGTCGGCGGGCGTGAGCTACACCGCGATGCAGGTCCGCGCCAGGAGCCGGCTCGACGACTCGCTCGACGTGTTCTCCTGCCACGGCCTGGCGGGCGTGGCGGGCGCGCTGCTGACGGGCGTGTTCGCCTCCCGGCTCGCCAATCCCGCGGGCGCGGACGGGCTGTTCGCGGGCCATCCGGCGCAGCTCGGCGTCCAGGCGCTGGCGGTGCTGGCCTCCGCGGCGTTGGCCGCGGCGGGAACGGCGGTCGCCTACGGGGTGGTGCGGGTCACGGTGGGCGCGCGAGCCGGCGTGCACGACGAGCTGGCGGGCCTCGACCTGTCGGAGCATGGCGAGGAGGCCTACTTCGGCGGCGACGTGGTGGCGGCCGCGGGCTCGGGCCTCGCGCTGGGGAGCAGCGTCATCGTCGCGGCGGAGCCGCACCCGCTGCCCGCCCGCGTCGCGGCGCTGCCCGCCCGGGCGTAGCGGCGCGGCGGCCGCCCGGGCCACGCCATGGTCTCACCGCCGTGCAAGCGCTTCGAGCGCGTCGTGATGGCGTCGCGCCGGCCGCTCACGCCGTCCGGCGGTACGCCTCCACCGCGATCCTGATGCCTTCCGCGTAGGGCGTTCCCGCGAAGCCGAATTCGCGCGCGAACTTGCCGGAGTCGAACAGGTAGGGCGCGTCGCTCTGGTAGAGCATCTCGTACGACTCCCGGACGTCGCCGTTGAAGAGACCGGCCAGACGGAGCATGGGCCTGCCGAGCACCCGGTGGCGCGGCGGCGCGCCGAACGCCTCCGCGGCCATGGCGATGAATCCGGCGCCGGTGGGCGGGTCGGGCGCGGTGGGCAGGTGCCAGATCTGGTTCCACGCCGTCTCCCGCCCGGCCAGCATCACCAGGGCGCGCGCGGCGTCGGGCGTGAAGGTCAGCGAGTGGGGCACCGAGGCGTTCAGCAGCCACGACGGCTTCGCGCCCCGCGCCAGCGCCGCCAGGACCAGGACGTCCGGCACCGCGTGGTCGGTCTTCGAGCCGTAGAAGTCCGCCGAGCGCGCGATCATGGCCGTGAGGCGCCCCGCGCGCACTTCGTCCATCAGCGACGTCGCGATGCGGGCCCGCACCTCGCCCTTGCGGGAGCACGGAGCGTAGGGCGTCTGCTCCGTCATCGGGCCGCTCACCCTCCCGTACATGTACACGTTGTCGAAGAAGACCAGCCTGGCGCCGGCCCGTTTGCAGGCCTCGATGACGTTGGCCATGATGCGCGGCCACCGCTCGCGCCAGACCGCCGTGCGGTACGGGAGCCCGACCAGCAGATGGACCACGCTCGAGCCGGCGACCGCCTGAACGGTCTGCCCGCGGTCCGAGAGATCGGCGGCGACGATCTCCGCCCCGGCGACCGGCCCCGGGCGCCGGCCGACGAGCCTCACGGGCTCGCCGCGCGCCGTGAGGAGGCCGGCCAGCGGCCGGCCGATCGCGCCGCCGGCGCCGAGCAGGGTCGTGAGCGGCATGGATCGCTCCTCAGCTCGCTTCGGCCGCGAGCCCGCGCCGCTCGTGGTACCCGCCGCCGATGACGGCCAGCGGCAGCCCGATCGAAAACCACAGGATGACGGTCGCGACGGCGAAGAAGCCGGGGTGGAACGCGCGGTGCCGCACGTGGCTCAGCGGCAGCACCACGAAGGTCATGACCACCGACACGAACGTTCCGTAGAGGGCGGCGGTGAGGGCCCGGCTCCGCCGCAGCGGCGGCACGCGCGGATAGACCGCGAAGAAGAACGCCGTCCACAGCAGGGCGATGAAGTAGTGGCACGCCAGGCCCAGGGCCGCCGTCCAGGCGCCGCCCTGGAACGCGGCGGGGCCGAGCAGCCCGCTCGCGATGCCCTGCAGGATGGCGACCGGCGTCACGCCGGCCGTGAGCGGGTAGTAGGTGACGGCGATAGCGATGTCGAGCGTGCCGGCGACCAGCCAGGCTCGGATGATCGCCGCCAGAAACGGCGTCGCGCGGGGCGCGGCCATTCCGTCAGTGCCCTTCGTGCTTGCCCAGCGACCGCACGTAGTCGCCGACCGCCTCGATCTGGGCCGGCGTCAGCTTGGCCTTGTACGCCGGCATCGTGCGGCCCTTCCCGTTCGTCACCACCTCGCGGATGACGCTGTCCGGCAGGGTCGCCGCGGTGGCCGTGGCCAGGTCGGGGATGTGCAACGCCCGCGCCATCCCGGGATTCGGCGTGCCCCTGGCGCCGTGGCACGAGGCGCACTGCCTGGCGTAGATGGCGCCGCCCGATTCCGGCTGCTGGGCGCGCGCGACGCCCGCCGCCACCAGTATCAGGCCGCCCGCCAGAGCCCAGGTGTGTCGAAGCATCGGTCCTCCTGTCCGGGTGATCCGGACAATATCGCCACGCCGCGCCCGGCCCGCCTCCGCCCTTCTCCGCCCCCCCGCCCCCCGCCTCCCCGCCGGCCGCAACTCCGGGCGCCCTCGTGGGTATCGGAAGGACTCCTTCGCCCGGCGTCCCGCTGCCCGCGGTCCTTCCGCGCCATCCGGCGGGAGGCCGTGGCGGACGCGGGTCCGCGCGGACCCGCCGACGAGCCCGGGACGCCGAACCCGGCGGACCACGACCCTCGGATCGAGGAGACGCCACTATGGAACAGCACCGCCACTGCGCGCCGGCGGACGGCGGGTGGACCATGGCCCCGCCGCCGTGGCTCGGCCGCCGCCGGAGCGTGTCCCTGGCGGTGGCGCTGCCGGCGCTGCTGGCCGCCTGCGCCGCCCATCCGGCCGACGCGGCCCGCCGGGACACGGCGTCGCGCCACAACCGCACCTTCGCGGCCCCGGTGCCCGATACGGCGACGTTCGTGACCACGCTCGGCGACGACACGATCGCGGTCGAGCGCTATCGGCGGGCCGGCACCGCTCTGGTCGGCGACATCGTGCTCAGGGCGCCCGTCACCGTCCTGTATCACTACGCGATCACGTTCCGGCCCGGCGGCGGCATGGAGCGATCGGTCGTGGACCTCACGGAGCCCGGCGCGCCGGACGGCCCGCGGTACCGGACCACGATCGCCGTGGACGGCGGCACCGCCCGGATCGCCGTGGACAGCTCGGGCGTGGTGAAGACGTACCGGCGCTCGGTGCCGGCCGACATCATGCCGGGGCTGATGACCGGCTTCGGCTCGGACTACGGCCTGTACATCTCGCTGGGGATCTACCAGGCGGACGCCGCCACCGTCGGGCCGGCGCTCGGCGTCGTCACCGACGTGCCGGTGCTCGACGTGGCCAGCGGCGAGCTGAGCACCAAGCACCTGGTCCGCCGCAACCCGACCGACGTGGACGTGGACTACTTCCGGATCGCGTGGACCCGCCTGGGGATGGACGCGCGAGGCAGGATAGACAGCGCCAACGCGTCGGGCACCACGGAGAAGACGCTGTCGGCGCGCACCGGCCCGATGAACGTGGATTCGGTGGTCGCGGCGTTCGCGCGGCGGGATCGCGAGGGCGAGAGCGTCGGCCAGCTGTCGCCGCCGGCTTCCGCCGCCGGCCGGATCGGGGCCGCGTCCGTCACCATCCGCTACAACAGCCCGCGCCGGCGGGGACGGGTCATCCTGGGAGCGACGGTTCCCTACGGCCAGGTCTGGCGCACCGGCGCGGACGCCGCCACGGAGCTCACGGTGGACCGGCCGGTGATCATCGGGGGGAAGCGGATCCCGGCCGGCACGTACACCCTCTGGACCATCCCGGAACCGGACCGCGCCACCCTGATCATCAACGGGCAGTACGGTCAGTGGGGGACCGACTACGATTCCACCCGGGACGTCGCGCGGGTGCCG
>JAJYLI010000236.1 GCA_021787855.1 bacterium | reverse complement strand
AATTGCCACTGAGGCGTTGACGCTGCCCAGCCGCGTTGCTAAGGTGCGGCATGCGGTTCCGACGGTGGGCCCGGGGCCTCGCCGCGCTCGCGGTCGCGGCCCCCGCGGCCCTCGAGGCGCAGAGCCGGCCGAGCGGTGTCCTGGCCCCCGCCATCACGCCGCTGTTCGAGGGGCGGGCGTGGCGCGACGCCGACTGGGGCGCGCTGGTCCTGAGCCTCACGCGCGGCGACACGGTGTTCTCCTACCACGCCGATTCGCGCTTCCGTCCCGCCTCCAACGCGAAGTTGTTCACCACCGCCGCGGCGCTGCACTACCTCGGGCCCGACTTCCGGTTCGAGACCGTGCTGTTCGGTGACGGGCCGGTCCGCTCCCACACCCTCCACGGGAACCTGGTGCTGTACGGCACGGGGGACCCGACGTTCGGCCTCGACACGGTGGATCTCGCGCCGTTCGCCGACAGCGTGGTGCTGGCGGGGATCAATACGGTGGCGGGCGACGTCGTGGGGGACGCCTCGTATCTCGGCTCGGAGCTGACCGGGCCGGGCTGGTCGCCGGACAATCTCGACCAGGGCTACGCGGCGCCGCCGTCGGCGCTGGGCGTGGCCGAAAACGTGGTCCACATCGCGGTGCGGCCCGGCCGCCCGGGGACGCGCCCCACGATCACGGTGGACCCGCCGACCGACTACTACGCCATCCGGAACCTGGTGCGGACCCGGTGGCGCCGCACCCGGATCCGGGTGGAGCGCGGGCCCGCGGACAGCGTGGTGACCCTGCGCGGCAGCATCTGGCCGCGGCGGGGGCCCTGGCGCACGGACATCGTGGTGCGCCACCCCGCGCGGTTCGCGGCGGCCCTGCTGCGCCAGCTGCTGGAGGCCCGCGGGGTCACGGTCGTCGGACGGACCGTGGCCGTCACGGCGGACTCGACCGGCCGCGCGCGCCGGCTGCGTGACTGGAACCACGCGCCGGGCAGCGCGCCGTTTCCGGGCACCCTGGCCCTGCGCGAGTCGGGCGGCCTGGGCGCCCTGATCACGACGATGATCCACCGCAGCGACAATCTCTCGGCGGAGCTGGTGTTCCGGTCCATCGGCCGCGCGCTGGGCGGCGCGGGCACGTTCGCCAGCGGCGCGAACGCGGTCACGCAGTTTCTCGCCACCGCGGTCGGCATCCCGCCCGCGAGCGTGCGGATCGCCGACGGCTCCGGCCTCTCGCGGCAGGACGAGGCCTCGCCGCGGGCGCTGATCCGCCTGCTGGCCTACGAGTGGCGCGCCGCTCCCGATGAACAGGCGCCGTTCTGGCACTCGCTCCCCACGGTTGGCGACGGGTTTGGCCGGCGGATGGTGGGGACGGCGGCCGACGGGCGCCTCCGGGCCAAGACCGGAACGCTCAAGAACGCTTCGGCCCTGACCGGCTACGTGACGACCGACGGGGGGGAAGTGCTCGCCTTCTCCATCATCGTGAACCACATCCGCAGCATCCGGGCCGCCCAGCACGCCGAGGATCAGGTGGGGGAGCTGCTCGCCCGGTGGCAGCGGGGGACGTGACGTCTCACCCTCACGCCTCGCGCCTCACCTCTCGCGCGTCGGCCAGGCCGGGTATCCCCTCGCGACCTTGCGCCATCCGCACCGCCCGCTCGATCGCCTGCTCCGTCGCCTCCCGCGCCAGCTGCTCGACCTGGTAGCCGGCGGCCGCCACCGCGCCCGCCGAGCCCGCGAAGACGAGGTCCCCGTCCACGGCGGTGCCCGAAGGGACGATGCGGCGGGCCACGGCGTCCGCGCCCGCCCGCGCCACGCCTCCCAGCGCCACGCGATCCAGCCCGGCGTTGGTCGCGACCACGACCAGCGTCGTGTGGTGCGCGCTCAGGGCGCCGCCGGGCCGCCCCCCGCGCGCCAGGTACGCCGCCGCGTCGGCGAACGAGCCGTCCTCCGCGCGCGCCCCCGCGACGATGCGGCCCGCGCCGTCGCGCACGTCGCCGAACGCGTTCACCACGGCGAGGGCGCCGGCCACCAGGTCTCCCGCGCGCACGGCCCAGCTCCCGATCCCGCCCTTCATCGCGCGCTCCATCCCGAGCGCCTTGCCCACGGTCGCGCCCGTCCCCGCGCCCACCGAGCCCTCCGCCACCGCGCTTCCGGCGGCGGCGCACGCCGCCTCCCCCATTTCCGGCGTGGGCCGCGCCACGAACCGGCCCAGCGGCGCGAGGTCGAAGATCACCGCGGCCGGCACGATGGGCACGACGCCGCCGCCGATCGGGAAGCCGCGCCCCTGGCGCTCGAGCCAGCGCATGACTCCGTCGGCGGCGGCAAGTCCGTAGGCCGATCCGCCCGTGAGGACGATGGCGTGCACCCGCCCGGCGAGCGACTCGGGACGGCAGGCGTCCAGCTCGCGCGACCCCGTCGCGCGGCCGCGGACGAACGCGGTGCACGGCATCCCCGCGTCGGGGGCGAGGACCACGGTACAGCCGGTCGCGCCGGCCGGATCGGTCGCGTGTCCGACCAGCACGCCGGGAACGTCGGTGATCGCGGGCGCCATGGTATCCGCCAAAGGCTAGCCGGCGCCGGACCGCAGCGTCAAGCGACCGATCGCCTTGCCGCATCCGCGCCGGTCCCCTAGCTTCGCCGCGTGGATGCGCCCGCCTCCCGGGAGACCGTGCTGGTCGTCGAGGACGACCCGGCCCTGCGCTCCGTGCTGGGGGCCTTCCTGCGGCACCTGGGCCACCGGGTGGAGGAGGCCGGGGAGGGCCGGGAGGCGCTGGCGAAGCTCGCCGAC
>JAJYLI010000072.1 GCA_021787855.1 bacterium | reverse complement strand
CCGCCGTCCGCGGCGTGTTGCCCGCCGCCCCGACGGCCGGGGAGGAGGGGGGAGACGCGCGGTCCTGGCGGGGAGCGGGCTGGCCGCTCCAGGCTCCACGGGCCACGTAGCCGACCACCAGAGCCAGAGCGACGGTGGCGGCCCAGGCCAGCGCGCGGCGGTCGAGGCGCCGGCGCGGCGCGCGGCTCCGGAACAGCGGCGCCGCCTGGTCGTCCCGCAGCGCCGCCGGGAGGGCAGGGCTCTTCTGGGTCGCCCCGTCCAGGTCCACCGCGACCTCCCGGGCGGTCTTGGACGGGCGGCGAGCGGCGGCGGCACCGGGGATGGCCTCCGCGGAACCGGACGTGCCGGGGGGAGGCGGGGGGGAGGCGGGGGCGAGTGGGGGGGCGGGGGCGGCGCCCGGCGGGCGCGGCTCCAGGGCGCCGAGGACGTCCGCCCCCTCGGCCAGAAACCGCCGCGCGTCCTCGAAGCGGCGCTCGCATGCCGGGCACGCCGCCAGATGCTCCAGGATCGCGGCCTCGTCCGCGGCAGCCAGCTCGCCGTCCAGAAGCGCGTTCAGCCTGACGTCGTCCACGTGCGGCATGCTCTCAAGCTGCCCTGGCGCCGGCGCGGCGTCCAGAGACGACACCGGGGCCGGAGGCAGCGGCCCCCGGCCCCGGCAAGCGGGGCGTCCCGCGACGCGTCAGTAGGTGAGGGTGATCGTCCCCACGTCCCTGGCCTTGCGCGCCGGGGCCAGCTGGAACACGCCCGGATCGTTGCGGACCGCGATCTTCGACAGCCGCTCCGCCCCCGTGTTCGGGGGTGAGAGCAGGGCGAGCTGGTAGTAGCCGTCCCGCAGGCCTGTGAACTGGAACCGTCCGTCGGCCCCGACGTCGGTCGCGGCCACCATGGAGGACAGGATCGTGCCCTCGGTGCGCGGCGCGCTGCTCAGCGGGCTGCTGCCCAGGCCGGGCTCGTCCGCGATGAGCAGGGCGATGCGCCAGCCCGGCGTGGCGGTCACGACCCGGCCCGTGACGGTCCCGTCCGTGTAGGCGGGGCGCGCGCGCATGGTCGCGAGCTGCTCGGGGCTGGGTGGGGCGAACTCCCTCTGGCGCCACGTCGCTTCGGCCGCCGAGTCGCCGGCCACCCGCGCCAGCGCGGCGAACCGCCGGGCCGCCTCCGGGCCCTCCGAGAACCGGGCCGTGTCGGCCATCGCCGCCAGCTCGCGCTGCAGGAACGCCGGCGGCGCGGTGCCCACGCCGGCCATGGCGTACAGGTAGGTGAGCGCGCCGATGCGCTCGGGGTGGGACGAGAGGAAGATGCCGCTGCGTGCCGCTTCGGGCTCCCACAGCAGCGCCTGCAAGGCGGCGCGGCAGCTCGCCACCCGGATGGCCAGCCCGCTCACGTCGTTGGTGTGGGTGTCGAGCCACTGGGTGAGCCGCCGCACGTTGGAGTCGGTGGCCGCGGGCAGCAGCCCGTTCAGGCCGGAGTGGACGCAGTCATCCGCCGTGCTGGTGGGGGTGCGTACGGCGCCCGTGAGGACGCGGCGGGCCGGCGGCAGGTTCTCACCCGCGAGCAGGACCGGCGTCCGGTTCGGGGCCGTGGTGGCGAGGCCGAGGGCGGAGACGGCGCTCGCGTCCACCTCGCGCGCGCGCATCCGCGTGGCGCTCCAGGTCGAGGCGCCCACCACCACCAGGAGCAGCGTCAGGATCCCGGCGACGATGGCGCTGCCCCGCCGGTTCCCCGGGCCGAGCGACTGCGGCGCCGTCACCACCAGCAGGGAGCCGGCGAGGGCCAGCGCCGCCGCCGCGGTCCACACGTCCGAGGACACCGCCCAGGCGGCGGTGGCGCCCGGCGCGCCGTGGGCCGCATCCACCGTGAACAGCGTGTAGAACGTGTCGTAGGAGCTCGACAGGAACGCCCGGGCCTGGCTCGACAGCAGCGTCGCGAGCGCCACCGCGCCCCAGACCGCGATGCCGCCCAGCGCGCCGTGCGAGATCCGCAGCGGGATCCGCCGGCCGAAGTCCTTGGGCCCGATGAACGACCAGATGCCGCCGAACACGATGGCGCTGAGGGCGCCGAGCCCGACCAGCTGGCGGCGGGCGCGGTCGGGATCCGTGGCCAGGGAGTCGGAGGAGAGCAGGGTGTCCACCGTCAGCACCAGCCGGTACAGCAGGAAGGCCAGCACGAACGCCACCACCACGGTCGTGATGCGCCGGGCGGGGGAGACGTACTGCGGCCCCTGCCGCACCAGGATGTCGGGGTGCATCACCGCGATCAGGGCGATGGCCATGACCACGGTGGCGATCACCGCCAGCAGCACCTCCGAGCCCGCCAGGGCGCTGGGCCACCGGGCGGCGCCCGACCAGGTGGAGACGGCCAGGCCCCAGCCGCGGGGGTAGGCGAACCCGAACACGTCGCCCCGGGCCTGCGACAGGTCCGGCGGGGCGGCCGCCGCCTCCCGGGCCAGCGCGTACAGCACGCCGAACACCGCGAACAGGAAGGCGACGAGGACGGCCCGTTTGGCCTCGCGGCCGGGCGTCGAGGGATTCAGCACGGGAAGGTCAGCAAGCGTCATGGGGGCTCCCGACGGCTCCGATCTGGCGTGAGGGTGCGTTTGTAAGCGCGAGTAGAATGGGGTTTGGCGGGCCGGGCGTCAACGGTATACCTTCCCGCGGGTTCCCCGGGGAGCGAGGATGAACCGGCTCACGGAAGCCGACCGGCAGCTGGCCGACGTCAAGCGCCGCCTGGCGACCGCCGCCGTCGCCGTGCTGGCGGTGTTCGCCGTCGGGGTGGTGGGCTACACCATCATCGGGCACGGGAAGCACCGCTTCCTGGACAGCCTGTACATGACCGTGATCACGCTGACCACCGTCGGCTACAGCGAGATCATCCCCATGCAGAACGACCCGGGCGGGCGGATCTTCACCATGATCCTGATCCTGTTCGGCATGGGGATCCTGGTGTACTTCGCCTCGACCGTGACCGCCTTCTTCGTCGAGGGGCAGCTCGAGCACGTCTTCTGGAGGAAGCGCATGCGCAAGGCGATCGCGGAACTCAGCGACCACGTGATCGTGTGCGGCGCGAGCCTGGTCGCCGGCCACGTCATCGAGGAGATGAACCGGGTGCAGCGCCCGGTGGTCGCGATCCTGCCGCAGGGCAGCGCGCCGCCCCCGGAGAGCGAGGGGCGCGAGCTGCGGTACGTGACCGGAGATCCCTCCGACGAGGACGTGCTGGTGGAGGCCGGGGTGCGCCGCGCCCGCGGCCTGGTGGCGGCGCTGGAGTCCGACCGCGACAACGTCCTGATCATCCTCACCGCGCGGCAGACCAACCCCGCGCTGCGGATCGTCGCGATGCTGGTGGACGGCCGCAACGAGCCCAAACTCCGCCGGGCGGGCGCGGACTCGGTGGTCTCCCCGTTCCACATCGGCGGGATGCGCATGGCCTCGGAGCTGATCCGGCCCACGGTGGTCACCTTCCTCGACACGATGCTCCGGGACCGGGATCGGAACCTGCGGGTGGAGGAGCTGCGGGTGGGCCGGGGCTCGCCCGCCATCGGCCGGACCCTCGGCGACCTCGACGTCAATGGCATGCCGGGCCTGCTGCTCCTGGCGTTTCTGGAAGGCGACGGCGCGCCGTGGGCCTACAAGCCCTCGCCGGCGACCCGGATCGCGGAGGGGGCGACCCTGATCGTCATGGGGGATCCGGCGGGCATGGCGGAGCTGCGGCGCCGCTATGGCGGCGAGGCGTACGGCGCTACGCCGGCCGCGTCCCGCGTGCCAGCCGGCGCCTGAGGGGATCCGTGGCCAGGACGCAGGCGACCGCGACGGCGGCGCCGGCCAGCGCGTCCACCCCGTAGTGGAACTGCCCGTAGACGGTTCCCAACGCCAGCCCCAGCGCCACCGGCGCCAGCCCCAGCGCCAGCTTCCGCGCGTCCCGGTACGCGACCAGCACCGCGCTCCACGAGGCCGCCACGTGTGAGGACGGGAACGCCGTCCCGTACGAGGCGCCGGAGTCCAGGATCGCGTGCACCAGCCGCGCCGGCGCGACCGCCGCGGCCGGGCCCGTGGGCCGCGGAAACGCGTAGTACGGGCCGGCCACCGGGAAGAGCCCGGAAATGGCCCAGCTCACGTAGAACGCCAGGCTGATCGCGAACACCGCCCGCAGCGCCGACTCCCGCCCGCGCCTCACGAACAGCCACACGGGCACCCCGAGGAAGATGAAGTAGTGGGCCGCGTAGCACAGGTGCAGCACCGAGGACAGCACCAGCGAGGGCATGTGCGCGCGCCAGGTCACGCTGACCTGACTGCCGAACAGCGCCAGCTCCCAGCGCTGGATCAGGGCGTCGTGCAGATGGCGTGCGGCGGGGCCCAGCAGCCCGAGCTGCACGTAGTACTCCGCCATGAACAGCATGGGGTACCACAGGCTGACGAACAGCGCCAGCCGGCTCCCGCCGGGGGCCTGCCGCAGCAGAACGAGGAGCGCGAGGGCCAGCGCGTCGCCCGCGAGCAGCCACGGCCACGCCGGCAGGCGGTGCCCTGCCGCGATGGCCAGGACGGCCATGAGGATCACGAAGCCCGCGCTCAGCAGCCCGATGGGCCGGGCGTCGCTCGCGCCGTCCGGAAGACGGCCGGTCAGGCCAGCCACCCGTGCTCCCGGTACCAGGCGGCCGTCTCGGCGATGCCGCCGGCCAGCTCGCGCGTCGCGCGCCAGCCCAGTTCCCGCTCGGCCTTGCCGACCGACGTGCCCCAGGCGGGGGCCATGAACTCCGCCAGCTTGTCCTCCGACACGACGGTGAGGCGTCCCGCGGCGGCGGCGCGCCGGGCGATGACGCGGACGATGGGAGCGGCGAGGGTGGCCGGCACGGGCACCAGCACGGGGGCGCTCCCGCGCACGGCCCGGCCGATGGCCCGCGCCAGCTCTCGCACCCGCACGATCGCGGGGTGCGCGACATGGTAGGTCTGTCCCGCCGCCGCCGGCACCCGCGCCGCCGCCAGCAGCGCCGCCGCGAGGTCCGCGGCGTGGATCACCGACAGCTCCTGCGCGCCCCCCCGAAGCCCGAAGACCGGCGCGACGCCGTACCGGGCGATCCGGAACATGCGCAGCAGCTCCCGGTCGCCCGGCCCGTACACGACCGCGGGGCGCACGATGGTCCACGCCACCGCCGCGGCTCGCACCACGCCCTCCCCCGCGAGCTTGCTCCGACCATACGCGGTCACCGGCCGGCACGTTGAGCCCTCGTCGAGGAGGCTCCCCCGCGCGGCCGGCCCCACGGCGGCGATGCTGGAGACGTGGATCAGCCGGCGTGCGCCGGGCGCCGCCGCCGCCAGGGCCGCGAGCAGCCGCGCCGTCCCGTCGCGGTTCACGGCCAGGAACTCCCGCTCGGAAGGCGCCGCCGTGAGGCCCGCGAGGTGGTACACCACGTCGGCGCCCCGCGCCGCCGCCTCCAGGCTCGCCCCGTCCTCCAGCGACCCCGGCACCACGCGCGCCCCGAGCGCAGCCAGCGCCGCCGCCCGCTCCGGACGCCGCGCCAGGCACGTCACCTCGTCACCGCGCTCACGGAGGGCGGCGACCAGGTGGCCGCCCACGAACCCCGTGGCGCCGGTGACGAGAGCCTTCACAGCGGCCGGTCGTACACGCGGTAGGTCTTGTAGGGCGTGAAGCCGAGGCGCTCCACGCCGTTGCGCATCGCCGCGTTGGTCTCCAGGATCCAGCTCGACTCGCACCAGTCGTACCCGTGCGCGTTGCCGTGCCGCCAGATCCACTCGTACAGCAGCGCGTCCACGCCGGTGCGGCGGAACTCCCGCAACACGCCGAGCGTCAGCACCCGGGCCCGCGTGATCCGACGCTGGTTCCACAGGATGCGCACCAGGCCGAAGGGAAACAGCCGGCCCGAGCGGTTGGTCCGCAGCGCGGTGTTGAAGTCCGGCAGCGCGATGGCGAACCCCACCAGCCGCTCGCCGCGGTAGGCGAACACCACCAGGTCCGGCACCACCACCGGCTTCAGGCTCCGCGCCAGGTGGTGCATCTCCGCCTCGGTCATGGGCACGAAGCCCCAGTTCGACTCCCAGGCCTCGTTGTACAGGCCCTTGATCAGCTCCACCTCGCTCCAGAACCGCTTCATGTCGAGCGGGCGCAGGGTGAAGTGATAGCGCTCCGCCAGCGTCCGGGCCGCCTCTTGCAGCCGCGCCGGCACCGTCCGCCCGCTCCCCTGGTAGGCGAGCAGATCCATGGCCTTGCCGCAGCCCGCCCGCTCCAGCAGCTCCCGGTACCAGGGCGGGTTGTGGGGCATCATCAGCACCGGGGGGGTGTCGAAACCCTCCACCAGCAGCCCGCAGTCGTCGTTGATGGAGAAGTTCATCGGGCCCCGCATGGTCCGGTAGCCGCGGGTCCGCAACCAGTCCGCCGCCGCGCCCAGCAGCGCGTCCGCCACCGCCTGCTCGCGGACCGACTCGAAGAAGCCGAAGAAGCCCACCCGGCCCGCGTCCTCGGGGTGCGCGCGCTCGTGCGCCTCGTTGCGGATCGCGGCGATGCGCCCGACCGGCGTGCCGTCGGGACGCCGCGCCACGAAGTACTCCGCCTCGGCGTGCTGGAAGAACGGATTCCGGATTCGGGAAAGCAGAATGGCCACGTCGCGCCGGAGCGGCGGGGCCCACAGCGGATCCCCCCGGTAATGCCGGTAGGGGAAGTCCACGAACGTCTTCAGGTCGGCGCGGCTCCGCGCCGGCCTCACCACGACCGCTGGGTCGCTCAGTGAATGACCCCGAGCTGCCGGCCCACCGCGGCGAACGCGTCGAGCGCGAACTCGATCTGCGCCGCCGTGTGCGTCGCCATCAGGCTGGTCCGGAGCCGGCACTGCGACGGCGGGACCGCCGGCGGGACCACCGGGTTGGTGAACACGCCCACATCGAACAGCTTGCGCCAGAACAGGAAGGTCTGCTCCAGCTCGCCCACCAGCACCGGGATGATCGGCGTCTCGCTCGCGCCGAGGTCGTAGCCCAGCGACCGCAGCCCGTCGGCCAGCAGCTTGGTATTGGCCCACAAGGCCGCCCGGCGCTCCGGCTCGCTCGCCATCACGTCCAGCGCCGCCAGCACGCCCGCCGTGTTCGACGGGGGCAGCGCAGCCGAGAAGATCAGCGGCCGGGCGTGGTGCTTGAGGTAGTGGATCACGAACTCCTGCCCCGCGATGAACCCGCCGATGGACGCCAGCGACTTGGAGAAGGTGCCGACGATCAGGTCCACCTCGTCCACCATCCCGAAGTGCTCCGCCGTCCCCGCGCCCGTCGCGCCCAGCACCCCGACCGCGTGGGCGTCGTCCACGGCCAACGCGGCGCCGTAGCGATGGGCCACCTGGGCCAGCCGCGGAAGCTCCGCGATGTCGCCTTCCATCGAATACACGCCGTCCACGATCACCATGGCGCCCTTCGGCCGCCCCTCGCGGCCCAGCATCCGCTCCAGGCCCGCCAGGTCCCCGTGGTTGAACCGCACCACGTCGCCGAACGACAGCTTGGCGCCGTCCACGATCGAAGCGTGATCGAGCTTGTCGAGATAGACGATCTCCCCGCGACCGATCAAACCCGACACCAGACCCAGGTTGGCCTGGTAGCCCGTGGACAGCACCAGGGCGGCTTCCTTGCCCATCAGCTGGGCGAGCTGCGCCTCCAGCTGCTCGTGCAGATCCAGGGTACCATTCAGGAAGCGGCTGCCGGTGCACCCCGAGCCGTAACGCTCCAGCGCGGCGCGCGCGGCCTCGAGCACCTTGGGATGATGGGTGAGTCCGAGGTAGTTGTTGGACCCCATCATCACCTTGCTCTTGCCGCCGATCTTGACGACCGTATCCTCCGACTCGGAAATCGGAGTAAAGTAGGGATAAAGGCCGGCGGCCTGGACCTCACGAGCCTGCGTGAAGTTCCGGCATTTCTCGAATAGCGCGATGTGCTGCTCAACCTGGGTGGTGGCCACCGGGGTCCCCCCGTTCAGGCGACGTGGCATTGTACCGACGAAGGCGATAGGAGGCAAGTTGCGACGTGACTTGACATTTGCCCTCGCCGTGCTGCTCGCGGCGCCTCAGGTGGCGCGGGCGCAACAGCGGCCGGACGTGCGCTTCAAGGTCGAGCCCTGGCCGGACGGCGTCGTCGTCGCGGGGGCGGTCGCCGCGGCGGCCGTGCCCCTGGCCTTCCCCAACAGCTTCGCCCATGCCACCTGCGAACCCTGCGACCCGGCCGCCCTGTGGGGGCTGGATCGCGCGACCATCGGGCCGCTGCACGGCTCGATCAGCCTGGCCAGCTGGGGGACTCTGGGTCTGGAGGCGGCGCTCGGCACCGCCTTTCTGGCGGGAACCCGGCGGGGGCAGGGCACGGCGGCCTTCGTGGGGGACGCCACCGTCATCGCCGAGGCCGTGAGCCTCACGGCGGCCGCCACCGAGTGGACCAAGGTCCTCGTGCACCGGCCCAGACCTTACCTCTATCTCCCCGGCGCGACCGGCGTTCCCACCGCGGATGACGGCCGTTCCTTCCCCTCGGGCCACGCCAGCATCGCGTTCTCAGCCGCGGCGGCCTTCGCCTCCGTGCTCCATCGCCGCGGCATCGCCGGCCGCCACAAGGTCGAAATCGCGCTCCTCTTCGCCGCCGCCACCGTCACCAGCGCGCTTCGAGTGGCCGCGCACGAGCACTTCCCCACCGACGTCCTCGCCGGGGCCGCCCTGGGCTTCGGCATCGGCTGGACCGTCCCGTCCCTCCATCCGACCATACCGTAGGACCAACTGACATTGAAATGAGGCACTTTGGCGTCGGGAATAGACCCGGCGCCCCTTGGCCCCCGGCATGGGATGTGCTGGCCGTGAGACTGGGATTCAGTCTGGGAGGCCTTTGGATACTGGCGCGCCCGCAGACAGCGTCGCGACGGTGGGGGACCTCAGGCGCGTGGCCCTGGTTGGGGCGCCGAACGTCGGCAAGAGTGCGCTGTTCGGCAAGCTGACGGGGCTCTACGCGGTCGTCTCGAATTATCCTGGCACGTCGGTGGAGGTCGCGCGTGGCGGGTTGAACGCCGCGGGGCAGGATGTCGAGGTGCTGGACACCCCGGGGATGTACAGTCTGCTTGCCGTGACGGAGGAGGAGCAGGTGGCGCGCCGCGTCGCGCTGGCCCCGGGCGCGGGTGGCGAGACGCTGGTGCACGTGGTGGACGCGACACACCTCGAGCGGGCCCTGCCGCTCACGCTCCAGCTCCTGTCGCTGGGCAAGCCGGTCGTGGTCGCCTGCAATCTCATGGATGAAGCGCGGCGGGCGGGAGGCGGGCGCGAGCCCGACCTCGTCCTGCTGGCCGAGCGGCTCGGCGTGCCGGTCGTGGGAACGGTGGCCACGACCGGCGAGGGGGTGGAGAGCCTGGTCGCGGCCGCTCTGGAGGCGCGCGCGCCGGCGGACGGCTGGTCCTTCCCCGAGCCGTTCCGCTCGGTGCTGGCGGGTCTTCCCGGGCTCGACAACGGCGCCCGGCTGGCGGCGGAGCTGGCGTTGTGCGGCGACGAGGCCTGCGAGGCGCGGGTGCGCCGGGTGGCCGGAGCGCGCTGGGACGAGGCGCTGGCAGCGCGCGATCGGGCGTGGGGGGGGGCGGACAACTTCGCGGTCGCCGTGGCGACGGCGCGGCGCCGGATGGCGCAGGCGCTGCTGGACGGGGTGATCCCGGCGGGGCGCCAGGTGGAGCGCGAGCGCAGCCGGCGACTGGACCGGGCACTGCTGTCGCCGTGGACCGGCATCCCCATCGTGGCGCTGATCGTGTACTTCGGCTTCTACAAGTTCGTGGGCGGACTCGGCGCGGGCACCGCCGTGGACTGGCTCGATCACGTGCTGTTCGGGCGCTGGATCGTGCCGCCGCTGGAGGCCGCCGCGCACGCCCTGATCCCCTGGGACGCCGTGCGCGATCTGCTGATCGGCCGCTACAGCCTCGTGAACCTGGGCGTGCGCTACGCGGTGGCCATCGTGCTGCCGATCGTGACGTCGTTCTTCCTGGTCTTCGCGCTGCTCGAGGATTCGGGCTACCTGCCGCGCCTGGCGCTGCTGATGGACCGCGGGCTCAAGCGGATCGGGCTGTCGGGGCGCGCGGTGATCCCGCTGGTGCTGGGGTTCGGCTGCAACACCATGGCGACCCTGGTCACGCGCACCCTGGAGACGCGGCGGGAGCGGGTGATCGCCACGCTGCTGCTGGCCCTCGCCATTCCGTGCTCGGCCCAGCTCGGCGTGGTGCTGGGGATCCTGAGCGCGCGGCCGGGAGCCGTCGCCGTCTGGGCGCTGGTGCTGGTGGGCGTGTTCCTGGCCGTGGGCCGGATCGCGGCCGCGCTGCTTCCGGGCACGGCCCCCCGCTTCTACCTCGAGCTGCCGCGCTTGAGGCTGCCGCGGCCGGCCAACGTGCTGCGCAAGACGGGGGCGCGGGTGCGGTGGTACTTCGCGGAAATCCTGCCCCTGTTCCTGCTGGCGAGCGTGCTCCTGTGGGCCGGCGACCGCACGGGCCTGCTGCGGGCGGCGACCCGCGCGCTGGAGCCGCTGGTGCGGCTGATCGGCCTGCCGGCCGCGGCCGCGCCCGCGTTCCTGTACGGGTTCTTCCGTCGCGACTTCGGCGCCGCCGGATTGTACGAGCTCGCGCACCGGGGCCTGTTGACGCCGGCGGCGCTCACGACGGCGGCGGTGACCATCACGCTGTTCGTGCCGTGCCTCGCGCAGTTCCTGGTGATGCTGCGGGAACGGGGGCCCAGGGTCGCCCTCGGCGTGCTGGCGGTGGCCACGACCGTCGCCTTCGGTGTGGGCGGCCTGGTGGACTGGCTGCTGCGCACGGTGGGAGGGTGGGCGTGACCCGCTGCACGATGTGCGGCGCCTCGCCCGCGGCCTGCGAGGGCTGTCCGATCGGGTCCAACTTCTTCCTCGCCGGGCCGTTGACGGAGCTGGAGCCCGGCCGGCGGGCGGTGGTGCGGCGCCTGGAGGCGGCGGGCCCCGCCGACCTGCGCAAGCTGCTCGCCCTGGGGCTGCTGCCGGGCGTGGAGATCGAAGTGGAGCGGCGCTGGCCGGCCGTGGTCCTGCGGTTGGACCATACGACCGTGGCGCTCGACACGGCGCTGGCCGGCGCGGTCATCGTCTCCCTGGACGCCTGATCGGGAGGCGGCGCGACCGCCGTCCGGTCGCGGGGATCCCGCCGCTCCCGCGTGGCGGCCGTCCCGCTGGTGGCTCGCGAGGCTACCCGGCGCCGCCCGCGCGGGGTAGCTTGCACCCATCCACATGACGAGGATCGAACGGCGGTGAGGGCGCGCGCGGGCACGGCGGCGGCGGCGCTCGTGGCGGCCGCGCTGTCGCTGGCGCTGGCCGGCCGCGCCGTGGCGCAGGCCGGGGGAGGGGCGGGGGGGGGGGGGGGGGGCGCCGACGTGATCCGCCTCGGCCTGGCGCGCGGTGGCGCGCGCCCCCCGGCGGCCTTCTACCGGATGCTGGGGCGGCACCCCGACGCGTTCACGTTCCGGCACGGGTGGCTGGCCCGCGCCCGCCGGGTGCGCGAGACGCGCGCCGCGCTGCGGGCGAGGGGCGCGTGGTCCACGCTCAACGCGCCGGCGGCGCTGGCGCGGGCCGCGGCGCCGGGTCTGGCGGGCGGGGCGGCGCTCGGCGGCACGCTGCGGTACCCGACGCTGATCCCGCTGTTCTCCAACACGACGGCGACCGACAGCGCGGTGATGGACCCGGCGGCCGTGGCGGCCGAGTTCTGGGGCTCCGGCGCGCCTCCGCCCTATTCGGTGACGACCTACTACCGGGAAGTGTCGGGCGGCCTGCTGACGGTGACGGGAAGCGTGATTCCCCCGATCCGGGTCTCCAGGCCGGACACCTTCTATTCCGGCGGCGCGGCGTGCGAGGGGCTGTGCTCGCCGCTCGACGGGAACCGCGTCCCCGACCTCATCGTCGAGCTGCTCCGCCACGCGGATTCGACCGTCAACTTCGCCGCGTTCGCGGATTCGACCACCGACACGGTGCCCGCGATCGTCATCCTCGATCCGCAGGTCGGCGCGGAGTGCTACCTCCTCTACCCGCCCGCGGCGAGCAGCATCTGGTCGCACCGCTTCTCGCTCTCGGGCTGGGGCGTCGGGCCGTTCGTGACCAACGACTCGATCAACGGCCGGCCGGTGATCGTGGACGACTACATCATCCAGGGCGGGGAAGGGGGGCGGACGGGCTGCGCGCCCGGCGCGCTCGCCCCGATCGGCACCGTGACGCACGAGACCGGCCATCTGTTCGGGCTGCCGGACCTCTACGACACAGGGGGGCAGACCGAGGGGCTGGGCCGCTGGGACCTGATGAGCGAGGGGAACGAGCTGGCGCCGTATCGGCCGGCGCACATGAGCGCCTGGAGCCTGGCGACGCTGGGCTGGATCACGGAGGTGCCCCTCACGTCCGGACAGACGGTGGTGGCCGCCCCTGTCGAGACCGGCCGCACCGCGTACGTGATCCCGCTCGCGGGCACCGCGGGCCGCGAGTTCTTCCTGCTGGAGAACCGGCAGCCGATCGGGTCCGACTCGATGATGTACGGCCCGGGTCTGATGATCTACCACCTCGACACCCTGTTGATGGACCAGCGGCTGGCCACGAACACGGTGAACGCCATCTGGCCGCACGCGCTGGCGGTGGAGGAGGCCTCGGGAGATACGGGGCTCGACTGCGTTTACCCGGCCGCGTGCAACGACCGCGGTGACGCGGGGGACCCTTTTCCCGGCGCCAGCGGCAACACCCGGTTCGGCGCGGCGACGCGCCCGGCGGCCAACGGCAACGCCGGCCGGTTCGGCGGCGTGGTGGTGGACTCGATCCGGCAGGTCGCGCCCTTCGGGGCGGTGAGCTTCCGCGTGCGGTTCGGCGGCGCCACCGTGGTCGCGGCGTCGGACACGGACGCGGGCGTCGTGGTGGACGGCACGCGCGTCCCGGTGTTCCGGGACCTGCTCTCGACCGGCTCGACGCACACCATCGGCATTGATTCGGTGCAGCTCTCGGCGG
This sequence comes from bacterium, assembly GCA_021787855.1. GTDB lineage: Bacteria > Gemmatimonadota > Gemmatimonadetes > Gemmatimonadales > JACORV01 > Fen-1245. Next base: position 937 of record JAJYLI010000072.1, on the reverse strand, counting down.
ACGGCCGGACGCAGTTCGCCTTCGCGTCGTGGTCCGATGGCGGCGCGCGGACGCACCCGATCGTGGGCGACTCGGCCGGGGCCAGCTACGTCGCGGCGGTGGCGCCCCGTTACCTCGTGAAGGTGGTCCGTCGCGGCGGCGGCACGGTGGTGGCGTCGCTCCCGCTGGATTCGCTCACCGGCAGCTTCCTCGCCGCGGGCGCGGACGAAACTCTGACCGCGGTGCCCGGCGCCGGCGAGGCCTTCGTGGGGTGGACGGCGGACACGGTCGCGGGGGCGCCGGTGCTGGCCCTGCAGGTGACGCACCCGTACACGGTGACGGCGACTTTCGCGGGCACCGCGGAGGTGGTGCGGCAGCTCCTGACCGGGCACAGCGCCCTGGACAACGGCCAGCTGCTGGTTCTCGACTACCTGGGCAACAACAACCGGCGGTTCGATCTCGGGGACTTCGTGGCCTGGCTCGACCGGAACCCGGGGACGCTGGTCGCGGCGGCGCGCGGCGCGGCGGCGGCGGGGAAGCGGTGAAGCGGTGAAGCGTGCCGCCACGCTGGCCGCGCTGGGCGCCGCGCTCGCCCTGTCGGGCTGCCTCGACCAGGGCCCCGACGGCGGGACGCTGGCCGTGCGCCTGGCCGCGCCGCGCCCCGGCGATCGCGCGGTCTCCTTTGTGCTGGTCGGCGCGCATTCATCCTTCACGGCCCCCTGGGGCTCGGGGTACCGCGTCTTCAGCGTCAGCTCGGCGGATGGGGACACCGCGTACGTGGCCGTGGTCGCGCCGAGCGGAGGCGGACTCGCCGCCGGTGTGCTCGCCGTCTTCGGCGCGCCGGACGCCAGCCAGGTGAGCCGGTACTCCGTCACCGTCACCGATGTCGCCCGATCCGACTACACGGTGGGCGACACGGCGGGGGTGGCCCTCTCGGTGTACCACCCCTAGCGGGCGC
>JAJYLI010000235.1 GCA_021787855.1 bacterium | reverse complement strand
CTCCGCGTAGAACGCCTTCGACTGCCGGCCCGAGTTGAGCAGCCGGGTGCTCCGGCCCAGGGCCTCCGCCTCGGTGTAGCCGGTGAGCTGCGTGAACGCCGGGTTGATCCACTCGATGACGCCCGACGGGTCGGTGATGACGACGGCGTTCGCCACCGACTCCATCACCGTGCTCTGGAGCGAGAGCCGCCGCTCGGCGCGGCGCCGCTCCAGCTCGGTGGCCGCGCGCACCGCGAAGATCCGAAGGAGCGACTCCGCCAGCGGCTCGCGCCGCAACGGCGCGTCGTGCATGACCACCAGCACGCCCATCGCGCGCCGCGCCGTGTCCAGCAGCGGGATGCCCATGTAGGCGTCGGCGCCCAGGCGCGCCGGCAGCTCGCCGTCGGGGAACCGATCCCGGAGCCGCTGCGGGAAGCTCACCAGGTTGCCGCCCTCGACCAGCCGCTGGCACGGGCCGCCCGGCAGCGCGTAGGCGAAGTCGTCCACGAACCGGTCGCCGGCCCACACGGCCAGCGTGCGGATGCGGTCCTTGGCCGTTCCCTCCAGCTCGCCGACCAGCGCGTAGCGCACCTCGAGCGCGGCGGCGAGGTGCTGCGCCAGCGTGTGGAAGAACTGCTCCCCGGTTGCGGCGGAGGTGGCCACCATCACCGAACGCAGGGCGTGCTCCGCGCGCCGCCGCTCGGAGACGTCGCGCGCCACGCCGAGGAGGCCGCGCGCCACGCCGTCGCGGTCCCGGAGAAAGCTGATCTTGAACTCGGCCCACACCGCCGAGCCGTCCTTGCGCACGATCTCGACCTCCATCGTGCGCCCGCCCGCGCGCCCCCGCACCGCGTTCACGGCCAGGCCGTCGGTGAGCGCCCGCCGCGCGGCCGCGGCGGAGGCCGGCGCCAGCAGCCGCTCGAGGGGCAGGTGCAGCATCTCCTCGACCGGGTAGCCGGTGACGCGCTCCACCGACGGGCTGACGTACGTGATGTGCAGCGCCAGGTCCGTCGTCCAGATGACGTCCACGATGTTGTCGGACACCAGCCGGTAGCGCGCCTCGCTCTCCTGCAGCGCCGCCTCGGCGCGCCGCCGCTCGGTGACGTCCCGGAAGCTCCACACCCGGCCCGTCACCCGGGCGCCCCGGCGGTGCGGCTGGGAGTACCGCTCGAACACCCGCCCGTCCTTGAACTCCAGGGTGTCGTGGCTCTCCGCCTCGGGGTCCGCGTACAGCGCGCGCACCTTGCTGACGAACTGCTCGGGCTGGGCGAGCTGGTCCAGCACGGCGGCGATCGCGCGGGCGTCGTCGCGGCTCGCCACGACGTCCTCCGGCAGCCGCCACAGCTCCATGAACTTGCGGTTGTAGGTCACGATGCGGCCCCGGCGATCCACCACCAGGATGCCGTCGGCCGTCGAGTCCAGAATCGCCCGGTAGGTGGAGAGGGAGGCGGGCGGCGCGGGCCGGCCGCGGCGGCCCTTGCGCCGGTTCGTGGCCTTGCGCTGCCCGGGCGGGCGGCGGCGGGAGGCGCTCACCCGTTCAAGTTGACCTGATTCCTTACCGCCCGCTAGCTTTCACCGTCGCCGGGCCCTGGTGGTGAAACTGGTAGACACGCCATCTTGAGGGGGTGGTGGAGCAATCCGTGCCGGTTCGAATCCGGCCCAGGGCACTGCCCGAACAGTTGCGAGACGCACGGTTGCGAGGAGTCTCGGAACTCTCCGTGTCGCAGCTCGCAACCTGCCTGTCGCCGGTGTAGCTCAGCGGTAGAGCACTGGTTTCGTAAACCAGGGGTCGTGGGTTCAATCCCCACCGCCGGCTCTTCGACGGGGAGGTGAGCAGGTGACGAGGTGATGACGTGAGGCGGGCGCCGTTCTCACCTCGTCACCCTGGTCACCTCGTCACCTCCCCGTCGGGGATCTCCCTTCGGCAGTCCGGGCACAGGCCGTGGAAGAAGCTCGTGCCCGCCCGCTCCCGGAAGTACGACTCCATCGCGCGCCACTCGCCCTGGTCGTCCCGCACCCGCCGGCAGCGCGGGCACAGGGCCACGAGGTCGCGCAGCGTCGCCAGCTCCGAGATGTCCTCGAGCGCCAGCAGCGCGAGCTTGCCGTCCGCCCGGGGCACGGGGCTCGCCGAGATGAGCAGGTCAATCTCCCGCCGCTCCCCGCCGTGCGCCAGCGTGACCCTGCTGCGGCGCCGCGTGACCCGGCCGGCCCCCAGCGCGTCCGTCACCGACTTGCGGATCAGGCAGGTCTTGCACTCCGGGCCACGGCCGCAGCCCTCGGGGACGTCGGTGGCGTGAAGGCAGTGCCACACCTCACCGCCGCGGTGGTTCAGGACCGCGGAAGGCAGCAGCCCGTACTCCTCCCGTGCCGCGTCGTTGAAATCGTGCACCCGGAGATCCTCGTCCACCACGAACAGCGTCGCCGGGATGGCGTCGAGGATGGTGCGCAGGTAGTCGTTGGTGCGCTCCGGCATTCGTCCCAGCCCGAGGGGGTTGGGCCAACTTAGGGCACCGGCGGGGGTTGCGCGAGAGGGCGACGCGGCGGACCGGCGGGGGGCCGGGGACGGGGGCGCCGTCCCGCGCGCGCCTTGGCGCGCTACTATTCGTCCCATGCCTTCCGGCTGCAGCCGCCGTCAGTTCGTCGCCACCGTGGCGGGCGGCGCCCTCGCGGGCGCGGCGCTGCCGTCCCTCGCCGGCGCGGCCGTCTCCCCGCCCGGGGGGGGCGGGGGACGCGCGCGGGCGGCGCCGATCCCGGTCGTGAGGGTCGCCGTGCTCGCGGAGGCCGGGTTCCCCGCGGCCGACGTGGCGGGCGGCGAGCCCGCGGCCCGGCCCGCGGCCG
>JAJYLI010000071.1 GCA_021787855.1 bacterium | reverse complement strand
TGCGGCAGCAGCCGGTAGCGCAGCTCGATCATCTCCCGGTTGGCGTTGGTATAGACCGGCCCGAAGGCCCACGGCTCGCGGGCGGGAGCCGAGAATTCGTTGTGGGTGCGCATGAAGGGGAAGAAGGTGGCCGCCTCGAGGAAGCGGTTGAACAGCTCCGGCGTCGGCGTGCCGGCGAACCCACCGATGTCGGCGCCGGCGAACGGCACGCCGCTGATCTCGAGCCCCAGGACCATCTTGACCGCCAGGTCGAGGTGCTCCCAGTCGGCGGAATTGTCCCCGGTCCAGATGCTGGTGTAGCGCTGCAGCCCCGAGAAGCCCGCGCGCGTGACGATGAACGGCCGCTGCTCAGGGTGGTGGCGCCGCCACCCCTCGTAGGTGGCCCGCGCCTCGAGCAGGCCGTACAGGTTGTGGTACTCCAGGTGGCTGCCCTTGCCGTGGTCGAACAGGGTCACGTCGGGCAGCGTGCCGCCGAAGAAGTTGGCCGGCTCGTTCATGTCGTCCCAGATGCCCGCGACGCCGGCGTCCCACAGCCGGTTGTCCATGTCCCCCCACCAGGTGCGGGTGGCCTGCAGGCTGAAGTCGGGGAAGATGGTCAAGCCGGGCCACACCCGGCCCACGTAGGGCGAGCCGTCGGGCCAGGTGACGTAGCCGTCCGAGGCCATGAGCTGGCGGTACACGTCCCAGGCGCTGTCCACCTTGACGCCGGGGTCCACGATGGTCACGACCTTCATGCCCTCGCGCCTGAGATCGGCCAGCATCCGCGGGGGGTCGGGGAAGCGCTGCGGGCTCCACGTGAACAGCCGGTACCCGTCCATCCAGTCAATGTCGAGGTACAGCACGTCGCACGGGATGCGGTAGCTGCGGAAGTCGTGCGCGATCCGGAACAGCTCGCTGTCGGGGTAGTAGCCCCAGCGGCTCTGCTGGTAGCCGAGCGCCCACTCGGGCGGCAGCGGCGTGCGGCCGGTGAGCCGGGTGTACGCGCCCAGCACCGACGGCACGCCGGGGCCGGGGAAGACGTAGAACCGCAGCTCGCCGCCGTCGGCCGTGAAGCCGACGCTGGTCCTGAGCTTCGCGCCGAAGTCGAACTCGCTCTTGTAGGAGTCGTCGAAGAACAGGCCGTACGCGCGGCCCTCGTTCACCGTGATGTAGAAGGGGATCGAGGAGTAGATGGGCGTCGGCTGGTTGGCGTGATAGCCGGCGTCCGTGTTCCACATCGTCAGGATCTGGCCGGTGCGGTCGAGCGGGAACGGCTCCTCGCCGATGCCGAAGTAGTGCGCCTCGGGCGGCCGGGCCAGGATTTCCGTCACGCGGGCGCCAAAGTGGCCGGCGCCGAGCGACTCGGCGAACAGCTCGTGGCCCGCCGTGTCGGCCACGCTCAAGCGCAGCGGCCGCTTCCGGATCGTGACCACCAGGCCCTCACCGCGCAGCTCGATGGCGTCGGGCGTCTGGCTGACCTGCGGCTCGGCCAGCACGAGGCTGTCCCGGATCGTGGCCCACGACCGGGTGGTGTCGAACGCGCCGGTGAAGCTGTAGGCGATCTGCAAGCCGACGTCCCTCACTTCCAGGACCCGCACCGCGCCGCCCTCGGCCCGCGCGATCACGCCCCCCTTCACCCGCTCCAGGCCGCGGAAGTCGCCGAGAAAGTGGAACTGGTTGTCCGGCGACTGGGCGCGGGCGGCGGGCAGGGCCAGCGCGGGCAGGGCGAGCAGGGCGAGCAGGGCGGGTCGCAGGGTCATGACGTCCTCCGAAGGAGCCGGTAACCTGCCCTCGCGCCCATGCCGACGCAACCGGTGGCGCGCGGTCGGGCCGCTCTACCCCGGAGCGCGCATCGCACGGTATGTTCGGGCCATGCGCATCCTCGTCGTGGAGGACGACCGCAAGGTCGCGCAGTTCGTCCGCCAGGGCCTGGAGGAGGAGGGGCACGCCGTGGACGTCGCCGGCGACGGCGAGCAGGGCACCCTCCTGGCCCACGTCAACGCGTACGACGCGCTGGTGCTGGACATCCAGCTCCCCAGGAAGAACGGCCTGGAGCTGGCGGCGGAGCTGCGGCGCGAGGGCTCGACGGTGCCCATCCTGATGCTCACCGCGCGCGATACGACCGAAGACGTGGTGCGCGGCCTCGACAGCGGCGCCGACGACTACCTCACCAAGCCGTTCGCCTTCGACGAGCTGCTGGCGCGGGTCCGGGCGCTGGGGCGGCGGGGCGGGCCCGCCGTGGCGGCCTCGCTCCTCAAGTTCGACGACGTCGAGATGGACCGGGTGCACCACCGGGTCGCGCGCGCCGGGCGGCTCTTGGACCTCACGGCCCGCGAGTTCCGCCTGCTGGAGTACTTCCTCGCCCGACCCGACGCCGTGGTGACGCGGACGGAACTGCTCGAGAAGGTGTGGGACATGACGTTCGATCCGGGCTCCAACGTGGTGGACGTCCACGTCTCCAACCTGCGAGGCAAGCTCGAGGAGGGCGGCGCGCCGCGGCTGATCCAGACCGTGCGCGGCGTCGGGTTCGCGCTGCGCCGCGACGACGGTTGATGCGCTCGCTGCGATTCCAGCTCGCCCTGCGGTTCGCGCTCACGCTGCTGGCGATCATCGTGGCGGTGGGCGCGGCGTCCACCCTGCTCCTCAGGGCGCGGCTCTACCACCAGCTCGACCGCACGCTCCTGACCCTCGCCGAGGTCGAGGCGGAGGCCGGCGCCTCGACCATGAGCTCGTCGTTCCATTTCCACGAGGGCGTGTTCCTGTCGCGGTCGAGCCACCCGCTCTCCGAGCTGACGCGCTACGCCGAGCTGTGGGAGGCGGACGGCGCCCCGGTGGCGCGGAGCGCGAACCTCGGCGATCGCGACCTGCCGCTGCCGGCCACGGCCATGCAGGAGGCGCGGCGGGGGGCGGTGGCGCTGGCGACCCAGCGCTGGGGCGCCGACCGGCTGCGCACCGTGATCTATCCGCTGCGGCTCATCGCACCCCAGCACGCCATGCACTTCCTCCAGGTGTCGGCGCCGCTCGAGCCGGTGGACGCGACCATCCGTGGGGCCGCGACCCTGGCGATGCTGCTGGCTCTGGGCGGCACGGCCCTCGCCTTCGCGGGAGCCTGGTGGTTCGCCGGCCGCGCCACCCGGCCGGTGGCCGAGATCGTGGCGCAGGCCGAGGCGGTCGAGGCCGGCACCCTGGCGGCCCGGATCACGGCGCACGCCGAGGTCACGGAGTTCCGCCGGCTGGTCGTGGTGCTGAACGACATGCTGGACCGGCTGCACCGCTCGTTCGAGGCGCAGCGGCGGTTCGTCGCCGACGCCAGCCACGAGCTGCGCTCGCCGCTGACCGTGCTCAAGGGGAGCATGGACGTCGCGTTGCGGCGCGAGCGCACCGCCGCGGATTACCGGGCGGTGATCCAGAGCAGCCGCGAGGAAGTGGACCGCATGGTGGCGCTGGCCGAGAACCTCCTCACCCTGGCCCGCACCGACTCCGGGCTGCCGCCCGACCAGTTCCGGCTCGCGGACCTGGAAGCGCTGGCGGGGCGCGCGGTCGAGAAGGCCCGGCCGGCGGCGGAGGTGGCGGGCGTGGACCTGACGCTGGAGTCGTCGGCGGTCGCGACGCGGGGCGACGCGGGGCTCCTGGAGCGCGCCGTATCCAACCTGGTCGAAAACGCCGTGAAGTACGCCGGGGCGGGGGCCCGGATCACGGTGCGGTGTGCCGCGCGCGACGGGCGCGCGGTGGTGGAGGTGGAGGATACCGGCCCGGGCATCGGGCCCGAGCACGCGCCCCATGTTTTCGAGCGGTTCTACCGGGGTGATCCGGCGCGCTCGCCGGGCAGCAGCGCCGGGCTCGGCCTGCCCATCGCCAGCGCCATCGCCCGGGCCCACGGCGGCTCGCTCGAGCTGGCCCGTGCCGCGCCCGGGGCGCTGTTCCGGCTCACCCTGCCGCTGGCCCGGACGTCCTGAGGAATTTCGACCGCCGGCGGGGCACCTTCGGGCTCCCGTGGTGTTCGAGAACCGGAAAGGAGGCTCGCCATGAAGGTGACCGATCCCGTGTGCCACATGCAGATCGAGCCCGAGAAGGCGGCGGGCAAGACGGAGTACCAGGGCCAGACGTACTGGTTCTGCTCGGAGTCCTGCAAGAAGAAGTTCGAGGCCAAGCCCGCGCAGTACGCCAAGCCCAAGTGACGACACCGTAACCGGTTGACCGCCGGCTCGCCCGGGCCGGCGGAGTCTCAAGACACTTTCACGCCCCGTTCACGGTGCCTTAATGGCGGCGCGGCTAGCCTGCGTGCCATGCAACGCTTCGTGGTGCTCGCGATCAGCCTGGTGTCGGCGGCCGCGCCGCGGTTGATGGCCCAGTCCGCGCCCGCCGGCAGCGCGCGTGGGGCCGGCGGTGCGACGCCCCAGGCCGTGCCTGGCGACACGCTGCGGCTGGCGGATGCGATCGCGGCGGCGCGCGCGGCCAACCCGGCCCTTCAGGCGGCGCGCCTCGAGGCGGACGCCGCGGCGGCCCGGGTCTCCCAGGCCGGCGCGCTGCCGGATCCCCAGGTGCAGCTCAGCCTCGACAACCGGCCGCTCAACGGGTTCGGCGCCACGGACCCGATGACGATGAATGCGGTCCAGGTCACCCAGACGATCCCCTGGCCGGGCAAGCTGGGCTTCGGCCGCGCCCAGGCCGGCGACCTGGCCGCGGCGGGCCGGCTGGACGCCGACGAGGCGCGGAACAGCCTCGTGGCCCGCGTCACCGGCGATTACTACCAGCTCGGCTACATGGACCGGGCGCTGGACGTCATGGGCCAGACCCGGGATCTGCTCAAGAGCTTCCTGCAGGTCTCCACCACCATGTACGGCGTCGGCGCGGGTCTGGAGCAGGACGTGCTCCAGGCCCAGGTCGCGGTGGCGAAGATGACCGAGGACATCACGGTCGTGCGGCAGGACCGCCTGGCCATGGCGGCGCGGCTCAACGCGCTGCTGGGGCGCGACGCGACGACCCCCGTCGGCCCGGTGGAGCTGCCGGCGGCGGGCGACACGCTGCCCACCGCCGACTCGCTCATGGCGCTCGCGGTGCTGCACCGTCCGGCGCTCGCCGCCGCGCGCCAGCGGGTCGCGGCGGCCCGGGCCGGCTATCGGCTGGCGCGCCGTGACCTGTTCCCCGACCTGATGGTCGGCGTCTCCTACGGCCAGCGGCCGCGGTACATGGACATGGTGTCCCTGATGGTGGGCTTCAGCGTGCCGGTGTTCGCGGGCGCGCGGCAGCTCGCCCAGCGGCGCGAGGCGCAGGCCATGGAGGCGGCGGAGACGGCGCGGCAGCGCGAACTCTACAACGAGACCTACGCCCGGCTGGCGGAGCTGCGGGCGGAGGCGGACCGCGCGCGGGATCTCTCCGGGCTGTACGCCACCTCGATCCTGCCGCAGGCGCGCGCCTCCGTGCAGGCGGCGCTCGCGTCGTACCGGGTGGGGCAGGTCAACTTCATGTCCCTCGTGGACAACCAGATGACGGTGAATCGCTACGCGATCGAGACGCTGCGCCTCGACGCGGAGTATCAGGGCGCCGTGGCCGAGATCGCGGCGCTGACGGGTGGAGAAGGGGGAAGGGCACCATGAGGATGCGGCTGGCCGCCGCGCTGGCGGGCACGCTGGCGCTCGCGGCGTGTGGGAAGGCGAAGGACTCCTCGCCGATGCCGGGGATGACGGCCGAAGAGCACGCCAAGATGCCGGCGGCGGGCGCGCCCGCCGCCGACAGCGTCGGCGGGCGGGAGCCGGTGCACCTCACGGACGCGCAGGCGCGCGCCCTGGGGGTCGCCTACTACACGGTCGAGCCCGACACCATGACCCGCGACATCCGCACGGTGGGCCTGGTGGCGGCGCCGGAGCCGGCGATCACCTCGATCACGCCGAAGATCGAGGGGTTCGTCGAGCACCTGTACGTGGACTACACCGGCCAGCTCGTGCGGCGCGGCGAGCCGCTGCTGACGCTGTACAGCCCCGCCCTGGTGGCCGCGGAGCAGGACCTGGTGACCGCCGGGCACCTGGCGGCCGAGGTGGACTCGGGCGGCGGCGACGCGGCGCGCTACGCCGACGAGATGCTCCAGGCGGCCCGGCGGCGGCTCGCCTACTGGGACATCACGCCGGCGCAGATCGCGCGCATCGAGACCAGCGGCGAGGTGACCAAGACGCTCACGCTGGTGGCCCCGTTCGACGGCGTGGTGCTGGAGAAGGACGTGGTCGAGGGCCAGCGCGTCGAGCCGGGCATGCAGCTCTACCGCCTGGCGGACCTCCGGACGGTGTGGATCGAAGGCAGCGTGTTCGAGCAGGACCTCGCGTACGTGCACGTGGGCTCGCTGGCCCACTTCGAGCTGGACGCCTACCCCGGCCTGCACTTCATGGGCCGCGTGAGCTTCGTCTATCCCACGGTGGACCCGGAGAGCCGCACCGGCCGGGTGCGGGTGACGGCGGCGAATCCCGGCCTCCGGTTCCGGCCCGGGATGTTCGCGACCATGTACTTCGACGCGCCGGTGGGCGACGGCCGCGCTGTGCTGACGGTGCCGCGCGAGGCGGTGGTGATGACCGGCGAGCGCAACCTGGTGTTCGTGCGCGACACGGCCGGGATGCTCACGCCCCGGGAGGTGGTCCTGGGCGCGCGGACCGACGAGCGGGTCCAGGTGCTGCAGGGCCTCGCGCCGGGCGAGACCATCGTGTCCGCGGCCAACTTCCTGGTGGACGCCGAGTCGCAGCTCGCGGGCGAGGGCGCCGGCATGCCGGGGATGGCGGGAATGGCCGCGCCCGCGACGCCCCATGATTAGCCGCGTCATCGCCTGGTCGCTCAAGCACCGCTTCCTGGTCCTCCTGGGCACGGTGGCCTTGATCGGCGCCGGCGTGTGGGCCATCCAGTCCACGCCGCTGGACGCGATCCCCGACCTGTCGGACGTGCAGGTCATCGTCCAGACCAGCTTCCCCGAGCAGGCGCCGCAGATCGTCGAGGACCAGGTCACCTACCCGATCGCGACGGAGATGCTCAAGGTCCCCGGCTCGACCGTGGTGCGCGGCTACTCGTTCTTCGGCCAGAGCCTGGTCTACGTGATCTTCAAGGACGGCACCGACCTCTACTGGGCGCGCTCCCGGGTGCTGGAGTACCTGAACGGGATCAAGCGCAAGCTGCCGCCCGGCGTCGAGCCCAGCCTCGGGCCCGACGCGACCGGCGTGGGCTGGGTGTTCGAGTACGTGCTGGAGTCGGACAGCCTGGACCTGGCGCAGCTCCGCTCGCTGCAGGACTGGAACATCCGCTACCAGCTCACCAGCGTGCCGGGGGTCTCCGAGGTCGCCAGCCTGGGCGGCTTCGTGAAGCAGTACCAGGTCGAGGTACACCCCGAGCGGCTCCGGGCGTATCACATCCCCGTGACGCAGGTGGTGCGGGCCATCGGCGCCCACAACGCCGACATCGGCGCCCGGGTGCTCGACATGGGGGGCCGCGAGTACATGATCCGCGGCCTCGGCTACCTGCACGGCGTCCGGGACATCGAGAACGTGGCCGTGGGCGCGACGCCCGACGGGACCCCGATCCGGGTCAAGGACATCGCCACCGTCGAGGTGGGCCCGGCCCCGCGCCGGGGCGAGGCGGACTACGACGGCCGCGGCGAAGCCGTGGCCGGCATCGTCATCATGCGCTTCCACGCCGACGCCCTCAAGACCATCGAGGCCGTGAAGGCGCGCCTCAAGGAGATCCAGGCCAGCCTCCCCCACGGCGTCCGGATCGTGCCGGTCTACGACCGCAGCGATCTCATCCACCGCGCCATCGCCACGCTCGGGGACAAGCTGGTCGAGGAATCGGTGATCGTGGCGCTGGTCTCGATCGTCTTCCTGCTGCACGCCTCGTCGGCCCTGGTCGCGATCGTCACGCTCCCCCTGGGGATCCTGGTCTCGTTCGTGGTGATGCGGCTGATCGGCGTGAGCGCCAACATCATGAGCCTGGGCGGGATCGCCATCGCCATCGGCGCCATGGTGGACGGCGCGATCGTGATGATCGAGAACATGCACAAGCACGTCGAGCGCGCGCCGGCGGGCGCCTCGCGCTGGGAGATCGTGCTGGAGAGCGCCAAACAGGTCGGGCCTCCGCTGTTCTTCTCGCTCCTGATCATCACCTTCAGCTTCCTGCCGGTCTTCTCGCTCCAGGAGCAGGAGGGGCGGCTGTTCAAGCCGCTGGCCTACACCAAGACCTTCGCGATGGCGGGCGCCGCGCTGCTCTCGATCACGCTGGTGCCGGTGCTGATGGGGTACCTGATCCGCGGGAAGATCCGCCCGGAGCGCGCCAACCCGATCAACCGGGTGCTGCAGCGCCTCTACGGGCCGGTGCTGGACTTCACCCTGCGCCGGCCCCGGGAGGTGATCCTTGGCGCGGTGATCGTCCTCGCCCTGACGGTGGTCCCGTGGCGCGGCCTGGGGAGCGAGTTCATGCCGCCCTTGAAAGAGGGCTCGCTGCTGTTCATGCCGACCACGGTGCCCGGCGTCTCGATCGGCCAGGCGCGCGACATCATGCGCTACCAGGACAGCGTGCTGAAGAGCTTCCCCGAGGTCGTGGCGGTGCTGGGCAAGGCGGGCCGCGCCAACACGGCCACGGACCCCGCGCCGCTCGACATGTTCGAGACCACGGTGACCCTGAAGCGGGAGCGCGACTGGCCCAAGGGAACGACCTACGACGGGTTGATCGCGGCCATGGACAGCGCCACGCGCCTGCCGGGCGTGACCAACGCGTGGACCCAGCCGATCCAGGGCCGCATTGACATGCAGGCCACGGGCATCCGCACGCCGGTGGGCGTCAAGATCTTCGGTCCGAACCTCGACACGCTCCAGGCCCTGGGCGAGGAGGTCGAGCGCCTGGTCCAGGCCGTGCCGGGCACGCGCAGCGCCTTCGCCGAGCGCAACCAGTCCGGCTACTACGTGGACATCAGGATTGACCGGGCGGCGGCCGCCCGCTACGGCCTCGACGTGGGCGACATCCACGACGCCGTCATGGCCACGATCGGCGGCGTGAACGCGGCGGTGACCTTCGAGGGCCGGGAGCGCTACGAGGTCAACGTCCGCTATCCGCGCGAGCTGCGGGACAACGTCTCCAAGCTCGACGACGTGGTGATTCCGGCGCCCGACGGGCGGCAGATCCCGCTGGGCCAGGTCGCGAGCGTGAACATCGTCCGGGGCCCGATGGCGGTGAAGACCGAGGGCGCGTTCCCGCTCACGACCGTGTACATAGACATCCAGGGCCGGGACGTGGGCGGCTACGTGCGCGACGCGCGGCGGGTCGTCGCGGCGGGCCTCAAGCTGCCGCCCGGCTACCGGCTGGTGTGGAGCGGGCAGTACGAGTTCATGCAGCGGGCGGCGAAGAAGCTCCGGGTGGTGGTGCCCGTGACGTTGGGGATCATCTTCCTGCTGCTGTACTTCAATTTCGGCAACGTCACCGAGTCCCTGATCGTCATGCTGTCCCTGCCGTTCGCGCTGGTGGGCGGGGTGTGGTACCTGTGGCTGGCGCATTACAACACCAGCGTCGCGGTCTGGGTGGGGTTCATCGCCCTGGCCGGGGTGGCCTCCGAGACGGGCGTGGTGATGCTCATCTACCTCGACGAGGCGTTCCACCGCCGCGGCCGGGAGGGCGCCATGCGCACCGACGCCGACGTCGCCGCGGCGGTGCGGGAGGGCGCGGTGGACCGGCTGCGGCCCAAGATGATGACGGTGACGGCGATCATCGCCGGTCTGGCGCCGATTCTGTGGAGCACCGGGACCGGGGCGGACGTCATGAAGCGCATCGCGGCGCCGATGGTGGGCGGGATGGTGACCTCGACCCTGCTCACGCTGGTCGTGATCCCGGCGATCTTCCTGCTGTGGCGGCGGCGCGAGGTGCGGCGCCGGCCGGAGGCAACCGTCGGGGAGGCGCTGCGCGACGAGCTGGCGCTGGCCCCCGGAGATTAGGAGGAGCCTTGGAGCTGCGATCGGTCATCACCTGTCCCCACTGCGGCCACCGAACGGAAGAGACGATGCCGACGGACGCGTGCGCGCATTTCTACGAGTGCCGGGGTTGCGGCGCGCTGCTCCGCCCCAAGCCCGGCGACTGCTGCGTGTTCTGCTCGTACGGCTCCGTCAAGTGCCCGCCGAAGCAGGCGGAGGCGGCCGGCGGGAGTGGCCGATGACCGCCTCGCCGATGGGATCCCGCGCAGGAGAGCGGGGAACTCACCCTGCAGGGGGAGGTTCATGAAACGGTCCCTGGTCCTTCTGGGCCTCGCGGGTGCCGCCACTCTGGGCGTGCCCGCCGCCGATGCCACGCCGACCTACGCGCGCCAGACGGGGCTGCCGTGCAGCGCGTGCCACACGCAGTTCCCCGAGCTGAACGCCTTCGGCCGCCAGTTCAAGCTCGACGGGTACACCATGGTGACCACGGCCACCATGGAGGACAAGGCGGCGGACAGCACGCGCAATTTCCTGCTCAGCCTCGTGGCGCCGCTGTCCGTGTCGCTGCGCAACTCCTACACCGAGACGCGCCTCGCCGAGCCGGGGAAGGCGAACGGGACGGCCGTGGTGCCCGACATGCTGAGCGTCTATACCGGCGGCGAGATCACGCCCAACGTGGGCGTGTTCCTGGAGATCGGCTACGACCCGGTCGCGAACACGTTCGCGGCGACCATGCTCGACCTGCGGTACGCCACCCACGGCACCCTGTTCGGCAAGCCCACGACCTTCGGCCTGACCTTGAACAACCAGCCCACCACGCAGGACGTGTGGAACAGCACGCCGGTCTGGGGCTTCCCGTACGGGTTCTCCGCCGTGGCGCCCTCGCCCACCGCGGTGCCCGTGGTGGCGAGCGCGATGGGGATGGTCGGGCTGACGGCCCTGGGGTACTGGAACAACGCTGTCTACGGCGAGGTGGGTCTGTATCACGCCGCGCAGCTCGGATCGAGCCTTCCGCTGGATTCCACGGCGATGGGTGTTCTCAAGGGGGTCGCGCCGTACTGGCGCGTGGCGCTGACGCGCGACGTCGGCGCCGGTAACCTGATGATCGGCACGTACGGGCTCAGCACCGACATCTACCCGACGGGCGTCACGGGGCCGGCCAACCGGTTCCGCGACGTGGCGGTGGACGCCCAGTACCAGGCGGACTGGGGCGCCAACAGTCTCACGGTGCTCGGCAGCTGGATTCACGAGGGACAGAGCTGGGTCGCCGGGGGGGCCGCCAACGCGACGAACACGCTCAATACGCTGCGGCTCGGCGCGATCTACCACGTGGGCCAGCTCCTGGGCGTCGGCGTTTCCCCATTCTGGGCGACCGGCACCGCCGACACGGTGCTGTACTCCCCCGGCGCGGTGGGTGGCAGCCGGACGGGCAGCCCGGACTCGCAGGGTCTGATCGGCGAGCTGGACTTCAATCCGTGGGAGAACCTCCGGGTCGAGTGCCAGTACATCACGTACGGCAAGTTCAACGGCGCCGGCAGCAACTACGACGGCTCCGGCCGGAACGCCTCGGCCAACAACACGCTGTACGTGGCGCTGTGGCTGCTGTACTGACCGCCGGGCCGGCCGCCGCCGGGGCTTGCGGTGGGCCCCGCCGCGGCGGCCGGGAGGGATCGCGGCCGGACACACATCCCTTGCCCTTTCCGGGCGATGCGGCCGGCGGGATCGTATGACCCGCACCGTCGAGATCGCCGGCGCGGGCCCCGCGGGGCTGGCCATTGTGGAGGGCTGATGACCTACACCTGCCCGATGCACCCGGAGATCCGCCAGGAAGGGCCCGGCGACTGCCCCAAGTGCGGCATGGCGCTGGAGCCGCGGGTCGCCAGCGCCGCGGAAGAGGAGAATCCGGAGCTGCGGGACATGAGCCGCCGGTTCTGGATCAGCCTCGCCATCACGGTGCCGCTGCTGGCCGCGGCGATGAGCGACTACCTGCCGGGACAGCCCGTGGAGCGGCTCGTCTCCCCGCGTGCCCTGGCGTGGATCGAGCTGGCGCTGGCGACCCCGGTGGTCCTGTGGGGCGCCCGGCCGTTCTTCGTGCGCTTCTGGCGCTCGCTGGTCAATCGCAGCCTCAACATGTTCACGCTGATCGGCCTGGGCGTGGCGGTGGCCTACGGGTACAGCGTGGTGGCCACCCTGGCGCCGGGGCTGTTCCCCCCGCAGTTCCGCGACGCGTCCGGCCAGGTCGCCGTCTATTTCGAGGCCTCGGCGGTCATCACGGTGCTGGTTCTGCTGGGCCAGGTGCTGGAGCTCAAGGCGCGGAGCCAGACGAGCGGCGCGATCAGGGCGCTCCTGGGCCTCGCTCCCAAGACGGCGCGCCGGCTCGGCGACGACGGGAGCGAGAGCGACGTCCCGCTGAGCGACGTGGTCGCGGGCGACCGCCTGCGCGTCCGGCCGGGGGAGAAGGTCCCCGTGGACGGCGTCGTCCTGGAGGGCGCCAGCGCGGTGGACGAGTCGCTGATGACCGGCGAGCCGATGCCGGTCGAGAAGCGCGCGGGCGACCGCGTGATCGGCGCCACGGTGAACGGCACGGGTTCGCTGGTCATCCGGGCCGACCGGGTGGGGGCGGACAGCCTGCTCTCCCAGATCGTGCACATGGTCTCGGAGGCCCAGCGCAGCCGCGCGCCGATCCAGAAGCTGGCCGACGTGGTGGCCGCGTGGTTCGTGCCGATCATCGTCGGCGTGGCCGTCGTGACGTTCGTCGTGTGGGCGCTGGCGGGGCCGGAGCCCCGGCTGGCCCACGCGCTGGTCAACGCCGTGGCGGTCCTGATCATCGCCTGTCCCTGCGCGCTCGGCCTCGCCACCCCCATGTCCATCATGGTCGCCACCGGCAAGGGCGCCACCGCCGGCGTGCTGTTCAAGAACGCCGAAGCGATCGAGGTCATGCGCAAAGTGGACACGCTGGTGGTGGACAAGACCGGCACGCTCACCGAAGGGAAGCCCGCGGTCACCGGCGTGGTGACGCTGGACGGGGCGGACGAGGCCGCGCTGCTCCGGCTGGCCGCCGCGCTCGAGCGGGGGAGCGAGCACCCGCTGGCGGCGGCGGTCGTGGCGGCGGCCGAGCAGCGCGGGCTCGAGGCGGTGAAGCCGGCGGACTTCAGGGCGGTGCCGGGGCGCGGGGTCGTGGGCACCGTGGACGGCCACCGGGTCGCGCTGGGGACCGCCGAGCTGCTGAAGGAGGTCGGGGCGGATCCGCAGCCGCTGCTGGAGCGCGCGGAGGCGTTGCGCCGGGACGGGGCGACGGCGCTCCTGATGGCGGTGGACGGCAAGCCACGGGGGCTGCTCGGCGTGGCGGACCGGATCAAGGCGACGACGCCCGAGGCGGTGCGGCGGCTCCACCAGGAGGGCCTGCGGATCGTCATGCTGACCGGCGACAACCGCACCACGGCCGCGGCGGTGGCGCGGAACCTCGGCATTGACGACGTGGTGGCGGAGGTGCTGCCGGATCAGAAGGCGGACGCCGTCAAGCGTTTCCAGGCCGAAGGGCGCGTGGTCGCGATGGCGGGCGACGGGATCAACGACGCGCCCGCGCTGGCACAGGCGCAGGTCGGCATCGCCATGGGCACCGGCACCGATGTGGCGATGGAGAGCGCGGGCGTGACGCTGGTCAAGGGCGACTTGAACGGGATCGTGCGGGCGCGGCGGCTGAGCCGGGGCACCATGCGCAACATCAAGCAGAACCTGTTCTGGGCGTTCGCCTACAACACCGTCGGCGTGCCGATCGCCGCCGGCGTGCTGTACCCCGCATTCGGCCTGTTGCTGAGCCCCATCATCGCCGCGACGGCCATGAGCTTCAGCTCGGTGTCGGTGGTCGGCAACGCGCTGCGGCTGCGGCGCTTGACGCTGTGAGAGCCGTTACATCGCCGCAACCCGGCAACTCCGCCGCGGTGCGGGGGTATATGGACCACCCTGAACACGGAGCAATCGCCATGAGGACGTTCACTCTCGCCGCGGCGCTGGTCGCCGCCACCGCGCTGCCCCTGGCGGCGCAGCAGCCGCGGGGTCGGATGATGCAGGGCCCCATGATGCAGCACA
>JAJYLI010000234.1 GCA_021787855.1 bacterium | reverse complement strand
CGACGAGCTCGCGCTGGTCGCCACGACGCCCGGCTGGCTGGACGGCCTCGACGCCGAGGTCATGAGCTTCGCCGCCCTCTGCTGGGCCGACCGCGAGGCGACGACGCCGGGCGACCGCGGGCACGTCACGCCCTATCTGCGCCGGCATGGTCGGCTGCGGCTGCTGGAGCCTTGCGCGGGCGAGCACCGGCACCTGGCGAGCCTGGTTCCCGCGCACCGAAAGTGGAGCGTGGACGAGGCGCACGAGTTGGCGCTCGTCCAGCGGGTGGCGCCCCTGCTGCCGCCGGGCGACTATCGCTGGCAGACGACCCTGGCCACCCTCAACGCGATGCGCGTATGAAGCTCACCGAAGTGACTCCAGCGGGCACCCAGACCTACAGCAAGGCACCGAGCCGCTTCCCGCCCGGCGCCCCGGCCATCGCCGCCCGCGCCAGCGGTCCCTACGTCTGGGATCCGGCTGGCCGGCGCTATGTGGACTGCGTGAGCGCCCTGGGCGCCGTGATCCTGGGCCACCGCGATTCGGATGTGGACAGCGCCATCCTGCACCAGCTCTCGCATGGCACGAGCTTCAGCCTGCCGACGGCGCTGGAGGGCGAGGTCGCCGAGCTCGTGGCCCGGCTGCTGCCGGGCGTCGAGATGGTCCGCTTCTTGAAGAACGGCGGGGATGCCTGCACGGCGGCGGTCCGGCTGGCGCGGGCGGTCACGGGGCGCGAGCGCGTGCTCACGATCGGCTACCACGGGCGGGACGACTGGACGGTGGCCGACACGAACCCAGCTGGCGTGCCCGCCTGCAACCGGGGCCGCATCCTGGTGCGGCTGCCGTATGGCGATCTGGCGGCCCTCGAGCGTGCGCTACGGCACGAGCCGAGTGCCTGCCTCATCATGGAACCCCTGGTCGCCTACGACCCGCCCGCCGATCTCTCCGTGGTCGGTCCCTACCTGCGCGCCTGCCGAGAGCTGTGCACGCAGCACGGCGCCCTGCTGATCTTCGACGAGGTCGTGACTGGCTTCCGCATGACCGGCCTCTCGGCCGCGGCGGCCTTCGGCGTGACGCCCGACCTCTACGCCGCCGGGAAGGCGATGGCCAACGGGCTGCCGCTGAGCATCGTTGCGGGGCCGCGGGCGCTGATGCGCCGGATGGCCGAGGACGTGTTCTGTTCGACGACCTTCGGCGGGGAGACGCTGGCCCTGGCGTCCGCGGCCGCGACGATCCGCAAGCTGGTCGAGTGCGAGGTGCCGGCCAAGCTCGGGCGCTTCGGCCACGACATGACAAACGCGCTGGCCGGGGCGGCGATGGGCGTGGGGCTGGCGGATGAGGTGCGGGCTGTCGGCTACCCCCAGCGGCCTGTGATTCAATGGCGGCGCCCGGCGCTGCGGGACGCCTTCGGGGCGCGGATGCTCGGTGAGGGCTTCCTGTACCAAGGCTACGTCAACCTGACGCTGGCCCACCAGCGGGAGGTCCTGCTGCCCGAGTTCCGGCGCGCCTTCCAGGCGGCTTGCGCGAGCGCGGCGGCGCTGCTGGGGGCGCCGACCCAGGGGCCGGCGATGGAGGTCGGGCCGTGGCGATGACGCAACATGCCGCACCCACTGTTGCGCGCTGCGGCACCGCGCCCTACCTTCGGGGGTATGGTGCGCACGCCCATGGCCCTCCAGCGATGCCCCGCGTGCGGGTGGCAGGCCGACCCCGATGAGCGCCTTGACCTCTGCGAGCGCTGCGGCGAAGCCTTCCCCGCGCGGGCGGGCGACCCGGCTGGCCCGAGCGGCCAGCCGGATGAACGCGCTGGAACGGAGCTACGCCCAGCAGCTTGACCTTCTCGTGCGGGCCGGGCGTCTGGCGACCTGGGCCTTCGAGGCGCTGACCTTCCGGCTCGGCTTCGACCTCCGCTACACGCCCGACTTCCTGCTCGTCCGTCCCGATGGGGAGGTCGAGCTCCACGACACCAAGGGCACTAAGCGCCGCCGCGGCACGGCGATAGCCTACGAGCGCGAGGATGCGCGGGCGAAGATTCGCGCCGCCGCGGCGGCCTTCCCCTTTCGCTTCTGTCTCGTCTATCTCGATGCCGGCGTCTGGCGCGTCGAGGAGGTCCGCCCGTGAGCGATCCCGTGCCGACGCCGGCGGCCGGCGAGGCCAAAGCCACCCTCTTCCGCGTTGCCGTCGTCGAGGGCAGCGGTCCCGAGGCCCGCGAGCTCGGCTACGCCTTCCTGGGCGGGACGCGCGAGCCCGACCCCGCGCACCCGGGCGAGTTCAAGGCCAACGTCAACGGCCTGCCGCCCGGCCTGCTGGCCCAAGCCAACCCGGACGTCTATCCCGACCGCCGGATCGAGTGCACGGTCGTCCCGGTGACGCCGGAAGAGTGCGTCGTGGACGGCTTCCTGCGCGCGCTGGGCGGCGCGCCGAACCCCGCCGTCGGGCCGCGCTGCTGGAAGTGCTTCGGCGCGGCGCGCTGGACGGCGCTGGTCAAGTTCGTCGGCACGGCCGACGCCCTGCTGGGCTACGCCTATCTCTGGCACTGCGACGCCCACCGGCCGAGCGAGCAGCGGCAGGGCGCGTTCGCGCTGGACAGCGTGCCCGTGACCATCTTCCGCGGCCGCGCCTCCGAGGCCTGGCGCGCCGCCCACCCGGAGGCCGAGGAGCCATGAGCCGGACCGAGGAAATCCGCGAGCTGCTGCAGGAGGAGATCGCCACCCTGACGGCGGACCTGAGCCACGTGCAGGCCGCGCTCGATGCGCTCGATGGGTCGCGTCCGGCGTCCGGCATCCGGCTCGCCGCCCCGGTGCTGGCCCGGCGGCCGCGCGCCGGCCCCGCCAAGCCGGCACCCCGGCGCGCGCCG
>JAJYLI010000233.1 GCA_021787855.1 bacterium | reverse complement strand
CCCGCCGGCCGGCGCCGATCACCGGGCCGTCCGCGCCCACCGCGCTGCGGCCGGCGCCGATCACCGGCCCGCCCGCGCCCACCGCCCGCCGGCCCGCGTAGCCGACCGGCGCCGGCACGCTGCCCACGCCCCCGATGTCCACCCCCCGCACCCCCCGGGACGCCGGATCGAGCGCCCCGACGCCGCGCCGGTCACGGTACACCAGGTACGGCGCGCTCTGGGCGCCGCGGGTCTTGAACACGTACTGCGCCCCGGTCAGCCTCGGCCGCACGTACACCACGTTGGTGCCGCGATAGTACCGGGTCGGATACCAGTAGCTGGGGTAGAAGTAGAACGGGTTGAAATAGACCGCCAGCGTGTACCGCGGGCACCACACCGCGTAAGGATCCCAGTACGCGTACGGCGTGTAGGTGTGACAGTCATAGCACAGGAACCGGGGATAGTCGTACTGCTGGTGGACGTAGTACGGCAGCAGATGGGTATCGTAATCGGCGTAGTCCGGCGGCATGATCTGCTGGATCAGGTCCTGCAGCGACGCGTACGGGTCGCCGTGAATGCGGCCGTCGGCCAGCATGCTCACCTGGTCCAGAGCCCACTGATCGTCGTAGCTGAACGCGTTGAAGTCGAACGGGTCGTCGCTGGCGACCGCGAACACGTAGCCGATCCCCGGCGGATCATCCACCAGGAAGGCGTCGCGCGCGTCCACGCCCGGCACGATGTACGTCTCGCCGCCGTGCGCCAGATCCGCGTCGCCCGGCGCCGGCGGGAACAGCACCTCCACCCGGCCGTTGGTGTTCACGCGGAACACCGTGACGTAGGCGTCCGCCTCCGTCCGGAAAAACACCTGCACGGGATCGCCGGAATGGTAAACCTCCCCGTGATCCGTCCAGATCCGGATCCCCGGGGGCGCGTCCCGGTCGTGCGCGGCTGGCACCGCGGCGCGGGCGACGCCCGTGGCCGCGAAAACGCCCGCCACAGCGATCGAGGCGCCAAGCATCAAGGTGCGGCCGATCATGGATGACCTCCCGGAACCGCTTCCACCGATGAGGGAGGGGCATACACCGTGCCACCCGCCACGGTTCCCCCAACTATTGCCCGCGCAAGGACTTGGCGCTGCGCGCGCCCCGCCATACCTTTCGCGCGTGTCCTGTCCAAGTGACAGCCTGTGGCCTCGACCTTCGGCGTGACGCGGCGACTGGATCTGCTCGATCCGCACGACGTCAGCGCGCTGGGCGGGATCGAGCTGGTGGCCGAAGGCGTGGTGGAGGGGTTTCTCTCCGGCTTGCACCGCTCGCCCTACCGCGGGTTCTCGGTGGAGTTCGCCGAGCACCGTCCCTACCAGCCCGGAGACGAGCTGCGCTACCTGGACTGGAAGGTCGTGGGCCGGCGTGACCGGCTGTACGTGAAGCAGTTCGAGGAGGAGACCAACCTGCGGGCGACGCTGGTGCTGGATGCGTCGCGTTCGATGGCGTGGTCGGGCGATCCCGAGCACCGGCTCACCAAGCTCGACTACGCCACGCGGCTCGCGGCCGCGCTGGCGCTGGTGCTGCTGCGGCAGCGGGACGCGACGGGGCTGATCGCCTTCGATGAGCGGGTGCGCTGCGCGATCGCGCCGCGCGCCCGGGCGGGGCAGTGGCATGCGGTGGCGCGGGCGCTGGTGGATCTGGAGCAGGGCGGGGGAGAGCGCACGGCCGCCGAGGGCGCGCTCGCGCGGGTCACCGACCTGTTGCGCCGCCGGGGCCTGGTGGTGCTGCTCTCGGATCTGCTGGTGGACCGGGAGCTGGTGCTCCTGGCGCTGCGGTACCTGCGCCACCGCGGCCACCAGGTGATGGTCTTCCACCTGCTCGACCCGGCGGAAACGGAGCTGGACGCGTCCGCGGAGGCGCGGTTCGTGGATCCCGAGTCGCGCGAGGGCGTGGTCGCCGCGCCGCGCGAGCTGCGGCGCGAGTACCGCGCGACGGTCGAGCGCGCGGTGGCGGCCTGGCGGCACGCGCTGCGGTCGAGCGGCATCGCCTACCACCGCGTCTCGACCGACACGCCGTTCGGCTACGCGCTCCGCCGCGCGGCGGCCGGGAGGGCCCGCCTGGGCTGATGGTCTTTCTCCAGCCGCTGGCTCTCGCGCTGCTCGCCCTCGCCGCCGTGCCGCCGCTGCTCCACCTGCTGCAGCGGCGCCGGCCGCCGGAGGTCGTGTTCCCGGCGGTGCGCTATCTGCGCGACACGGAGCGCGAGGCGCAGCGCACCCTCCGGCTGCGGCACCTGTTCCTCATGCTGCTGAGGATGGCGGCGGTTCTCCTCATCGCCCTGGCGGCCGCCCGGCCGACGGTGCCCGGGGGCGTGGGCGCCGGCCACGAGCCCACGGCGCTGGCGCTGGTGCTCGACAACTCGCTGTCCTCCGGCGCGGTGAGCGGCGGGGTCAGCGCGTTCGACGACCTCGCGGCGCGGGCGCGCGAGACGCTCCATGCCGCCGCGCCCGGCGACGCGCTGTGGCTGATCGAGGCCGACGGCGTGGCGCGCCGGGGCACCGCCCGGGAGCTGCTCGCGGCGGTGGACGCCGCCCGACCGGTGCCCCTGCGCCTGGACCTGTCGGCGGCGGTGGCGACGGCGGCGCGCCTGGTGCGCGCGTCGGGCTACGCGCGCGGCGAGATTGACGTGCTCTCGGACCTCCAGCGCACCGCCTTCGGCGCGCCCGACAGCAGCGCGGCGGGGCTGGCGGTGGTGATGTACCACCCGGCGGGCGACCCGCCGGCCAACCGCGCCGTCGTGGCGGCGCGCGCGGTGCCGGGCACGTGGCTGGCCGGGCGGGCGGCGGCCGGCGAGGGCGCGGTCGCCGTGACGCTG
>JAJYLI010000232.1 GCA_021787855.1 bacterium | reverse complement strand
CGAGGCCGCCTACGTGAAGAAGGGCGGGAGGATGGAGGACACGGTCGGCCGCCGCTGCCTGTGCAACGCCTTGCTCTCCGTCATCGGCCACCCTCAAGTCCGTCGCGACGGCGCCCTCGAGCCGCCGCTCGTCACCAGCGGCGACGACCTGGTCAACATCGCCGGCTTCCTGCGCGGCCGGACGAGCTACACGGCCGCGGACGTCACCGCCTACCTGCTGTCGAGCCCCGGCGCCGCGGCAGCCGTGCGGTCCCGCGCCAGAGCCGCCGAGCCGCCAGGAGGCGGACCCGCGCAACGCGAGGCCGCCTGGTGATCTCCCGCCGCGCGCCGGGTCGCGCGTGCGATTCACCTGCCGGACCGCTCATCCCCGCCAGCCAAGGACGCCGCATGAGAACCGCCGTCGAGAAGCTCCTGCTCACGGCCGCCGCGCTGTTCGCCTCGACGCCGCTGCTTGCCCAGGCCGGGCCGAAGGCCGATCCGGTCGCCGACCCGCGCAACGTGGTCGTGGAAGGCCACGCCCGGTTCACGGTGCTCACGCCGCAGCTCGTCCGGCTCGAGTGGGCCGCCGACGGCCGCTTCGAGGACCGGCCTTCGCTGGTGTTCCTGAACCGGTACACGCCGCCCGTCGCGTTCACCCGGCGCACGGAGCACGGCTGGCTGGTGATCACGACCCGGGCGGTCCGGCTCCGCTACCGGGTGAACAGCGGCCGGTTCACGCCGCAGAACCTCAGCATCGCGTTCAAGAACGCCGACTCGACCGCGACCTGGCGGCCCGGGATGTCCGACACGGCGAACCTGGGCGGCACGACCCGCACGCTGGACGGCGCGAACGGCCCGGTGCCGCTCGGCAAGGGGCTGCTCTCACGCGACGGTTGGGCCCTGGTGGACGACTCCCAGCGGCCGCTGTTCGACGACAGCTCGTGGCCGTGGGTGGTGGAGCGCGCGCCGGGCGAGCGACAGGACTGGTACTTCTTCGGCTACGGCCACGACTACCGGCGCGCCCTGGACGACTTCACGCGCGTGGCCGGGAAGATCCCCATGCCGCCGCGCTTCGCCTTCGGCATCTGGTGGTCGCGCTACTGGGCGTACACCGATGCGGAGCTGATGCGGCTGGTCGAGGATTTCCACCGCTACGACGTGCCGCTGGACGTGCTGGTGGTGGACATGGACTGGCACAACACCTTCGAGCTGCGCTGGCAGGGCCAGCCCAGGGACCAGGCGGGGCAGCCGCTGGGCTGGACCGGCTACACCTGGGACAAGGCCTACTTCCCGGATCCCGACGCGTTCCTCGCCTGGGTCCACCGGCGGGGGCTCAAGACCACCTTGAACCTGCACCCCGCCTCCGGCATCCAGCCGCACGAGGCGCAGTATCCCGCCATGGCGCGCGCCATGGGGATAGATCCCGCCACCCGGAAGTACGTGCCGTTCCAGATCGAGGACAAGCGCTTCGCGGACGCGTACTTCGCCAACGTGATTGATCCGCTGGAGCGGCAGGGCGTGGATTTCTGGTGGCTGGACTGGCAGCAGTGGGGCCACACCTCGGTGCCGGGCCTCAACCCCACCTGGTGGCTCAACTACGTGTTCTTCTCCCACATGGCGCGGGAGGGCCGGGCGCGGCCGCTGATCTTCCACCGCTGGGGCGGCCTCGGCAATCACCGCTACGAGATCGGCTTCTCCGGCGACGCCCGGTCCACCTGGAAGATGCTGGCCTTCGAGCCGTACTTCACGGCCACCGCCGCCAACGTGGGCTTCGGCTACTGGAGCCACGACATCGGCGGGCACCTCCCCGGCTACGTCGGGCCCGAGCTGTACGCGCGCTGGATCCAGTTCGGGGCCTTCAGCCCGATCCTGCGCACGCACACCACCAAGAGCCCGGACGCGGAGCGCCGCATCTGGGCGTTCCCCCCCGAGTACGCATCCGTGATGCGGGACGCGTTCCGGCTGCGCGAGGCGTTGATCCCGTACGTCTACACGGCCGCGCGGTTCGCCTACGACAGCGGCGTCTCGATCGTGCATCCGCTCTACTACGACTGGCCCGACAGCGCCGAGGCATACGAGTTCCCGGACGAGTACGGCTTCGGGCCGGACATGGTGGTGAGCCCGGTGGTCACGCCGCTGGACAGCGCGAGCGCGCTGGCGGCCGAGCGGTTGTGGCTGCCGCCGGGCCGGTGGGTGGAATGGTCCAGCGGCGCCCGGCTGTCGGGTCCCCGGGTGGTGGACCGGACGTTCGCGCTGGACGAGCTGCCGGTGTACGTGCGGGCCGGCGCCATCATCCCGGAGCAGCCCCGGATGGAGCGGAGCGACGCGCGGCCGCTGGATCCGCTCATCCTGGACGTGTTCCCCGGCGACTCGGGCAGCGCGCGCATCTACGAGGACGCGGGCGACACGCAGGGCTACCGGGACGGGGAGTACACGTTCACTCCGGTGCTTCAGCGGCGGACGGGAACCACCATCCGGCTCACCGTCGAGCCGGTGGAGGGTTCCTTCCCCGGCATGCTGCGCGAGCGCGGCTACGAGGTGCGGCTGCGGGGCACGTGGCCGCCGGCGCGGGTGACCTGGAACGGCGCGGACGTGCCCTACCGTTCAGACGGGTCCGCCCCCGGCTGGCGCTACGATGGTGACCGGTTGACCACCATCGTGTCGCTGCCCGGGGCCGGCGTCTCCACCCGCAAGGAGCTGGTGGTGGAGCAGCCCGCCGGCGCGGACGACGCGCTGCTGGACGGCGTGCCCGGCCGGCTGCTGCGGCTCGAGGGCGCGATGCACATGCTGGAGACCTTGTGGCCGCTGGACTGGCCGTCCGACGCGTACGTCACGCTCGCCCAGACCGGGCGCCGGATCACGCTGTGGCCCGACTCGGC
>JAJYLI010000231.1 GCA_021787855.1 bacterium | reverse complement strand
CGAGACTCCATGGGGCCCGCCGAGCCCGCGTGCAAGGCGGCCCCGCCGGATCTCGGAGCCCCCTGGGCTGGGGGGGCCCTCCCCTGCAAGCGAAAAAGGGGACCCGCCTCCCCCAAGCCCAGGGGGCTCCTCGACCGGCTTGCTGCCCGGGTCCACTCAACCGATCCACACGGCGCTCACTTCAGCCCCGGCTCCACCAGCGAGCACACGTAGTGGTCAATGGCAAGCTGGATCTCCTGCGCCAGCGCGGTGTCGGTGGTCGGCACGACGATCGGGAGGTCCACGCGCGCGGCCAGCGGCCCGCCACCGGCGGCCAGCAGGGCCACCGTGCGGAGCCCCAAGGCCTTCGCCACGTCGGCCGCCGCGAGCAGGTTGGGCGACTTGCCGGAGGTTGAGACCAGCACCAGCAGGTCGCCCTTCCGGCCGTGCGCCTCGACCTGGCGGGCGAAGATCCGCTCGAAGCCCAGGTCGTTCGCCGCCGCCGTCACCAGCGAGCTGTCGGTCGAGAGCGCCAGCGCCGCCGCAGCCCTCCGCTGGACGGGCCGGTAACGCACCACGTACTCGGTGGCGATGTGCTGGGCGTGCGCGGCGCTGCCCCCGTTGCCGGCGAAGAACACGGTGCGGCCCGCCGCCAGCGTGGCCTCGACCAGCGCGGCGTAGCGGCGCACGGGCTCCGCCAGCTCGACGGCCGCCCGACCCGCCAGGGCCGCCAGCTCCTCCAGATGCCCGACGGACGCGGAAGACGCGCTCACGCTTCGGCTCCTCCGATCACGAAGTCCTTGAGCCTGGTGTAGAGCGAGCGGCGGATCCGCAGCGGCGGCACCGCCCGCACCGGCTCGTCGTTCAGGATGGCACGCGGGTTCTCGACCGCCAGCAACGCGGCCCGCTCGCCGCCGCCGTGGGACTCGAGCCAGTCCACGGCCGCCTGCACCGAGCGGCCGTCGCCGTGATTATCACTCGCGACGATGGCCGCGCAACCCACCTCCAGCAGCGCCCGCGCCCGGGCCGCCCGCCGGGACTCGCCCCGCAGGGTCACGGCGTCGAGCTGCAAGACCGCCCCGGCCTCCCGCCAGCGCCGCCCCAGCTCGGGCGAGCAGGCGGCGTAGCGCTCGGGATGCGCCAGCACGGGCACCACCCCCTGCTCCACTACGCGCGCCAGGGCAGCCACGCTGGCCTCGGCGGGCACCAGGCGGCCGAACTCGACCAGCACGTAGCGGGTGCCGGCCAGCGTGAGACGCCGGTCAGCGAGCTCCGGCTCGGGCAGGTCCAGCATGATCTCGAAGCCGCGGCTCAGCACCGGCTTCGCCGGCGCGGCGTCGGCCAGGTCGGCGAGCAGGGCGTCCATACGCTCCCAGGGCGCGCGGGACGCCTCACCGGCCTTCAGGTGGGGCGTGCAGCAGACGGCCTCGACCCCTTGCGCGGCGAAGCGCTGCAGCACCTCGACGGACTGCTCGATGGTGTGCGAGCCGTCGTCCACGCCGGGCAGGAGATGCGTGTGGAGGTCAATCACGGGAGCGGACTCACCTCAAGGCGGCGACCAGCTCCCGCACGGCACCGGCCCCGCCGGCCTCGACGGCACTTCCCACCACCAGGAAGTCGGCCCCCGCGCGGCGCGCGGCGCAAAGCTGCTCCGGGGTCCGCATGCCGCCGCCGACGAACAGCGGGACGGGCGGCGGGACGGCCTCACGCACCGCGGCGATCACCGCCGGCGGCACCGGCCGCCCGGCGCCGCTGCCGGCGTCGAGATACACGGCCTCCATGCCGATCAGCCGGCCGGCGACGGCATGCGCGGCCGCGATCTCGGGCGAGTCCCACGGCAGCGGCCGCGTCTGGCTCACGGCCTCGACCGCCGTCACGTGGCCGCCATCCACCAGGATGTACGCGGTCGAGATCGTGGGCACCGGATGGCGCCTGAGGAACGGCACGGCGCGCACGTGCTCCTCGATCAGGTACTGCGCGTTCCGGCCGGACACCAGCGAGAGCAGCAGCACCGCGTCCACGTTGGGCACGAGCTGGGCCGCCGAGCCGGGGAAGAGCAACAGCGGCAGGCTGGAGACGCGCTTGATCGCGGCCGCGACGTCGCCGGTCCGCGCAACGCCGTCGTACGACGTGCCGATCAGCAGCGCCGCGACCCCCGCCCGCTCGACCTCGATGGCCAGAGCCGCGGCGGCCTCGGGCGCGGTGCGCTCGGGATCCACCAGGACACACAGGCCGGGAGCCCGCGGCATCAGCCGCTCGAGATACTCGCTCACGAGTTGGTCTCCGCCAGGAGGCGCCACGCCAGATCGCTCACGTCCCCACCCTCCAGCGCCGCCGCCTCGAACGCGTAGGTCACGAACGCGTCGGCCGCCAGGAGGCTTATCGCGCGATCGCCTCCCGCGCCCGCGGCCCCGGAGGCGACGGGCGGCGCGGCCTGCCGCTCCAGCGTGGCGTGCAGGGTCGCGATCCCCAGCCGTCCGGCCACCACCGCCATGGAGCCACCGGCGAACGCACCGTCGGGCGCCGCGACGACCTGCTGCGCCAGCCGGTCCGCCAGCGCGGGCGGCGGCTTGGGGCTCCGGGCGGCGAGCCAGGCGCTGAAATCGGAGCGGGTCACGGGAACCGCAAGAACAGCGGCGGGTCGCTGGTCGTGGGCGGCAGGATCATGGATGAGACTCCAGCACCTCACGCACGACATCGGCCGCGCGGCCCTCGACCTCCGGCAGCTTCGAGGCGTCCCCCGCCCCGGCCGAGGCGAAGTGCGGCCGCCCCCCTCCCCTGCCACCGCTCAACGCCGCCAGGCGGTTCACGAGATCGGGCGCCACCACGCCGCGCGCCACCAGGTCGTCGGTGACCGCGACGTGGATCCCGGCCCGCTCGCCGGTCG
>JAJYLI010000230.1 GCA_021787855.1 bacterium | reverse complement strand
CGGCGCCCTCTCTCCTCCGTTCCCTTCAGGGAGGCCAGCGGCTGCAGCTCGTACTCGACGGTCGCGAGCCCCGCCGCGACGACGCAGTCCACCACCTCGCGCGCGGGCTTGTAGGCCGGCCCCGCCTCGTCCAGCGGCACCCGCCCGTCGGCGTTCACCAGGATCCCGGCGCTGCGGTACTGATCTTCGATCTCGCGCCGGCTCAGCTGCCGGAGGGCGGCGCTCCGGCTCATCCGCCGCCCCGCGCCGTGGTTGACCGAGTACAGCGACTTCGCGGCGCCGTCCGCCGGCCGGAGCACGAACGAGCGGTCCTGGTTGGAGCCGGGGATCAGCACCGGGTGGCCCGACGCCTCCCACCGCGTGCCCGCCAGGAGCGGGTGCCCCGCGGGGAAGGCGCGCGTCGCCCCCTTCCGGTGCACCCACACGTCGCCGAACTCCGGGTGCGGCTCGAGCTGCGCGAGGTTGTGGGAGATCTCGTAGACCAGCTCCAGCTCCGCGCCGAAGGTGTCGAAGAAGGCTCGCGCGAGCTGCTCGTAGATCACCAGCCGGTTCACGATGGCGAAGTTGCCCCCCGCCGCCACGGCGTTGCGGTAGCTCCGCCAGTGCCGCGAGTCCGGCGTGAAGTAGCCCAGGTCGAGCGAGGGCAGCCCCGGGTTCTCCTGCTGCGCGAGCTGGAAGAAGTTGGTGGTGAGCCCGTGGCCGAAGCCGCGCGAGCCGGTGTGCACCATCACCCACAGCTTCCCGTCCTGGTCGGCCTGCAGCTCCATGAAGTGGTTGCCGCCGCCCAGCGAGCCGACCTGGCTGATCCCGCGCTCCGGCCTGCCACGCCCGCCCCAGGGGATCTCCCAGTCGTCGTCCACGGGGATGCGGTGCCGCTCGGCGTTGCCGCGGTCGAAGCTCGCGCCGTACCTGGCGGTGTAGTGCTCCGCGCCGCCGCGCACGATGGCCTCGAACTCGGCCTTGGAGAGCTGCCTGAGCGAGCGGCTCTGCCCGCCGGCGCCCATCTCCACGCGGCGCATCACCTCGCGGTTGAACTTCAGGCGCTGCTCGGGCGTGGCGGCGCCGGCCGGGACGCTCGACCGCGCGGCCATCATCCCGCAGCCGATGTCGAAGCCCACGGGCCCCATCGCGAGCGTGCCGTCGGTCGCGATCACGCAGCCCACGGGCACGCCGTAGCCGTAGTGGACGTCCGGCGTCACCACCACGCAGCGGACGCCCGGGAAGGCGCAGGCGTTCTGGATCTGGGGGAGGAGATTCTCCTCCGTGGTCTCGAGCAGGTGCTCGGTCAGGAAGAGGCGGACGTCCACCCCGTTCGTGAGGGCGCGGTCGAGCCTGTAGAAGCCCGCCAGGTCGCGGGTGAGGGAGTCCAGCCACGTCATGACCGCAACATCCGGACAGAGGACTCAGGCATCAGCCAGGGCGTCGTGGACCTCGCGCGCCAGGGTCGGCAGGTCCACCGGCTTCTGCAGGAACCGCACCTGCCCGTGCGCCGCCTCCTGGCGCACGATCTCGTCCTCGGTGTAGCCCGACATCAGCACGACCTTGAGATCCGGCCAGCGCTCCCGCAGCGCGCCGGCCAGCTCCGACCCCGAGCGGCCCGGCAACACCATGTCCGTGAGCAGGAGCGCGAAGCGGGAAGCGCCGTCGCCGCCTCCGTCGGCTTGCGCCGCCCGCCTGGTGGCGAGCGCCTCCGCCTCCTCGGCGCTGCCGGCCGCGGTCACCTCGTACTTGAGCCTGGTGAGCAGCCGCTCGATGACGCGCCGCACCGGCCGGTTGTCCTCGACCAGCAGCACGCTCTGGCCGTGGCCCGCGGGCAGGGCGCCCAGGCCCGACGCCGGCTTGGGCCCGCCGGGCCGCCCGGGCGCCGCGGCCTGGCGCGGCAGGCTCACCCGGAAGCTCGTGCCCGACCCCTCGCCCGTCCGGCTGCTGACCTCGATCTCGCCGCCGTGCCGGGTCACGATCCCGTGCACCACGGCCAGCCCCAGGCCGGTGCCGCCCTGCTCCTGCTTGGTGGTGAAGAACGGCTCGAAGATCCGGTCCCGGATGTCCTCCGGGATCCCGTGCCCGGTGTCCGTGACCGAGAACCACACGGCGTCGGGCCCCTTCGCGCCCGAGCGCAGCGTCAGGGTCCCGCCGCCCCGCATGGCGTCGGCGCCGTTCACCGCGAGGTTCATCCACACCTGGCCGAGCTGCGTCCGGTCGGCCGCCACCGGCAGCGGCTCGTCGGCCAGCTCCAGCCGCAGCGTCACGTTGGCCTTGAGCAGCCGCCGCAGCAGCTTGGCCGTGTCGCGGATCACGTCGTTCAGGTCGAACGGCTCCGCCCGCGGCTCCTCCCGCCGCGAGAACAGCAGCAGCTGCTGGGTGAGCTGGGCGCCGCGGCGCATCAGCTCCTCCAGCTCCTGGAGCCGCTCCTCCGAGGACGCGGGGTCCTCGCCCCGGAGCCGCGCGAGCTGCGTCAGCCCCAGCATGGCCTGGAGCAAATTGTTGAAGTCGTGGGCCACGCCCCCGGCCAGCCTTCCCACCGCCTCCATCCGCTGGACCTGGCGGAGCTGCTCCTCCATCGCCTTGCGCTCGGTCACGTCCTCCTTGATGGCCACGAACCGGCTGATGGCGGCGGTGCCGCCGCTCCCGGCGCTCTCCGGCACGGGCGTGATGGTCATCCGCTCGGTGTACAGCGTCCCGTCCTTCCGGCGGTTGATGACCTCGCCGCGCCACACCGTGCCGCCCAGGATGGTCTGCCACAGCTCCGCGTAGAACGCCTTCGACTGCCGGCCCGAGTTGAGCAGCCGGGTGCTCCGGCCCAGGGCCTCCGCCTCGGTGTAGCCGGTGAGCTGCGTGAACGCCGGGTTGATCCACTCGATGACGCCCGAC
>JAJYLI010000229.1 GCA_021787855.1 bacterium | reverse complement strand
CAGATCGAGGATGGGCTGGTAGTGGGGCACCAGGAGCGCCGGCGTCGCGAGCACCTGGAGAATCCGCTCGCGCTCCCGGCGGCGGGCCGCCTCCTCGTCCTCCACGGCCCGGCGCACGATGCCCGCGGCGAGCCCCCCGATCGCCTCCAGATACGCCACCTCGTCGGGGCTGAGCGGCTCGGGCCCGCCACGCTCGCCGGCCAGCAGGGTGCCCACCAGGGCGCCCTCGTCGAGGAGCGGCAGCACGAGGAGCGCGTGCGCGCCGCGCTCGGCGAGGACCGCGCTCCCCGCACCCGAGCCCGGCAGGCGGGCCAACTCGGTCCGCATGGGACCGTCCGCGGCCAGCGCGCGCAGCTCGTCGGCGCACTCGGTGGGCACGAGGGGCGGGATGGTCGGGCCCGCCTCGGGGGCCGACCAGACCGCCAGGCGCTGGGTGCCCCGCGCATCGAAGAGGTACATGGCGGTGGCCACCACCGGCCAGATGCGGGCGACCCTGGCCAGCAGCGCCTCGCCCGCCGCGGCTGCCGAGGGGGCACCCGCGGCCGCCTGGGCGGCCGCCTGCAGGCCCGCCAGGTGCGCGCTGCGCTCACGGGCCAGGGCGTGGTCGGCAGTCACCTCGTGCAGGCTGAACACGAGCCCGTCGGCCGAGCCGTCGGCGTCGAGCGGACGGCTGCTCACCTGCAGGGTGCGCTGCGTCCCGTCGGTCCCCCGCAGGCTCACCAGGGTGGGCGGCAACCCTGCCCGCGCTCCCGCGGCGGCCGGCGGACGCTGCGTCGGCCCGTCGGGCGACCCCCGGGCATCGAAGCCGACCTGCGCGGCGAGCTCGCCATAGGTGGCGCCCAGGAGCACCGCTCGCGACAGGCCCAGGAGTCGCGCGGCCGGCGCGTTGCAGAAGCTGAGGCGGCCCGTCGCGTCGAACACCAGGAGCCCGTCCGCCGCCGCCTCCACGGTGCGCCGCAGGACTGCGTCGCCGCGCGCCTCGGCGGCCCGCTCCGCGACCACGCCGGCCAGGCGCTGCGAGCGGTCCCAGAACACGCCGATGATTCCGCCCGCCAGCAGGTACGCCGAGAGGCGCAGCGCCCAGCCCCACTGCCCCAGCTCGCTCACCGAGGCGGCCGTGCTGTCGGGCATCAGTGGCCCCAGGAGCAGCCCCGCGGCCAGACCGGCGAGGAGACCGCCCCGCCAGCCGCCGCTCAGCGCGGCCAGCGCGATCGCGATGTACGCGAAGTGGACGAGGGGGTTGGGGGCACCCCCCGTCAGGCGCACCGCGGCGTACACGACGAGCAGCAGGAGCGCGGCCGCGAAGAGCAGCGCGGCACGGCGCCAGCCGAACGTGATCGGGAGGCGCACGGCCAGCCGCGGGGACTCAGATGCCATGGCACCTTGGAGCGTACCCGTGTGACGGCGCCCGGCTATGGCCCGCCTGGGGGCCAGCCGTAGGCCGGTGGTACCAGCGCTCCGGGCGGCTGGCGGTCCTCGATCGTGGCCGGCGGCGGGGCGTCCGCCTAGGCCGCGACCACCTGGTTGCGCCCCGCGCGCTTGGCCCTGAAGAGCCCCGCGTCGGCCCGGCCGATCAGGGCCTCCCGGGTGGGCAGCGCGGGATCGAGCAGCGCGCAGCCGGCGCTGACCGTGGCCCGCAGCGGAGCGCCGTCGGCGCCCGGCACCGTCCGCGCGGCCAGCGCCTGACGGATCGTCTCGGCCACCCCCACCGCCTCGGGCAGGCTGCAGTCCTCGAGGATGGCCACGAACTCCTCGCCGCCATAGCGCGCCACGAGGTCCGCGGAGCGCAGGCGCTCCCGCAGGATGCCCCCGAAGAGGCGCAGCATGGCATCCCCGGCCAAGTGCCCGTACTGGCGGTTGAAGGCCCCGAAGTGATCGAGATCGAACATGATGGCGGCGAGGGTGCCCGGCGGACCGCGGCGCCGGTTGCGGGCGATGGCGTGCTCGAGCTCGGCGTCGAAGTGGCGGCGGTTCGATAGCCCGGTGAGCCCGTCGTGGATGGCGAGCTCCGACACCTCGGCCACCAGCTGCGCGTTGGCCAGCGCCAGCGCGGCCTCTGCCCCGAGCAGCGCGAGTACCTCGCGCTCGGCCGGGCTGAAGGACGCCGCGGGCCCCGCCCGACCCACCGCGATGACCCCGAGCACGATGTCCTCGCGGACCAGCGGCACGGCCATCAGCGCGGTCTCCTCGTAGGGCACGTGGTCGCGCAAGGTGGCCGGGAAGCCCGCCCGGGGGAGCCGCTCGACCGCGATCACGGCGCGCTCCGCGACAGCCCGCCCGGTGGGCCCGTCGCCGGGCTCGATGAGCGCCCCGAGCGCGGCGGCGTCGGCGCCCCGCACCGCCCGCACGTGCTGGCGCCCGTCCGCGCCCTCGCGCGTGGCCACGATCAGCAGGTCGCAGGTCACCACCGCGCCCACCGCGTCGCCCAGCGCGCTGGCCAGGCGCGCCGGATCGAGGATCGCGTTGGCCGCCGCGGAGAAGTCCGCCAGGGCCGCGAGGAGCCGCACCCGATCGCGCAGCGCCGCCTGCTCCCGGTGGCGCAGCAGCGCGCTGGCCAGGCGCTCCGCCACGGCCTGCGCGAGGCGCAGGTCCCGCGAGGTCAGGCGGCCACCCTGCTGCACCTCGATGTTGAGGACGCCCAGGGTCCCCGCATCGCCGAGCAACGGCGCCGCGAGCTCGGCGGCCACGTTGGGCGCGCCGGGCACGTAGTCGGGATCCGCCGCGACGTCGGGCACGAGGGCCGCGCTGGCGCTGCGGCATACCCGCCCCATGATGCCCACCCCCGCGTCGAGCCGCTCGGGCAGCGCCTGGTATCCTCGCTGGGCGCCCAGGCGCAGGCCCTCGCCGTCGTGCAGGTAGAGCGCGAGGAACGGGTAGCCCATGCGCG
>JAJYLI010000070.1 GCA_021787855.1 bacterium | reverse complement strand
CCGGAGGGCAGCCGCATGGTGAGCCCCAGCACCGGGACCTTCGCGGCCACGTCGTGGAGCCCGCTCACCATGTCGCGCTCGCAGGCCACCGCGACCACCGCCCGCGGGCGCCGCTCGCGGATGGCGCGTCGCGCCAGCTGCCCGCGCGTGGCGACGAACACCGGCACGTCGTAGCGCCCGGCGACTTCCATGATGCCGTCCAGCGCCGCCTTGGAGAGGCAGCGCGGGATCAGCACCAGCAGCTCGCCGGTCCGCACCTTCCGGCCGCGCCGCGCCGCGAGCCCGTTGTACACCACGACCGCCGCGTGCTCCACCCGGTCGCGGGCCCCCAGGCGGCGCGCGAGGCGGGAGGTCCAGCGCATCAGGGCCAGGAACGGCCCCCGCTCCGCCAGGCGCTCGGGCAGAAGCGGCCGCGGGCCGTAGAACGACGCCGCCAGCAGCCCGAACCACACCGACCCCAGCACCACGCCGGCGGCGAGCACGAGCCACAGCACGCGCGGCAGGGGCGCCCACAGCGTGGCGAGCCGCGGGCCCAGGAGGTACAGGACGAGCCAGGCCGCACCCGCCATCACGGCCAGGGCGAGCGCGGCGTAGCGGAAGAACCGGCCGGGCGGGCTGGTGAAGTCGCCACCGCCGGGCAGCGGACGGCCGTCCCACTCATCCCACTCGTGCCCGAGGCGACGATCCACCTCGATACGGATGAGCTGCGCGCGGCCGGCGGTTGTGGGCATTGAAAAGGCGAGTATCACCGTGCCGAATGGCCTTGTCAAGCCGACCACGCGACGGATCGTGCGCCGGCGCGCGGGCCACGACTGCGCCGGCGCGCCGCGTGGCCCGGGCGGCACCCCGCGGGGCCGCCCGACCCCGGGCGCTTTCGCCCCACCGGCGTTAGCTTGCGCCCGTGCGCGCGCCCGCCGGCTATCGCGGCCAGTTCCGGACCGACGACGTGGCCCGCGCCCTCTACGCGGAGGGCGCGGGCATCTTCCGCATCCTGCCCGCTGCCGTGGCCGTCCCGGCGGACCGCGAGGATCTCGCGCTGCTGGCGCGGTGGGCGCACGCGGGCGGCGTCGCGGTGGTGCCGCGGGGCGCGGGCAGCGGGATGCCCGGCGGGAACGTCGGCACCGGCGTGGTCGTGGACCTGTCCCGGGCGTTCCGGGAGGAGCCGGCCGTGGACGCGGGCGCGCGCACGGCGCGCGCCGGCGCCTCGGTCACCTACCGGGCCCTCAACGCCGCCGCCGAGCGCCAGGGGCTGTCCCTCCCCCCCGATCCCTCGAGCGGCGCGTTCTGCACCCTGGGCGGCATGGTCGCCACCAACGCCTCCGGCGCCCGGACGCTGAAGTACGGCGCGATGCGCGCCTGGGTGCGCGGGCTCGAGTTCGTGACCGCCGAGGGGGAGACCGGACGCGCCGACGCGCGGACCCACGGGCGCACCGCCGCGGAGCGGCGCTTCGAGCGCGACGTCGCGCCCGGGATCCGGGCGCACGCCTCCGAGCTGGAGGCCGCGGCACCCCGCACCACCAAGAACTCCTCCGGCTACGCGCTCGACGCCTGGGCCCGGAGCGGCGCGACCACCGATCTCCTGACGGGCAGCGAGGGCACGCTGGCCATGGTCACCGGCGTCGAGGTCGCGCTGGCGCCGCTGCCGGCGCGGCGCTCCACGCTGCTGGTGACGCTGCGCTCGCTGGACGACGTCGGCCCGGCGGTGCAGGCCCTGCGCCCCCTCGGCCCGTCCGCGATGGAGCTGCTGGATCGCACGTACCTCGACCTGGTGCGGGACGCGGCGCAGGGCCGCGTGCCCGACGGCACCGAGGCCGTGCTGCTGGTCGAGTTCGAGGGCGACGGGCGCGGCGCGGTCGAGGCCGTGCGCCACCTGGCGTCCACCACCGAGCTGGCCGTGGACCCGGCGTCGGTGAGCCGGCTGTGGGAGCTGCGGCACCTCGCCAGCCCGATCCTCGCGAGGCTGCCGGGACAGCAGCGCTCCCTGCAGGTGGTCGAGGACGGGTGCGTGCCGGTGGACGTGCTGGGCCGCTACATCCGGGCGCTGCGGGAGGCGGCGGACGCCCACCGCTTCGGCATCGTGATCTTCGGCCACGCGGGCGACGGGCACCTGCACGCCAACCTGCTCGCCGACGTGAGCCAACCGGACTTCCCCGCGCGGCTCGCCTCCTGCCTCGAGGCGGTGACGGGCGTCCAGCTCTCGCTGGGCGGGACGCCGAGCGGCGAGCACGGCGACGGGCGGCTGCGGGCCCCGTTCGTGGCCCGCGCGTTCGGCGACGCGTATCTCGAGCTGTGCCGCCGCACCAAGGCCGCCTGGGACCCCACCGGCATCCTGAACCCCGGCGTCAAGCTGGCCGCCGAGGGCGCGGCACCGTTCCGCGCGGAGACGCTGAAGGTGGGCCCCGCGGCGCCCCCGATCCCCGACGCCGTGGCCGCGAAGCTCCGCGAGCTCGAGCGCGCCGCCGGCTGGGCCGCATTCAAGCTGGATCTCGTTCCCGGGCCGGACGGGGCCGCGCGATGATCGTTCTCGCTTCCTCGCCTGATCACTTCATCACCTGATCGCCGCCCCGTCATGGACATCCTCCGCGCGCCGCGCATCACCCTGATCGCCCGCCCCCAGTTCCTCGAGCCGGCGCACCTCCCCGTCCAGTGGAGGGGCGAGGCCGGCGACGGCGAGCGCCTGGCCGAGTTCGCGGGCCGGTTGTGCTACATGAGCCAGGCCAACCCCGCCAAGCGCGACACGGGCGAGTACCTCGACAACATCAAGAAGCAGGGCCACGGCTCCGTCCTGGAGCACGCGGTGTACGTGCTGCTGATCGAGGGGATCTCCCGCTCCTGCTCGCACGAGCTGGTGCGCCACCGCGCCGGCTTCGGCTACAGCCAGCTCAGCCAGCGCTACGTGGACGAGTCGCACGCCGCGTTCGTCGTGCCGCCCGCGATGCTGGGCGACGCGCCGCTGGAGGCGGCGTGGCTGGCGCAGGTCACCGCGGCGCAGGCGGCCTACGTCGCCGCCGTCGAGGACCTGATGCGGCGCTACGAGTGGGTCGCCGACAAGGTGCACCGGCGGAAGATGGCGCGGGAGGCCGCCCGCTCCCTGCTCCCCAACGCGACCGAGACCAAGATCGTGGTGAGCGGGAACGTGCGCGCGTGGCGGACCATGCTGGAGCTGAGGTGCGGCGAAGGCGCCGAGCAGGAGATCCGGCGCATGGCGGTGGCGGTGCTCCGGGTGCTGGCCGCCGAGGCGCCGCTGCTGTTCAGGGACTTTGAGATCTACCGCGCGGAGGACGGCGCGGAGGCGGCGCGGGTCACGTACCACAAGGTGTGAGCCGCGCCGCCCGGCGGTCCGCCCGTCAGGCTTCCTCCTCCTTCTCCTGCTTCTCCTTCTGGTGCGCCTCGATCACCTTGGCCGCCGCGTCCGGCGGCATCTCGGCGTACCCCTTGAACTTGTGCCGGTACGTGCCGCGGCCCTGGGTGAGGGAGTGGAGCTGGGTGGCGTACTTGTACAGCTCGGCCTCCGGCACCACCGCCCGCAGCTTCAGGCCCGTGCCCTCGGGCTCGGAGCCCAGGATCTGCCCGCGCCGGGCGCTGAGGTCGCCCATCACCGCGCCGAGGTATTCCTCGGGGGTCATGACCTCGAGGTCGGCCAGGGGCTCCAGGAGCACCGGCCTGCAGGTGGGGGACACGTTCCGGAAGGCCAGGATGCCGGCGAGCTTGAACGACATTTCGTTCGAGTCCACGGTGTGGTACGAACCGTCGAACACCTCCACCTTGAAGTCCACCACCGGGTAGCCCGCCTGGATGCCGCGCACCGCGGCCTCCTGGATCCCGCGGTCCACCGCCGGGATGAACTTGTTGGGGATCGCCCCGCCGACGATCTGGTCCTCGAACACGTAGCCCGACCCGCGGGGCAGCGGCGCCATGCGGATCCAGCAGTCGCCGAACTGGCCGCGGCCGCCGGTCTGCTTCTTGTGCCGGCCCTGGCCCTCGCCCTTGCCCTTGATGGTCTCGCGGTAGGGGATCCGGGGCTTGGCCATGGTGGCGTGCACGCCGAACTTCCGCGCCAGCCGCCCGAGGATCACCTCCAGGTGCCGCTCGCCCAGCCCGTGGATCCAGGTCTGCTTGACGTCGGCGTTGTACTCCCAGTGGAACGTCGGGTCTTCATCGGCCAGCCGCGCGAGCCCGAGGTTGATCTTCTCCTCGTCGCCGCGCTCCTTGGCCTCCACGGCGACGTGGATGATCGGCTCGGGGAAGGGGATGCGGGGCAGCACCACCGGCGCCGCCTGGGTGCACAGGGTGTCGTTGGTGTGGGTGTCCCGCAGCTTGGCGATCACGCCGATGTCGCCGGCGTGCAGCACGTCCGCCTCGAGCTTGTCCCTGCCCTGGGCCACCGACAGGTGGTTGAGCTTCTCGGGAACGCTGCGCGCGGCGTTGTACACCTCCTGGCCGTTCTTCACCGTGCCGGAGCGGATCCGGAACAGCGACACGTCGCCCACGTGCGGCTCCGACACCGTCTTGAAGACCAGGGCGCTCACCGGCGCGTCGTCGCGGCAGGCCAGCTCGACCTTCTCGGCGCTGCCCCACTTCTCGGCCGCCACCGGCGGCTCGTCGGAGGGCGGTGGAACCAGTTCCACGATCTCCGAGAGCAGCGCCCGCGCGCCGTAGGTCAGCTCGGCCGCGCCGCAGAAGACGGGGAACAGCTCGCGGCGCTTCATGGCCGCGCGCATCGCCGTCACCAGCTCCTCGTGCGAGATCTCCTGGCCCTCGAGGTAGCGCTCCACCAGCGCGTCGTCGGTCGAGGCCACGGTCTCGATCAGGTCGTTCTCGTACTTCTCGTACGTCGGCTGCAGCTCCGGCGGGATCGGCTGCTCCTGGTACTCGCCGCTCTTGGTGCCCGCCTGGTAGAAGTGCGCCGTCTTGCTGATCAGGTTGACGATGCCGCGGAACTCCGGGCCCGCGCCGACCGGGATCTCGACCGGGATGGCCTTGGGGCTGAGCCGCTCGCGGATCTGGCCGTACACCCGGGCGAAGTCCGCGTGCTCCTTGTCCATCATCGAGACGAAGAAGATCGCCTCGTGCTCGCAGGCCTGGGAGTACTGCCACACCTTCTCCGTCCCCGTCTCCACGCCCGCCGAGGCCCCGAGCACGATCAGCGACGCGTCGGCCGCGTGGATCCCCGCCAGCGCGTCCCCCGCGAAATCGAGATAGCCGGGCGTGTCCACCAGGTTGATCTTCACGCCCTCCCACTCGGCGTGGGCCAGGGCGAGGTTGATGCTGTAGCCGCGTTCGATCTCGTCGGGGGAGTAGTCGGTGAGGGCGGAGCCGTCCTTGATGCGGCCGTGCCGCTTGCTGCTGCCGGCCACGAAGGCGAGCGCGTCAACCAGACTGGTCTTGCCGCTGCCTCCGTGGCCGACTACCGCCACGTTCCGGATCTGGGTGCTGGGGTACTCCTTCATGGCCCACCCTTCGACCTATGGGGCCGGAAACCTATCCCCCGTCGGAGGCGAGAGGCAAGCAGGGAGAATGGGTTCGGTCATCGGTACCCCGCAGCCTGCAGCTTGAAGAGTTCCGCGTAGGTCCCGCCCCGCGCCACCAGCGTGTCGTGGGTGCCCTGCTCGGTGATCTGGCCGTTCTCCAGCACCAGGATCCGGTCGGCCATCCGCACGGTCGAGAACCGGTGCGAGATCAGCACCGCGGCCCGCCCGTGCGTCAGCTCCGCGAACCGCGAGAACACCTCGAACTCCGCCCGGGCGTCCAGCGCGGCGGTGGGCTCGTCCAGGATCAGCACCTGCGCCTCCCGGAGGTAGGCGCGCGCCAGCGCCACCTTCTGCCACTCGCCGCCCGACAGCTCGATGCCCTCCTCGAACCGCCGCCCCAGCATCTGGTCGAATCCCTTGGGGAACCGCGCCGCCACGCTCGCCGCGAGGCTCCGCTCCGCCGCCTGCCGGATCCGGTCGTGGTCCTCGACCGCGCCGATCTCGCCCACGCCGATGTTCTCCCGCAGCACCATCGCGTAGCGCACGAAGTCCTGGAAGATCACCCCGATGCTGCGGTGCAGGCTGGCCACGTCGTAGTCCCGGAGGTCCACGCCGTCCAGCAGGATCGCGCCCTCGTCCGGGTCGTACAGCCGGGCCAGCAGCTTGGTCAGCGTCGTCTTGCCCGCGCCGTTCTCGCCCACCAGGGCCAGGCGCTCCCCCGGCGCCAGCGTGAAGCTCAGGTGCCGCACCGCCCACGCCTCGCCGCCGGGATAGCGGAACCCCACGTCCCGGAACTCGAAGCCCCGCCGGATGGGCTGCGGCACCGCGCGCGCGCCGTCCCGCGAGACGATCGCCGGCCGCATCTCGAAGAAGGCGAACAGGTCCGCCAGGTAGAGGCTCTGCTCGTAGATCTGCGACGTCGAGAGCAGGATCCGCTGGATCAGCTCGCGACTCTGCTGGAACGAGCCCGCCAGGAAGGTGAGCGTCCCGATGGTGAAGCGGCCCAGCACCGTCAGGTAGATGATCACCGCGTACGCGCCGTAGTAGCCGACGGTCCCCACGGTCGTGAGCAGCGCGCTCACCGCGCTGTGCCGGATGGCGAGCTTCTTGTTCGCCTCGTAGAAGGCGTCGGCCAGCTTCGCGTAGCGCTCGGTCAGCCAGCGCGACAGGCCGAACAGCTTGATCTCCTTGGCCGTCTCGTCGCTCGCCGCGGTGTAGCGCAGGTAGTCGAGCTGCCGCCGCTCCGGCGTCCAGCGGTACAGCAGCGAGTAGCCCAGCGAGGCGTAGTGCGTCTCGCCCAGGAACGACGGGATCACCGCCAGCGCCAGCAGCGCCAGCAGCCAGGGGAGGTACAGCACCAGCGCCGCCGCCAGGCTGATCAGCGTGATCAGGTCCTGCAGCGAGGAGAGCACGATCGCGATCAGCGCGATGCGCCCCACCGTCTGCTGGCGCGCCCGCTCCAGGC
The DNA here is from genome assembly GCA_021787855.1 of bacterium. Taxonomy (GTDB): domain Bacteria; phylum Gemmatimonadota; class Gemmatimonadetes; order Gemmatimonadales; family JACORV01; genus Fen-1245. The sequence goes on along the minus strand of JAJYLI010000070.1, from coordinate 7,489 downwards.
GGTCGTAGAACCCGGAGTCCTCGTAGTGCCGCAGGTCCAGCGTCGTCGCGTGCTCCATCAGTCGCACGCTGACCCGGTTGCTGAACAGGTCGCCCAGGAGGCTCTCGACCAGGGTGTCCGCCCGCGCCAGCGCGTCGCCCGCCACCGCGATCCCGAGGCCCACCCCCAGCAGCACCACCAGGGAGTCCCAGTGGATCGGCTGCCCCTGGTGGTACAGGTCCATCCCCGCCTTCGCCCAGTCAATGATCAGCTTCCCGATCCACAGCACCGCCACCGGCACCACCGCCCGCAGGGCCCGCAGCGCGAGGATCGCCACCACGTAGCCGCGGTGGGTCTGCCACACCATCCCCAGCAGCGGCCGCAGGTTCCGCAGCGCCCGCAGCCGCTCCCGCCACGTAGGCTTGGGCTCCTGCTCCTGCGAGGGGCTGGTGAGCGGCCGGTTCATCCGCGCCTGCTGGCCGCGGAACGGCGGGACGGAGGATGTCATGACGGGCCCGGGCTCATCGGCGGAACGGCCACGCCGTCACGGGGCCGGCACGCGGAGTCGTTCCGCGGCCGTCTAGAGGCGGTGGCCGCGGCCGGTTCCGCCGGCCGACATCCCCTTCGACGTCGCCGGGTTCATGCGGATGCCCGAGCCGCGGAAGCTGTGCAGGTTGAGGCCGAGCGCGGAGAGATCCACGTCGGTCAGCTCGCCCTTGCTCACACCCCGCTCGTCCACGGCGCGCGGGTTCCACACCGTGAGGACCACGCCCACGTTCGCGTGCACGCCCTGCGGCAGGGCCTGAAACGGGTCGCGCAGGTACCGCCCGGCCGATGCGGCGAGCGCCACGCGGCCCGTCAGATGGTACGTGACCGACGCCTCGCCGCCCACGTCCAGGCCGGTCGCGGGTGACTGGCGGACCTGAACCGTCCCCGAGATCTCCGCGCTCCCGGGATCCCACTCCGCGTTCCCGGTCACGTCGGTGAACCATACCCGGGTCGAAAGCGCCGTCGGCTGGACCGATAGCGCGAGCGAAACGGGCCCCGCCGTGGCCCAGCCGCGCACGCTGCCGCGCACCGCGTTCACGGCCGGCAGCCCGGCGACCATCCCCCGCAGCACGCCGGCCCCGACGCCGGCGCCGTAGCCGTCGCCCGCCCACGCCCCTTCCCCGAAGGCGAGCAGCGAGCCGGACGCGGAGTCCCCCGCGGGCTTCGTGTACGAGCCCTGGAGCCAGCCGTCCAGCTGCAGGTGGTCGAGCACCGGGCGTGTCGCACCCCACAGGGTGGCGCCGCCGGCCAGCGCGCCACTCCCGTCGCTCGCGGTGGTCGCGTCGCCGGTGGCGTCGAGCAGCGCGCGGGTGCCGGTGAGGGTCAGCTCGGGATTCAGCTCCAACGACGTCGCGCCCGGCGCCTGCTCGTAGCGGATGGCTCCGGCGCTCGCGCCCACGTTGAGCTGGGCGTGGAGTGGAGCGGCGAGGCCCAGCAGGCCGACGCCGCACGCGAGCAGCCGCGGACCGCGGGCCATGGCGTCTCCTCGAAGGGAAGAATCTAATCTCTCCGGTCCAGGGGCCCGCCACAATGGCGGAGGGGCGGGCCGGCGCCCGCCCCTCCTTCAACCCTGGTCGCGCGCCGGCGTCTCAGACCGAGCCGCTGACGTTCGCCCCGCACATCGTGCCCGTCCACGACACGGTCGGGCCGCTCGTCGGACCGCTCAGCGTCAGGGTGACGTTGATGGCGCAGTTGCCCTGCCACACGGGACCGGAAACGGTCAACGCCCCCGTTTCCGTGAACGACCCGGAGATGGTCGGCGAGCCGCCCGACGTGACGGTGAAGGCGCCGTTCTCGCTGTCGGACCCGTTCACGAGGAAGTGGGCCGTCTGGCAGGCGGACCAGGTATCGGTGATGCCGAACGACACGCCGGAGGTGGTGGGGTTGACGTTGCCGGAGACCGCCACGGTGCCCGAGACCGGGCAGCTGGCGGTCGCGCTGATGGCGGCCAGGCGATCGTAGGCGAGGTGCGGCACGCCCGCCACCCCGCCGCCCGTGCTCCCCGTCCCCGTCCGGGTGAAGCCCACGGTCGAGACCGAAGCCGACACGGCGCTCAGCTCGGAGAACATCTGGGCCACCTGCGCCTGCGTGGGGGTGCCGGTCGGGGCCGTGCTCGCACTCTTGCTGCACGCGCCCACCGACACGCCGAAGACCACGACCGCCGCCGCCGAAGCCATCTGGGTCACTCGCATTGCCGACCTCCGCAAAGTGGGGAGCCCGCCGGCGTCGTCCGCGGGGCGCGGGCGCGACCGGGCACCCTTGGTGTGATGCCTATGACACAGGGAGTCGTGAGCAGACGGAAGAGGCGCCGGGCGGATTCGAACCGCCGTATAGAGGTTTTGCAGACCTCTGCCTTACCACTTGGCTACGGCGCCGTGGGAGGCGAAAGCTCGCACCCGCCCAAGGCTTTCTCAAGCCTCGGCGAGCCGCCCTCCACCGTCCAGGAGCGCCGTCGCCCCACGGCTGCCGGCATAGTCCAGCTGGCTGCCATGAAGGCTGTGCGGAACCGCGAACGCCGTGATCATGAGCGCCGCCGCCGCGACGACCACCCAGCGCGCGCCGCGCCACCGGCGCACCAGCGCAAGCCAGGCCGCGGCCCACCCGATCCACGCCACCAGCGTCTTGTTGTCCGTCAGATCCCACCCGAAGGGAACGCCGGTCCACGCGGCGCCGAACGCGTAGCCCTGCGTGAGGGGTCCCAGCACCAGACCGCCCAAGGTGAGCGTGGCCAGCGTGAGGACCGTGAGGCGCCGGTACCCTCCCGGCTCGAACGCGGCGGCCAGGCCCGCGCGCGCGCCGAGCAGCATCGCGAGGAACATCACCGCGACGTGCGGGATCAGAACGACCGCCGGGACCGGGCCGTGGAAGCGGAGCACGACGGTTTCGCCGGGAGACGCCGGCACGCGCACCCGCGCCGCGCCGGCCGTGACCATCAGGTAGTACTCGACCTTGCCCGCGGGCGGCTCGGCCGGCACCGCGGCCGCGAGCCTCGCGCCCGCGTCCCGCAGCGGCACCGCGGTGAACCGCTCGCCGGTCGGATAGCGCCGCCAGAACAGCGTGCCGCTCATGCCCGGGAGCGGGGCGGGGAGCGCGACCGTCGCCGCCGCCGTGGTGAGGTGGCTCCGCGGCAGGGAGACGCGCACCACGCCGGCGCCGCCGAACCGCACCGGCGCCCGGAATGGGAACGATGGCCCCGTGCGACGCTGCCAGGCCGCGGCCGCGACCGTGCCCGCGAGAGCGACCACCCACAGCACGGCGCTTCGCCTCACCCGGCGTTCCTCCCGGCCACCCGGACGGGCGGCACCCGGCTCCCGACGCCTCCCGGTATGCGCCGGGAGCTTCATCCAGGAGCACGATAGACGTCATCGGGCGCGGCCGCCACCGCTGACTCGCCGAAAGACCCATGATCTCGCTCGCGCTGCTCGGTACCTTATTCCCGAGTGAATTTGTCTGTGATTTGCGCGGACAAATAGTGGTTGATATTGCCGTCTTCGCAATGCCCGCTGTGGTGGTTGCTCCCGAGCATGGCCGTCCGGGCTCGCGCAACCCATTTGACCGCAGGTGGTTCGGACTGCATCTTGGTTGCCCACCAGTCGGCGGCCCGGGCCCCGGGGAATTGTGATCGAAGTCGCAGCCGCCCGCGCCGAGGGTCAGTAGTATCCTCTATTCCCGCTCCTAGGCCTCTTGGCGGGGCACCGTGACGAGAGCCTCTGGGCTTCGACTGCTGGGTTGTACGGTTGCGCTGGCGCTGGTGAGTTGCTTCCGCGACTCCACCGGCCCCGGCCGCGCGGAGCGCGTGCGCTTCGGCTTCGCCCCGGCGTTCGCGACCCAGGCGGCGCTGTCGCTGGTGGACTTCGACCGCGTGCGCATCCGGCTGGCTCCGTCCGGCGGCGGCGCGGCCGCTCTCGACACCGTGATCTCCTTCCCCGCCAGCGCCGACAATGTCGCGGTGAGCCTCAGCGTTCCGATCGTTGGGACGTCCGAGACCTTCGATCTCACGCTGGCCATGATCAACACGGCGGGCGACACCGTCTTCAAGGGCGGGCCGGTGAGCGTCACGCTCCAGGTCGGCCTGCCGGGGCCGCCGGTGCCGTCCATCGCGATGCGGTATACCGGTGTCGGGGCGAACGCCGCCGGCGTGCGGTTCGTGACGCCCATCCCGGCGACCGTGTTCTTCGGGGACACCGTCGTGTTCACCGCCGAAGCGGTGGATTCGACTGGCGCGGCCATCGCGGGCACGCCGATCGTGTACGCCATTGACGCGCGCGACACGCTGCGCGCGCGCGTGCCGGCCCCCGGGTCCGGCACGGTGGTGGCGAAGTCCTCGCGCGGGCTGGCGCGCGTCATCGCCCAGCTCCTGACCGGCCAGGCCGATACGACGGTGCTGCTGGTCCAGCCCAAGCCGGCCGCCCTCGCGGTCGCCGGCGGCGGCGCGCAGACCGGCCCCATCGGCGTGCTGCTGGCGCAGCCGGTCACGGTGCGGGTCAAGGGGGCCGACAGCCTGGGCGTGGCGGGCGTGCCGGTGACGTTCGCGGTGGCGACGGGCGGCGGGTCGCTGAGCGCCGACACCGCGACGACGGACTCCCTGGGCGACGCGTCGGTGCGCTGGACGCTGGGCGCGCTGGTGGGGGCGCAGACGATGACGGCGAGCGTGGCGGGCCTCGCGCCCGTCACGGTGACGGCGACCGCCGTCGCCGGTGCCGCCACGCAACTCGCGTTCAGCGCCCCGCCGGCGGGCGGCACGGCCGGCGCCCCGTTCGGCGTCGTGGTCACGGCGCAGGACGCTCACGGCAACACGGCCACCGGGTTCGGCGACACGGTGACCGTGGCGCTCACCGCTGGAACGGGGAAGCCGGGGGCCACGCTGCGGGGAACCACGAAGGTGGTCGCCGTCGCGGGCGTGGCGACCTTCGGCGGCCTCAGCGTGGACAGCGCCGCCACCGGTTACACGCTCACGGCCGGCGCCGCCGGCCTCACCGGCGCCACCAGCGGTTCGTTCGCCATCGCGCCGGCGCCCGCCAGCCGGCTGGCTTTCACCACCGAGCCGCCGGACAGCGTGAAGCGGGATTCCGCCTTTGGCGCGGTGGTCACCGCCCGGGACTCTCTGGGGAACACCGCCACCACGACCACCGACACGGTGACCCTGGCGATCACCGCGGGAACGGGGACGACCGGCGCGCGTCTGCTGGGCACGACCACGGCGGTCACGGCCTCCGGCGTGGCGACGTTCGGCGGCCTCAGCATTGACAGCGCCGGCAGCGGCTACACGCTCACGGCGGGCGGCACCGGCCTCGCCAGTGCGACCAGCACGGCCATCCGGATCACGTCCGCCACCGGGGTCGCCTCGACGGTGGTCTCGCCGAAGTTCGACACCCTGACGGCGCTCGGCGCCACCGTTCAGCTCAGCGCGCAGGCCAAGAGCGCCACCGGCGGGAACGTCACAGGCAGCTTCACCTGGGCCAGCCGCGACACCCTGCTCGCCACGGTGAGCGCGGCGGGCCTGGTCACCGCGATCGCGAACGGCTCGACCTGGGTGGTGGCCACGGAGGCCGGCGGCACGAAGGACTCGGCGCAGATCGTGGTGCAACAGGTGCTGGCCTCGATCGCGGTGACGCCGGCAAACCGCAGCCTGTACCTCGGCACCAGCTACAACTACACGGCGCAGGCGGTGGACGGCCTGGGGCACCCGCTGCCCACCAATCCCGCGTTTACGTGGTCGTCCACGGCGCCCGCCGTGGCGACCGTGGACACGGCGGGCCACGTGGCGGCGATCGGGCTGGGCACGGCGCAGATCAAGGCCACCTCCGGCTCCGTCACCGGCGTCGGGAACCTCAGTGTGCTGACCGCCATCACCCGCATCGCGGTGGCGGTGGACTCGAGCGGGTCCCAGAAGACCGATACGGCGACGCTGACCGCGCTGACGGCGACGCGGCGCTACCGCGCGACCGCCTTCGACACGCTCGACGCTCCGATGTCCGGTATCCTGTTCACCTGGGCCTCGAGCAATCCGTCGGTCGCGGGCGTGCCCAACGAGACGTCGGACACCGCGACGGCCACCGCCGCCGCGAACGGCGTGACGGCCATCAAGGCGACGGCCCAGGGCTTCACCTCCACGCCCGGCGCGGAGCTCACGGTGGCCCAGAAGCTGGCTTCGATCCAGCTCTCGCCCGCCGCGGCCACGGTCGGCGTCGGCGGCCAGGTGGCCCTGACGGCGCGCGGCCTGGACTCGCTCGGCCACTACATTTCGGGCACCCGTTTCGGCTTCGTCTCCCGAAACACGCTGATCGCCACCGTCGGCGCCACCAGCGGCATCGTGACCGGCGTCAGCCTGGGCACGGACACCGTGGTGGCCGACAGCGCCGCGCTCACGTCCAACCCCGCCGTCATCACGGTCAGCCAGTCGGTGCCGGCCGCCTTGTCGTTCGGCCGGGACACCGTGTCGGTCGGCCGCGGCTCCAGCGCCTCGATCCCGATCCTGCTGAGCACGCCGGTGCCCGCGACGGGGCCCTCGCTCACCATCCTGCTGGGCGTGAGTCCCGCCGCGTACGCGCACTGGAGCACCACCTCGGTGAGCGTGCCGCCGGGCGGGACCTCCGTGAACGCGACGCTGGTGGGGGACAGCGCGGGCACGACGACCGTCACCGCGGCGGACAGCCTGGGCAGCTACGCTTCCACCAGCGCCGTGGCCAAGGTCACGGCCAACATGGCCCTGGCCTCGACCTCCTACTACGTCAACGCGACGGACGCCGCGACCACGCAGGTGAAGCTGTCCGACCCGTCACCTTCCGGCGGCACCTACGTCACGTTCTCGTACGGGACGGCCGGCGTCGCGTCGGTGTCACCCAACCCGGCGTACATCCCGGCGGGCCAGCTCGCGGCCGACATCCAGATCACCGGCCTGGCGGCCGGCACGACCACGATCACGCCCGTGGCGACCGGCGTGAACGGGATCGCCTCGACGTTCACCGCCTACGCGCCGGTGCTGACCCTGTCCCCCGGCTGGACCCCGAACAGTCCGTACCCGGAGCTGCTGGGACTCGGTCAGTACTACCCCTCGGCCGAAGTGTACCTGCCGACCTACAGCAACTCCGGGCTGGCCGTCACGCTCCTCAACTCCGACTCGACAAAGGTGAACGCGCCGGCGACGGTCAGCATTCCGGCCGGCTCCTACTACGCCTTCTTCACGATCTCCGGGACCGGGCTGGGCCACGCGGGCATCACCCCGTCCGCGGCGGGCTGGACCGCGGGCAACGTGGACAGCGTGATCGTCACGACGCCGCACGTCGGTGTCTCGGGCGGCGGAACGATCTACTCCACGGCCGGGAATCAGTACTTCTGGGTGTATGCCGAAGACTCGACCGGCTACTCGCACTACCGGACCAACTCGCTGGTGGTGAGCCTGCGGTCCTCGGACACGACGGTGATGAAGGTGGTGAACCCGACCGTCACCATCAATCCGGGC
>JAJYLI010000069.1 GCA_021787855.1 bacterium | reverse complement strand
CGTCCGCCGTCGCCCTGGTGACCGGCCGGGAGCGCGACGGCAAGGCGGCCTCGAGCCTGGACTACGCCGCGCTCGCGGCCTTCCCCGGCACGCTGGTCTTCTACATGGGCGTGACCCGGGCGGAGGAGTGGAGCGGGGCGCTGATGGCCCACGGCAAGCCGGCCGATACGCCTGTCGCGATCGTGCGCTGGTGCACGCGGGCCGAGCAGCAGCGGTTCCGCTGCACGCTGGGCACGGTGGCGGCGGAGATCGAGCGGCGCGGGATCCGGCCGCCGGCGGTGATCGTCGTGGGCGCCGTGGTCGCCCGCGCGCCCGAGCTGCCGTGGTTCGACGCCCGCCCGCTGTTCGGCCTGCGGGTGCTGGTGCCGGGCCCCCTGGCGTCGTCCCGGACCCTGCGCCACCGGCTCGCCCGCCTGGGGGCCGACGCGGTGGTCGAGCCCGCCTGCCGCCCGGACGACGCCCCCGCCGCCGAGCCCGACCCCGACATCGCGACCGCGCTGGCCGCCGGCGAGATCGGCTGGATCGCCGTCACCGGCTCGGCCGCCGCGCGGTCGCTGGCGCGGCGGTACGGCCCCGCGCTCCGCGCCGCGCGCTTCGCGAGCATCGGCCCCCGGGCCAGCGCCGCGTTGCGGGCCCTGGGCCACGAGCCCGCCGTCGAGGCGTCGCCGCACACCAGCCACGCCCTCGTCGAGGCCATCCGCCGGGCGGTCGCGGCGGGCCCGGCGGCCCGCGCCCCGAGCCCGCCGGCCCGGCGCGACGCCGCTCCGCGCGCCGTCGCGCTCCCAGGAGCCCCGGCATGCCGGTGATCCTGATCTCCCGGGGAACCATGTCGGGCGTGACGCTCCTGGTGGACCGGCTGCGCGAGAGCACCGGGTTCGGCTGCGTGGCGCGCGAAGACCTGGTGGCGCAGGTCAACCGGCACGGCGAGCTGGCCCAGCGCATCGTCGAGCAGCTCGGCAACCCGGCGCAGGCGTACGAGCAGCTGTGCGATCTCCGGCGCCCGTACGTGATCCTGATGCGCGAGGCGCTGCTCGAGCTGGCCCAGCGCGACAACCTGATCTACCACGGGTACTCCGGCCACCTGCTGGTGCCGCCCATCCGGCACTTCGTGCGGGTGCGGATCAGCGCCCCCACCCGGCTCCGGATCGGCATGACGATGCGGCGCCTCGCCTGCTCCGAGGACGAAGCCAAGGCGCACATCACCCGCGACGACGAGGAGCGCGTGCGCTGGGCCCGGTTCCTCTACGGCCGGGACGTCCGGGACCCGAGCCAGTACGACCTGTGCGTCAACCTGGAATGGCTCAGCGTCGCCACGGCGTCGCGCCTGGTGGGCGCGGTCAAGGACGACCCCGACTGCCAGGCCACGCCGGACTCGCGGGACGCCGTGCGGAAGCTGCTGCTGGCCACCCGGGTGGAGGCGGCCCTGGCCACCGACGAGCGCACCGCGGACATCGAGCTGGGGGCGCAGGCCGAGGACGGGCGGATCACGGTCACGGGCCAGTTCCTCGACGACGCCCTGCGGCAGCTGGTGCTCGAGATCGCGCGCGGCGCCGCCGGCGGGCGCGACGTGGACTACCGGTACGGGTTCGCGCCGACGTTCGGCGCGGGGGACTGACTGGGGCTGCCGGGACCGGCCCGGAGCCTTTCGGGGGTGGGAGATGAGCGACACCACGGATGGACGGCGCGGCGACGGCTCGCGCGACGACCTCACGTCCCTGCTGGAGCGCTCCGTCGAGCTGCAGGAAGCCGGGACCCGGCTCGAGGAGGAGCTGGCGCGGCTGGCGCGCACCCGCACCGAGAGCAGCTCCAGCCTGCTCAATTTCGCCTCCACGACCAACGGTTACGCCCGGCAGCAGACCGACATGGCCGAGGAGCGCACCGCGCTGACGCGGGAGCAGACCCGGCTCTCGACCCGCAGCACCGAGCTGGCCACGATCCGTACCGATCTCTCGCGGGAGCGCTCGGCCCTGGCCGGGCAGCGGACGGACCTGGCCGTGGTGCGGAGCAACATGGCGGGCACCCGGACCAGCCTCGCGCAGCAGCGCACCTCGATGAGCGAGCGGCGCACGGAGCTGGCCCGCGAGCGGAGTGTCCTGGCCGAGGGCCGCAACGTGCTGGCGCGGACCCGCACCGGCCTCTCCACGCTCCGCACCGAGCTGGCGCGCCAGCGCACCTACCTGGCGGTGATCCGCACCGGGCTCGCGCTGTTCGTGCTCGGCGTGTCGCTGTTCCGGCTGTTCGGCCTCTCCTGGTGGAGCCTGTTCGACGGGGCCCTCGCCGCGGGCAGCGTGGTCATGATCGCCTGGGGCGGCCGCGGCTACGTCCGGACCGGCGGCCGCCTCCAGGCGCTCGACCGCGCCGCCAAGCCCGACGCGGTGTGAGCCCCGGCGGCATGGGTCCGGCCCAGCCTCCCCTCGCCCGCTGAGGCGTCCCGTGGAAGCGCCGCTTCCCCGCCTGGCCCGGCGCCCCGGATACCGCTGGTACGTCCTCGGCACGGTGCTCATCGGCGCCTTCATGTCGGCGCTGGACGCCAGCATCGTCAACCTCGCGCTGCCCGCGATCAACGTCGCCTACCACGCCCGGCTCGAGCTCGTGGAGTGGGTGGCGCTCTCCTACCTCCTCACCCTCACCCTGCTGCTGCCCGCCATGGGGCGCCTGGCGGACCTGTTCGGCCGCCGGCCGCTGTATATCCTGGGCTTCGCGCTGTTCACCCTGGGGTCGCTCGGCTGCGGCGCCGCCGCAAGCATCGCGGGCCTGCTGGCCTGGCGGGTCGTCCAGGCGGTCGGGGCGGCGCTGCTGCAATCCAACAGCCTGGCGCTGATCACCCAGGTGTTCCCGGAGCACGAGCGCGGCCGGGCCATCGGCGTGCAGGGCGCGGTCCAGGCCGCCGCCATGTCCGTCGGGCCGTTCCTGGGCGGCCTCCTGGTGGCGCGCTGGTCGTGCCAGGCGGTCTTCGACGTCAACGTCCCCATCGGCGTCGCCGGGACCGTGGTGGCCTGGCTGGTGCTGCCGCGCCCCGCCGCCCGGGGCGCCGCGGCCTCGTTCGACTACGCCGGCGGGGTGGCCTTCTCGGTGGCCCTGGCGGCGCTGCTGCTGGTGGTGACCCAGGCGACGGCGGGCAACTGGATCACCGCGCACGCGGTGGACCTGCTGCTGCTGGCCGTGGTGAGCGCGGCGCTGTTCGTGGGCCTGCAGCGCGAGACCGCGGCGCCGTTCATCAAGCTGGGCCTGTTTCGCGAGCGCAACTTCACCATCGGCAACGTCACCGGCATGCTGTCGTACGTGGCGCTGTGCGCGCCGATGTTCCTGCTGCCGTTCTACCTCGAGACGGTCCATGGCCTGGGCCCGCGGGAGGCCGGAGTGCTGCTGACGCCGGTCCCGATGGCGCTGGCCGTCGTCGCCCCGTTCTCCGGCTACCTGTCGGACAAGTTCGGCGTGCGGATGTTCACGGCGGGCGGCATGCTGCTCACCGCCGTCGGCCTGTTCGCGCTCCACACCCTGCATCACGACACCGCCGTCGCCGGCCTGGTGTGGCGGCTGGCGCTGCTGGGCGTCGGGCTGGGCCTGTTCACGCCGCCCAACAACCGCTCCGTCATGTGCGCGGCCCCCGAGGCGGACCTCAGCGTCGCGGGCGGGCTGCTCAACATGATGCGCAGCCTGGGGATGATGTGCGGGATGGCCTTCGCGCAGCTCATTTACGGCCGCGAGCTGCAGGGGCTGCTGGAGCGCGTCGCGGCGGCGCGGGAGCCGCTGACCCGGGAGCTCCGCCACCACGAGATGATGCACAGTTTCGACAAGGTGTACCTTGCGATGATGCTGGTGGCGGTGGCGGCGGCGCTGCTCTCGCTGGTCAAGGAGCGGGAGGAGCGCTCCGGCCGCACCCACCTGGCGCCGCCGACCGAGCTCTGATCCGCCGCCCGGCCGGGCGTGGGGAGGAGAAGCGATGGCCATCGTCACGATCTCGCGGGGCACGCATTCCGGCGGCAAGGCGCTCGCGGAACGCCTCGCCGCGAAGCTCTCCTACCGGCTGTTCGATCGCGAGACGATCCTCGGCGCGGCGTCGCCGTGCGCGGAGCTGGAGGAGCAGATCCGCCAGGCGTTCGACCGCCCGCCCGGGCTCCGGGACCGCCTGCGCGAAGACCGGCGCCGCTATCTGGCGATCTTCCAGGCCTGCCTCACCGGGGCCGTCCGAGAGGGCCGCGCCATCTATGTCGGGAACGCCGGCCACTTGCTGATCCGCGGCGTGAGCCACGTGGTGCGGATCCGGATCGTCGCGCCCGTGGAGGCGCGGGTGCGGACCGTCACCGCGGCCATGGGCTCGAGCGCGGAGGATGCGCTGCGGTACGTGCGCGAGCGCGACCGGCTGCGCGCGCGGTGGACGCGGTTTCTCTACGACCTGGACTGGGGCGACCCGCTGCTGTACGACGCGGTGCTGAACCTGGAGCGCCTGACGGCCGAGGACGCGTGCGACACGGTGGCCGGCCTGGTGGCCCGCCCGCAGTTCGCGGAGACGGCGGCCTCGCGCGCCGCCATGGCGAACCTGGCCCTGGGCTGCGCGGTGAAGGCGGCGCTCCGGCTGGACCCCCGGACGGCGGCCCTCGCCCTGCAGACGCGGGCCGACGGCGCGACCGTGGCCATCCGCGGGAAGGTGCGCAACCGGCAGCAGCGCGCGGCGGTCACGAGCATCGCCACCGGCGTCCCCGGCGTCGAGCGGCTGGACCTCGAGAAGCTGATCCGGGTGCTGGACGCCTAGCGCGTCCCGGCCGCGAGCCCCCCCTGCCCGCCCGGGGCGACGCGCGGCAGCAGGCGGCGCAGCTCCGGGCCGCGATCCACGTCGTGGCACCAGGCGCACCGCGTCATGGCGACCGGGTACTCGCCCGGATGCTCCCGCGCTTCCCGCTCGTGGCACTCGACGCACAACCCGTGCATGGCCGCCTCGTAGCCCGGCGCGCTCCGCCAGCGCGCGGCGGGCGCCGCGATCACCGGATGCGCCACCGCCGGCGTCCGGTGGCAGTCGGTGCAGGCGGCCGCCGTGGCGTACGTCTTGGCCACTCCCGGTGCGTGGCAGTGCGCGCACCCCGAGTCGCCTCCCAGCGCCGCCACGTGGGTCCCGTGGACGAACGTCGCCGTCGAGTCGAACACGTCGCGGTGGCAGTCGGCGCACGCGCTGGCGCGGTCCAGCGGCAGGTCGAGGTGGTGGCACAGCGCGCAGGACGCGTCGCCGCCGGTGCGCCGCACGTGGGCTTCGTGATCGAACAGCACCGCCATGCGGTCGCGATGGCCGGCGAGCAGCAGCAGCGGCACGGGCGCCGAATCGCCCGCGGGCCGGGGCGGCGCCGCGTCCGCCAGGACGAGCCGGTGTGACGGGCTGCCGGCCGCGCCGCGCACCACCCCGTGCTGGGTCCGGGGCCGCTGCACGGGCGTCGGCCGCGGGCGCGGCCCGCTGAGCGGCACGAACACCACGGTCAGCGCGGCCGCGCCCAGCGCCGCCATCGAGTAGCGGCGGGCGGCCGTGAGCCGGAGCGGCAGCAGCCCGCGGACGCCCCCCGCGTCGGCCGGAGCCACCGGCGCCACGCCCGGCGCCTCGCGCGGCGCGGCCGCGCCGACGCCCTCGTACACCGCCAGGTGCTCGACGGCGAACAGGAACGCCAGGACGCCCGCCGCGACGAGCCCCAGGCTCACCGCGATCTCCATCCAGCTCGGGAAGTACCCCGCGCCCGCCGGACGCTGAAAGACCACGATGCAGGCGTCCAGCCGGTTCAGGATCATGCCGAAGACCGTGAGACTCGCCGCGGTCGCCAGGCCGGCCACGCTCGCGCGCACCCGCCGGAACAGCATCAGAGCGGCCGGGATGACCGCGCTCACGGACAGCTCCCCGATGAACAGCCAGCTCTGCCACGAGCCGTCCGTCACCAGCCCGAGCTGGTCCCGCTGCCCCAGGTCCCACACGCGGAACCCGGCGTACAGCGCCAGCACCACCGCGGCGGCCTCGCCGAGGCCGGTCAGCAGCCGGGTCTCGACCCGGTGGCCGTAGAAGACGCCCGCCAGCACCGACTCCAGCAGCACCATCATCAGCCCGAGCGCCACCGCGGAGACCAGGTACAGGATCCAGATGTCCGGGGAGTACCACAGCGGGTTGAGCCGCGCGGGCGTGATGAGGAACAGCGAGCCCAGCGACGACTGGTGCAGGCTCGACAGCGCGATGCCCACGATCACCAGCGGGATCGTGGCCTTCCTGAGCCAGCGGTACGCCCCGCGGAACAGCGCGCGATCGAACAGCGGGTGCTCCAGCACCACCGGCGCGAACTCGAGGATCAGCACCGTCAGGTACAGCATGACGCACGCGGCGACCTCGAACAGGACCGAGTGCGGCTGCGGGTAGATGATGGGGTGCCAGATGTGCCAGGGGAGGCCCAGGTCGTAGAGCAGGCCGACCGCCACCAGGATGTAGCCCAGCAGCGCCGTGAGCACCGCCGGGCGCACGAACCCCCGGTAGCGCTCCAGGCGGAAGATGTACACCGTGGCGGCCACGACGAAGCCGCCCGCGGCCAGGGCGACGCCGGCCATGACGTCGAAGGCCACCCACAGCCCCCAGGGCGCCGCGTCGGAGAGGTTGGTCACCGTGCCGAGACCGTCGGCGAACCGGAGCACCGTGATCGGCGTCAGCACGCCGATCAGCGCCCACAGGACGGTCTTGAGCCGCGCCAGGCGGTCAGTCATGGGGCCGCCCCCCCTCCCCCCCCTGCTCCGCCCCTCCCGCGGGCGGCGGAGCGGCGGCCCCCTCCTCCGCCGCGACCCTCATGCGCCGGCCGATCACCCAGCGGATCCCCCCCATCAGGCCGCCCACGACGAGAAACATGGGTGGCACCCGCTTCAGGGACGCCCAGGTCAGGGCCGGCAGCGGTTGCGGGTCGGGTCCGCCCCGCCAGCTCAGGAAGTCCAGCGAGGCGTCGGAGACGTAGAGCACCGACGTGCCGCCGACGTCGTGCTCGCCGAACACCCGGGGCAGGTAGCGCCCCGGCTGGTCGGCGATGCGGCGGTGCGCCTCCGCGAGCAGGCGCTCCCGCGGCCCGAAGATGGTCGCGTGCTCGGGGCAGGCCTCCACGCAGGCCGGCAGCTTGCCCTCCTGGAGTCGCGCGTAGCACATGGTGCACTTGCGGACCTTCGGCTCCGCCGCGCTCCACTGGTAGCGCGGGATCCCGAACGGGCACGCCACCAGGCAGTAGCGGCAGCCCATGCACCGGTCGGGGTCGTAGACGACGGGGCCCTCGGGCGTCTTCCGCATCGCGCCCACCAGGCAGGCGCTGACGCAGGCGGGCTCGACGCAGTGCCGGCACTGCTGCAGCACGAAGCGCTCGTGCGGCAGCCGCAGCACCGTCGAGAAGCGGGTGGCCGACAGGCCAGTCGCCGCCTCCTGCCCCCGCCAGCGCCGGTCCGGCCCGAGGCCGTTGGCCTGCTTGCAGGCCGCCACGCAGCTCTCGCAGCCGATGCAGCGTGTCGTATCAATGAGGATGCCGACGGGGCCCTTCATATCGGCTCCCCTTCCCGGCCCAGCGCCAGGCCGACCTTCGCTCCGGCGTCCGGCGCGAAGTGCCAGGCCAGCTCGGTGGCGAGCTGCGTGACGGGGAACAGCGCGACGTGGCTGAGCTTCGTCACCGGGACGAGGACCAGCAGCAGGTCCGCCGTGGCCGCGTGCAGCAGCAGCATCGGCTCGTAGGGCGCCGGGTTCCAGGCGGGGTGCATCACCAGCAGCCCCGTGACCAGCGGCAGCGCCACCACGAGCGGCAGCGCGTATTCCTGGAACCCGCTCAGGGAGCGGGTCGCGCGCGAGGCCAGCCGCTCGATCACCAGCGCCACGGCCGCCACCACCGCCGCCAGGGCGAGCGCCGTGGCCGCGGCGTTGGGCAGCGCGGGCCAGGCGAGCCCCACCGCGTCCCGGATCAGCGCGATGTGCCCCGCCAGAAACAGCGGCGCCACGATCACGCCCAGGTGGAACAGCGCGCTGGTCGCCCCGAACAGGGGGCGCGCGCCCAGCGGCGCCGCGGGCGACAGCCAGCGCACGGTGCCGCGCCACACCGCCCGGTAGCCCACCCGCCGGTCGCCGGCGCGCGCCAGCGCGCCCCGGATCTGCGCCACGGCCAGGCCGAGCCGGCGCGCCAGCCCCAGCACGGCGAAGCAGAGCGCCGCCCAGAACACCGGCCCCTGAAGCCACTGCAGCCACCCGTGCATCCGTCGCTCACCCGGTTGGAGAGGAGTCGCCCGCCGCCGCCAGCCCGGCCCCCGCCGCCGCGGCCGGCGCCGCCACGCCGAAGTCCATCGCCCGCAGCAACAGCTCGTGCAGCCCCACGACCTTCACGCCCTCGAGCCCGTGGTCCTCGCACACCTCGCGGAGCTGCTTCTTGCAGTTGGCGCACGGCGCCACCACCAGCTGCGCGCCGGTCGCCCGGATCTGCTCCGCCTTCTTCCTGCCCATGAGACCGGTGCGGAACGGCCGGATCTCGTCGA
Source organism: bacterium (assembly GCA_021787855.1). GTDB lineage: Bacteria > Gemmatimonadota > Gemmatimonadetes > Gemmatimonadales > JACORV01 > Fen-1245. Next base: position 6,071 of record JAJYLI010000069.1, on the reverse strand, counting down.
GCGAGACCGTCCCGCCGCCGCCGCCGCAGCAGTAGTTCCGCGTCCGGTTGGGCGTCATCTCGACGTAGTCGGCGCAGATGGCCTTGAGGATCTCGCGCGGCTCCTCGGTGATGCGGCCGACGCGCGCCAGGTTGCACGGATCGTGGTAGGTCACCCGCTCCGGGATGCGCTCCGGCTTGAGCGGGATCCGGCCGGCCTCGAGCATGCGCCAGGCGTACTCCAGGCAGTTGACCACCTCGGGCGGGTCGGCGCCCGCGTAGGCCGGGATGCACCACGCCGAGCGGGTGGCGTGCCCGCACTCGCCCACCAGCACCTTGCGCCCCTTGAGCCGCCGCACCTCGGCGATGAGCCGGCGGATGATCCGCTCGAACATCCGGTCGCTGTAGAACAGCCCGTAGTTGATCCCGTCGAAGTTCCCGGTGCCGATGGTCCACGAGCCGCCCGACACGTGCATCACCGCCGCGTTCCCCATCAGCGTGTCGGCCTCGAGCAGGTAGTCGGAGACCGCCGGGAAGAACACGTACTCCGCGCCCTCCACGTCGAAGGGGAACTTCGCCTCCACGCCCCAGGTGTCGCGCAGCTCCTCCTCCAGGAACTCGCACGTGTCCTTGAGGCCGGCCACCGAGACCGCCGACGTGTTCCCCGCGCCCTCCAGCTGCTCGCGCACCGCGGCCACCAGCGCCTTGGGCACCACGTCAATCTCCGCCAGCAGCCAGCGCGCCAGGTGCGTGACCAGCCCGTGATCCACGCCGAGCGGGCACTCCACCCGGCAGCGCCGGCACGCCGTGCAGCGGTAGAACTGCTCGCCCATCCGGTCGAGGTAGTCGTCGGTGAGGGTGAAGGCGCTCGCGCCGCTCACGCGCGCCTTGAGGAGGCCCGCCGTGGTGAAGTAGCGGCGATAGACGCGCAGCAGCAGCTCCGAACGGTGGCAGGGGATATCCTGATCCTCACCCGTCACCGCGTAGAGCTGGCAGCTCGCCGCGCACCGCCCGCACCGCGCCACCAGCCGCGCGTAGCTGTCGAGCGCCACGGCGTAGTTGCCGTGCTCCAGGACCGCGGCGAACGCGGCCAGAAACTTCCGCGGCCGGTCGGCGACCTGGAGCGCCCTGGGCTCGACGTAGTAGCTGAACTTGCCCCGGGTGGCCACGGCTCACGCCTCCCTGGCGGGATGCAGGGAGAACGAACCGGGGATCACTTGCGGGGGATGGAGCGGGCCAACTTCGAGCGCGCGGTCGGATATGCTGCACTCGCTATTCATGTCCTTCTTGGACCGCAACATGCGTTCCGCCAACGCCCGCACACGCGGCATCGCCGACGGCTTTTCTCGTGATGCCGCGCGTGTCTTCTCGATAGACGCACTCCCGAATAGGCGCCGCCGCCGCGGCGCGTGGAGTCAGCGGCGCTTGGTTTCCACGACGATCGCGCCGCCGAAGCCCTGGAGGCCGTACAGCGCGCCCGCCGCCTGACCGTCGAGGATGCGGATGGAGCGGACGTCGGTCGCGGGAATCTCGTCCAGATACATGAGGTCGGAGACCTGCGCGCCGTCCACGACCAGCAGCGGCGTCTGATCGGCGTTGACGCTCGACGGCACCTCGATCCGCACGTTGACCGGCTGCCCGGACGCGTCGGTCCCGTAGGTGAGTCGCGGCGCGCGGAGTCGCACGGCCTGCCAGGCCGTCTGCACGCCCATGGCCGTGATCTGCGAGTCGGTGATCACGGTCACGCGGCCGACAGGCACCACCTGGGAGCTGGCCGTCCCGCTCCCGGGCTGGCAAGCCTGGAAGACCGCGACGCCCAAGGCGGCGAGCACGTACGCCATCCGTCCGGAGACCGAGGCGCGTCTGATCTGGTGAGGGCTGGTGGTGTTCATGGGTCTAACGTTTCAATGCCGGGGTTTGCCGGTCAAGCGGAAATGAAACCGTCGCCCATCTGCCGACATCACCGGCGCCCCTGCCCCGCCCCTAGGCGGCCACGCCGCCCGCCGACGCGACGGCGGACGACTCGCACGAGGCGAGCATCTTCCCCGCCACCTCCTGCGAGCTCGTCACGCAGTCGTTCAGCGCCACGCCGCGGTAGCCGTTGCCCGCGAGGTGGAGTCCCGGCAGAGCCTCCAGGCGCGCGGCGATGCGGCGCAGCCGGTCGCCATGTCCCACGACGTACTGCGGGATGGCGGCGGGCCAGCGGATGACGCGCGCCAGCTCCGGGGCGCCCTTGAGGCCCATGGTGCGATCCAGCTCGCCCAGCACCACGGTCATCAGGCGGTCATCCGGCAGCTCGAGCACCGTGGGATCGGAGGGCCCGCCCAGCAGCACGCGCAGCAGCGCGCGCCCCTCCGGCGCGCGGTGCGCGAACGTCGTGGACGACCACAGGCAGCCGAGCATCCGGAGCGGCTCCCGCGGCGGAACCAGGAATCCGAAGCCGTCGAGCCGGCGGCGGATGTCCGCCGCGCGGAACCCCAGCGCGACGACGACCACCGGCGCCGGCGGAATGGCGGCCAGGAGCGAGGCCAGTTCCGGGTCCACGCTCTCGACCAGCCGCGCGGCGCTCCACGGCTCCGTGGCGATGGCCACCTCGTCGGTGAACTCGCTGCCACCGTCGGCGAACTCCACCCGCCAGCCGCCGGCCGCGCCCGCGCGCCGCACGGCGACGGCCGCGCGGCCCGCGACGAATCGCGGCCCCAGGGCCGCCGCCAGCGCCGCGCCCAGCTCCCCCATGCCGCCCACGAACGACGTCAGGCGCCCCGCCGGGCCGGCCGGGCCGCCGCCGTCGCGGTGGGCACGCCGCCGGGCGATCATCGCCCGCACCAGGCTGCCGTGCTCCCGCTCCAGCGCCGCGAGCCGCGGAAACGCCGACGGCATGCTGATGGACTCGGCGTCGCCCGCATAGACGCCCCGCACCATCGCCCCCACCAGCGTCTCGGCGGCCTCGCGGCCCAGTCGCCGGCGGGCGAACGTCGCGACCGATTCGTCGCCGTCCGTTCCCGGCGCCCGGAACGGCTCGCCCAGCACCGCGAGCCGGCCGCGCATCGTCAGGATGCCGCTCGCCAGGAACGCCGCCGGATTGGCGGGCACCGGCCGCAGCGCGCCGCGGGCCCACAGGTAGCGCCGGGCCGCGGCGGGGCTCGCCGGCAGCACCCGCCCGCCCAGCCCCAGGTCCCGCGCCAGCGCCAGGGTGGCGGGCGCGCTGTCCAGGAAGCCCTCCGGCCCCCGCTCGATGGTGTAGCCCGCCTCGTGCTCGGTCCACGCCTTGCCGCCGGGGCGCTCGCGCGCCTCGTACACGGCCACCCGCAGCGTGCCGGCGCTCTCGCCACGGGCCATCAGCTCGTGCGCCAGCACCAGGCCCGACGGCCCGCCGCCGACCACGACCGCGCGCCTCACAGCGCCCGAGCCACCACGTCCGCGAGCACGTCGAAGAACCGCGGGTCGAGGTTGAACGACTCGGTGCGCCGGAAGTCGCGGATCCCGGCCTCGCGCGCCTCGTGCGCGAACATGACGTCAATCTCGTACAGGGTCTCGATGTGGTCGGAGACGAACGCGATCGGCGCCACCAGCAGCTCCTGGACGCCCTCGCGGCCGAGCTGCCGGATGACGTCGCCGGTCTGCGGCCCCAGCCAGCGCACCGGCCCCGTCTGGCTCTGGAAGGCCAGCAGGCAGCGCGGCTTCGGCTCCCGGAGCCGCGCCACCACGCCCTGGAAGGTGGCCTCGATCTCCGCCGGATAGGGGTCGCCGTCGTTGACGAAGCTCATCGGGAGGCTGTGCGCGCTCATCAGCACCACCGCCGCCCGGCGCCGCTCCGCCGGCCACGCGGCGAGGCCCGCTTCCACCCGCGAGGCCAGCAGGTCGAGGAACGACGCCGCGTCCGACCACCGGTCCACGGTGGTGAGCGGCACGGCGCCGTCGAACCCGGTCCGCGCCATGGCCCGCGTCAGCTCCCGCAGGCTCGAGCCCGTCGTGGCCTCCGAGTACTGGGGGTACAGCGTGACCACCACGGCGCGCTCGACCCCGTCGGCCCGCAGCGCCCGCAGCGCGTCGTCGCTGGTGGGCGGCGCGTACCGGAACGCCACGTAGGACTTGAACGGCGCCAGGTCGGGTCGCCGGCGATCCATGCGCGCCGCCAGCCCCTCGCCCTGCCCCGCCGTGTACTTGAGGATGGGCGAGCCGCCGCCGATCGCGGCGTAGTACGACGTCACCTTCGCGAGCCGCGCCCGCACGATCATCCGCGCGATCAGCCTCTGGCCCAGCGCGCCGCCGGGCAGCCGGATGATCTCCCGGTCGGCGAACAGCTCGTCGAGGAACGGCCGGATCGCCTCGAGGTCCGCCGGCCCGCCGAGGTTGAGCAGCACCAGGCCGGTCCGCGGCCGGGACGACGCGCCGGCGGCGGGCGGGGGGCCCGGCGGAACACGCGGAGGACGGGGGGCGGGACCGCTCATACCGTGCGGCTGAAGCGCGGTCCCTTGCGGTGGGCGTCGGGGCGCTGCGCCGCCGCGAGGTAGCGGTCGAAGCACATCGCCAGGTTGCGGACGAAGAGCTGCCCCAGCTCCGTCACGCGGATCCGCCCCGGCTCGACCGTGGCCAGGCCCTCGCCGGCCAGCGCGCCGAGCTCCTTCAGCTCGGCGGCGAAGTACTCGTCGAACACCAGGCCGTGCCGGCGCCCGATCGCCGCGGTGTCTACGTCGAACTCGCACATCAGCGCCTGGATCACGTCGGCGCGCGCGCGGTCGTCCGGGTTCAGGGCGTAGCCGCGCTCGATGGGCAGGCGCCCCGCGTCGAGGGCCTCGTAGTAGTCCGAGAGCTTCTTGTGGTTCTGCGCGTACGCGCCGCGCACCAGGCCGATGGCCGAGACCCCCAGCCCGATCTGATCGGGCGCGTCCTGCACCGTGTAGCCCATGAAGTTCCGCTTGAGCCGGCCCCCGCCCTGCTCCAGCGCGATCGCCAGCTCGTCGTCCGGGAGCGCGAAGTGATCCATCCCGATGGCCCGGTACCCCGCCGCGAGCAGCCGCTCCCGCGCCTCCAGCAGCAGCCGGATCTTCTCCTGCCGGTCCGGGAGCCCCGACTCCTCGAGCCGCTTCTGGTTCCCCTTGAGCCACGGCAGGTAGGCGAAGGAGTAGATGGCCAGCCGGTCGGGCCGCAGGGCCACGATCCCCTCGAGCGTGGCGGCGAACGACGCGACGCTCTGGTGCGGCAGCCCGTAGATCAGGTCCACGTTGACCCCGCGGAAGCCGAGCCGCCGCGCCTCGTCCATGATGGCCGCGGTCTGGGCCTGCGGCTGCACGCGGCCGATGGCCTCCTGCACCACCGGGTCGAGGTCCTGCACGCCCAGCGACAGCCGGTTGAAGCCGCGCGCGCGCAACGCCTGGAGCTGCGCCGCCGTGGTCACCCGCGGATCCACCTCGATCGCCAGCTCGGCGCCCGGCAGGAAGGTGAAGTGCCGCTCGAACCGGTCGAGCAGGGCGTGGATCTCCGCCACGCTCAGGTAGGTGGGCGTCCCGCCGCCCCAGTGGTACTGCGCGACCCGGCGCCGGTCCGGCAGCGCCGCGGCCACCAGCTCGATCTCCCGGAACAGGTGCTCCAGGTACGGCTCGGTGACCCGCGTGCCCAGCGGGGAGGCGATCACGTGGCAGGCGCAGAACCCGCAGCGCTCCGCGCAGAACGGGATGTGGGTGTACACCGAGATCGGCTCGCCCGCGAGGGCGTTCGCTTCCGCCAGCCGCGCGCGATAGTCGCGCTCGCGGAAGCCGTCGTGGAACTCGATCGCGGTGGGATACGAGGTGTACCGCGGGCCCGGGCGGTCGTACCGGGCGACGATCTCTGCGGTGACCAGGGGTAAAGCCGCAGTCACGACAGCGCGGCCCCGACCCGGGGCGCGGCCGGCCGCGGCCGCTCCCCTGCTGCGGATTCGCCGGACTCGAGCGACGCGCCGAGCGCCGCGAGGAAGGTGTGCGCGGTCTCGACGCCGTGTACCACGGCCATCTCGCGCATGGCGATCGCCGGCAACGCCGCCAGCCGCTCGACCAGCGAGGCGGCCCACCGCTCGATGCGCTCCCGCTCGTCCTCGTTCCAGCGCCCGTTCTC
>JAJYLI010000228.1 GCA_021787855.1 bacterium | reverse complement strand
GTCTGGCACAAGTTCTACGACACGGTCGTCCCGCCGAGCCTCGACTACGAGCAACTGGCCCTGCCCGAGCGCCTGGCGCGCTCGGCGGCGGCCTACCCCGATGCGCCGGCGCTGTACTTCCTGAACGCGCGACTCACGTACCGGGAGCTGAAGGACCAGGTGGACCGGCTGGCCACGGCGCTCGCCACTCTGGGGGTGACCCGGGGGACGCGGGTGGCGATCCACCTGCCCAACCTGCCGCAGACCGTCATGGCCTATTACGCCACGCTGTCGCTGGGCGGCCAGGTGGTGATGACCAATCCGCTGTACGTCGAGCGGGAGCTGGAGCACCAGTGGAGCGACGCGGGCTGCGAGGTGGCCGTGACGGCCGACTTCCTGTACGCGCACCGGCTGCGGCACATCCGCCACCGCCTGCCGATCAAGCAGTACGTCGTCGCCTCGATTCCCGAGTACCTGCCCTTCCCGCTCCGCCAGCTCGCGCCGCTCAAGCTGAAGCGGATGCAGCCGCCGGTTTGGGCGCGCGTCGCCCCGGAGCCGGGCGTGCACCGCTTCCGCGCGCTGGTCGAGGGCAGCGAGCCCGATCCGCCGGACGTGCGCGTCGCCCTGGACGACGTCGCGGCGCTCCAGTACACGGGAGGCACCACCGGCGTGTCGAAGGCGGCGATGCTCACGCACCGCAACCTGTCGTACAACGTGCAGCAGTGCGTGGCGTGGCTGCACGTGAGCCACGGCTCCGAGGTGGTGCTGACGGCGTTGCCGCTGTTCCACGTGTTCGGGATGACCGTGTGCATGAACTTCCCCGTCGCGCTGGCGGCCGCGATGGTCGTCCTGCCGAACCCGCGCGACATCCCCGAGCTGGTGAAGGCGGTGGTGAAGCGGCGGGTCACCCTGTTCATGGGCGTGCCCGCGATGTTCCACGCCATCAACCAGTACCCGGGGATCGAGCGGCTGGACGTCCGCTCGGTGAAGGCCTGCTTCTCCGGCTCCGCGCCCCTGCCCATCTCGGTGATGGAGCGGTTCGAGCAGCTCACCGGCAGCCACATCGTGGAGGGGTTCGGCCTCACCGAGACGTCGCCCGTCACGCACGTCAACCCGATGGAGGGCCTGCGCAAGGCGGGCAGCATCGGCGTCCCGGTCTCCGACACGGACTCGAAGGTCGTGGACCTCGAGACCGGCACGCGCGAGCTGCCCGTGGGCGAGGCGGGCGAGCTGCTGATCCGGGGGCCGCAGGTGATGGCCGGCTACTGGAACATGCCCGAAGAGACCGCGCAGGTCCTGAAGGACGGCTGGCTGATGACCGGCGACATCGCGACGATTGACGAGGACGGCTACCACCGGATCGTGGGCCGCAGGAAGGACATGATCCTGGCGTCGGGCTACAACGTCTATCCGGACGAGGTGGACGAGGTGCTGCTGAAGCACCCGGCGGTGCTGGAGGCGGCGACGATCGGCGTGCCGGATCCCCGGCGCGGCGAGACCATCAAGTCGTTCGTGGTGCTGCGGCCGGGCGAACACGCCACGGCCGAGCAGATCATCGCGTACTGCCGGAGCAACCTCGCGGCCTACAAGATCCCGCGGGCGGTGGAGTTCCGGGACAGCCTGCCCAAGAGCGGGATTCTCAAGATCCTGCGGCGGGAGCTCAGGGAGCAGGAGCTGGCGGCGGCGAAGCAGCCGGGGTGAGCGGCCGGGGCCGCCGGGGCGATCCTTGCCCGCGCGTCCCCGCGCCGGTTTGATTGGAGGATGCCCCTCGCGGATACGCTGGGCCGCCCGCTCCGGAGCCTCCGGCTCTCGGTCACCGACCGCTGCAACCTGCGGTGCCGCTACTGCATGCCGGAGGAGGAGTACGTCTGGCTCCCGCGCGCCTCGATTCTCACTTTCGAGGAAATCGCGCGGCTGACACGCGTCTTCACCGGCCTCGGGGTCGCCAAGGTGCGGCTCACGGGGGGCGAGCCGCTGCTGCGGCACGACCTCCCCGCCCTGGTGGCGTTGCTGGCGCGGAACCCGGCGATCGAAGATCTGGCGCTGACCACCAACGGGATGGTGCTCGCGGGCCAGGCGGGCGCGCTCAAGACGGCGGGGCTCCACCGGCTGACGGTGAGTCTCGATACCCTGCGGCCCGACCGGTTCGAGGCGTACACCCGCAGCAAGCGGCACGCCGACGTGCTGGCCGGGATCGAGGCCGCGCGAGCGGCCGGCTTCTCGCCGCTCAAGCTCAACACCGTCGTGGTGCGTGGCTACAACGACGACGAGCTGGCGGACCTGATCGAGTTCGGGCGCGGCATCGGCGCCGAGGTGCGATTCATCGAGTACATGGACGTGGGGGGCGCCACGCGCTGGTCGGCGGAGCAGGTCGTTTCGCGCCGGGAGATGCTGGAGACCCTGGCGCGCCGCTACGGCAGCGCCGCGCCGCTGGCCGGCCCCCGCGACGGCGCCGCGCCGGCCGAACGCTACCGGCTGGGCGACGGGACCGTCTGCGGCGTCATCGCCTCGACCACCGCCCCCTTCTGCCGCGCCTGCGACCGGAGCCGGCTCACCGCCGACGGCACCTGGTATCTGTGCCTCTATGCCGAGCGGGGAGTGAGCCTCAGGGATCCGCTGCGGGCGGGGGCGCCGGACGAGGAGCTGGCGGCGCTGATCGCCGCCACCTGGCGCGGCCGGACGGACCGGGGAGCCGAGGAGCGGCTCCGGGTGCTGGACCGCGGCGCACTCTACCCGGCCGAGGCCCTGCGCACGGACCCGCACCGGGAGATGCACACGCGGGGAGGTTAGGCGGTGGTCCGACTCACTCCAACTCCAGCGGCAGGGAATCGCCCAGGTACGCGCGCCCCCGCTCCATGAGCGCCTCGAACGCGGCGGGGTCGTCCGCCAGCGCCGCGCGCCGGACCGCGCCGAGGCTCTCCTCCAGCAGAGCGAACAGCGCCGGCGAGTGACG
>JAJYLI010000227.1 GCA_021787855.1 bacterium | reverse complement strand
GATCTGGCGCGCCGCCCGCGCGATGTCGCCGCCACCGGTGCCTACGTCGAGCAGCGTGAGGGTCGCGCCGGCGCGCCCTCCCCCTCCCGCCCCGCGGAAGAACTCGTCCAGCCGCGCCAGGGCGGCGGCGGTGCCGCCCAGCAGGCGGTTGGCGCGCGCGATGTCCCGGAGCGACGCGAGCGCCAGCGCGGGATCCGCCGCGGCGTCGTCGAACAGTTCGCGGGCCGCCGGCCAGGCGCGCGCCGCGGCGGCTCCGCGCGCCGGGCCGGAGAGCGGGGGCGGCGCGAAGGACGGGGATGGCGCCCGGTCGGCCTCCCGCGGCGCGCCCGTCATCCCAGCACCGTGTAGCCGCCGCGGAAGTAGCACAGCGGGCGTCCGCGCGCGTCCCTCCCCTCGCCGCCGCCGTCGGCGGTCCACGCCCATTCGAGGGTGCCGGTAAGGATGGTATGATCGCCGCCCGGCAGGTGCGCGCTCCGGCGGCACTCGATCTGCGCCAGCGCGCCGGGGATCAGGGGCGCGCCGCCGGGCGACCAGGTCACCTCGCCGTCCCCGAGCCGCTGGCGCCCGCGGTCCGCGAAGCGCCGCGCCACCTCGACCTGGTCGGCCGCCAGGACGTTGACGGCGAAGCGCTCCGCCCGGACCAGCGCGTCGTGCAGCTGCGAGTCGTGCCCCACGCAAACCAGCAGCATGGGCGGCTCGAGCGACAGCGACGTCACCGAGCTGGCGGTGAGGCCGACGGCCCCGGCCGGCCCGCCCACCCGGGCCGTGACCACCGTCACGCCCGTCACCAGGTGGCTCATCGTGTGGCGAAAGCGCGGCGCATCGAGGGGCATGGAGGCTGTCCTTGGGGGTGGAAGGCGCGTGGGCACGGGGACGCTTTCGCCATTCTATAGGAAGAGCGCGGCGAGCGAGCGCGGCGCCAGCAGCTCGACCGGCGGGACGTAGTCGCCCGCGGCGCCGAGCCAGCGGCCCAGGGCCGCGGGGTGGCTCGCCATGCGGCGCGCGAAGCGGCGCATCAGCGCCGGGCGCGTGGCCGCCAGGCCGGCCACGCGCTCGAAGGCCCACTTGCCCAGGAAGGCGCGCCGCCGCGCCCGCCGGTACGGCGCCAGCGCCGCGGCGCTCGCCTCCCCCCGGGCCAGGGCCGCCGCGACCGCCCGGGCGGCCAGTCGCCCGCCCCTCAAGGCCGCGAAGATGCCTTCGCCCGTGAACGGGTCGAAGAAGTCGGCGGCGTCGCCGACCAGCAGCGCCCCGTCGGCCACGGAGCGCCGGGCCGCGCGGGCGAACGGCCCGGCCACCAGCACCTCGCGCACCAGCCGCGCATGGCGCAGCCGCCGCTCGAGCTCGGGGAACCCGGCCACCACGTCGCGCAGGAACGCGCCCGGGTCGCGCCCGAGGCCCGCACCGCGCACCGCGTCCCGCGCCACCACGGCGGCGACGTTGACCAACCGGCCGGGCCCGTCCGGATCGAGTCCGGCGAGCCCGATGTAGCGGCCGCGCCCGACGAACATCTCGCCGTACTCGCTCATGCCTTCGACGCCGGCGAAGTGCGCGACCAGGGCGACGCGCGCCGGGCCCAGGCGGCGGGCCAGGCCGAGGCGCCGGGCCACGAGCGAGTTGAGGCCGTCGGCTCCCACGACCACGCGCGCGCGCTCGGTGTGCCGTCCCATCCCCTCCGCCCGTGAGCCGCCGGGAAGCGCCGGCGGCCCCGCCGGCCGCAGCACCGCGCCGGTCACCACGCCGTCCTCGCTCGTCAGCGCCTCGAGCGCCACGCCCTCGCGGACCTCGACGCCCGCGCGGCGCGCGGCGCGCAGGACCAGGGCGTCGAAATGCGCGCGGGGCAGCGCCAGCCCGTAGCGCCGGTACGCCCGCGCGTCGTCCGGGAACCGGCCGCGCGCTTGCGCGCCGTCGTCCGCCACGATGCGGAAGCCCCACAGCCTGGCCGCGCGCTCCTCCACCTCCGCCAGCACGCCGAGGTCGTCGAGGTCACGCGCGGCTTCGGGGCTCAGGTACTCCGCGCACGCCTTGTGGCGCGGGAAGCGCTCCCGTTCCACCAGCAGCACGTCCAGCCCCGCGCGCGCGGCCCACGTCGCCGTCGCCGCGCCGGCCGGCCCACCGCCCACGACGAGCAGGTCGCGCAACCGCCGACTCCGGGTTTATGGAATGAAGTGATCAGGCTGAAGGTAGAGCTGGTACCCCAAAAACGGCAGGCAGGATCGCGACCAGGGCGCCGACCACGGTCGCCGCGAGGTTCACGGTGTCGTTGGTCATCCACGCGAGGCCCGCGACCCGCCGGCCGCGCCGGCCCGCCGGGCACTCGTGCAGGGGGCTCTCGCCGTCCGCGCCGCAGGCGGCGCAATGGTAGCGGGCCTGCAGCGTGGCCCCGAGCAGGGAGTCGGCCCACGCCCCGGCCACGCCGCCCACCGCCACCGGCCACAGCGCCGCCCCTCCCCCCACCCAACCTGCCCCGCCCGCCGCGCCGCGCAGGGCACCGAGCAGCGCGGCGGCGGCCGCCACGAACACCGCGCCCGCCACGCCGCCGGCGCTGCCCAGCCAGGTCACCCCGCCCGACGTGCCGGGACTCACCCGCCGGCCGGTGGTCACCAGGCGCGGCGCGGTTGGGGAATGCCGCCCGATCTCGGTGGACCAGGTGTCCGCGGCCGCCGCGGCCAGCGCGCCCGCGAACGCGAGCCAGGCTCCCGGAGCCAGCCGCGCCGCCAGCGCCGCGACCGCCGCCACGCCGCCGTTGGCCGCCACCTGGAGGGCGCCGCGCCGCCCTCCCCCTCGGGTCAGGGCGCTGGAGCTGACGAAGAAGGCGAGCAGCACGCCGAGCGCGCGCCAGCCGCCGCCCGCCGCCACCGCGCCGCCCACCACCAGCGCGGCCAGCGCGCCGCGCCCCGAGAGCCATCGCCGCACCCGCTGTAGCTAGCCGGTGGCGGCGGGGCGC